>CAJBLH010000065.1 GCA_903953895.1 uncultured Desulfobacteraceae bacterium | reverse complement strand
TCCCAAACGAAGGCTTTTTACCCTGGACTATCCGAACCTCGAAGTCCGGGAATCCTTTTTGAAATACCTGATCGACGAGTTCACACCGGTACAGAAAGAAACCTCGGATGCGTATCTCTGGCAGATGATCGACGCCATGCGAGCCGGTGATATCGAACAGGTATTCGCCGTTTTGCAGGTCTTTTTCGCCGGCATCCCCTATGACATTCAGATCAAGGCGGAGCGGTATTACCAGACCATTTTTTATCTGATTTTCAGGCTGGTCGGCCTGCAGATCGGGGTCGAAGTACGAACCAGCAAAGGCCGGATCGATGCAGTCGTCGAAATCGACGAAGGGATATTTATCTTCGAGTTCAAGCTGGGGGGAACTGCCCAGGCGGCACTGGCCCAGATTCATGACAGAGGATATGCAGCACCGTATCAAAACCGAAAGCAGCCTGTGATTCTGATTGGTGCGGTATTCGGAAGCCAGGGCGAGGGAATTGTGGATTGGGTGTGTGAACGACAGATGTATTCATGATGTTCAGTGATAAGGGAGTCGCCCCAAAACCGGCGACTCCCCTATTGCCTGCGGTATCTCAATTACTGCAATACCGATTCAGCCATCCACCGATTAGATACCGCCATAAGATCCAATACTGTAACCAGTCGGGATCTGGTTCCCGTCCACATCTCTTGCCACAATGGAAATCGTTGCACCGCCCGACAGGATTGCGCCCGACATATCCGATATCCGGATGGTGTTCTGAGTTCTGCGTTCAGCCCCCTGTCTGGTGATAGCTATGGCTCCGGGGCCCGCACCCATCCGCATGGTCGATCTGACCCTGGCGCTCAGCTATTTGGAATTGGCTGCGCCCAAATATGGATTGGGGACTTGCTGGGCCGGTCTGCTGCAAGGTGCGATGCTTGCTGACCCATCACTGAAAGAGACGGTGGGCATTCCCATGGACTATCCTTTTCATTTTCCGATGATGATCGGCTATGCCAAAGTGAATTATTACCGGCTACCCGAACGTCAGGCTCCCAAAATCCACTGGCAACAACTTAAATGACAGCTCCGGCCCCAGCAGACGGTCTGCCTGCATGCGAATCTGGTGTGAGGTTCGGTAATTGATCCGAAGCGTGCGGGAACGTCCTCGGATATCGACGCCGATGGCCTTCCAGGAAAAAGGCTGTTGGAATATCCGTTGACCCAGATCACCGGCAAAGAAAAGCCCATCCGGGCGGCCTCCTCCCAGTGCTGCAAGAAATTTTAACTGAGGCACAGAAATGTCCTGAGCCTCTTTTCCCATGGGTATTCCAGAGCGCGTTCTAATTCTTCCATGTTGTTCATCATTCAGTAGTGTTTCTGTATAATCATAAAGGCTGTAACAGTCTATCGAGTATCCGATTGAATTCCTGAATACTCTCCACCTTCAATGCCTGGCGGAATAAGTCCTTCAATGTATCCGCGGCTTCGATGGATTTGATTTTATTGGCCAGTACCGGATGAATCACTCCAAATCTTTCCTGAAGAAGTTCCTCCAGTATAATCTGAATCCCCATCGCTTCTCCCCTCGCTTCTCCCTTTGCTTCTCCGATCAAAACCCCTTCATCGAACCCTTCCTGTCTCAGTCTGCTGGCGGTTGTTTCCACGGTTTCCACTCCTTTGGGCACATCTCTGACCGCTTCTTTGAGTTTCTCCCGGTCGAGATTGGCTGCGGTTAAAATGTATTTTGTGATGACCTGCAAATATTCGGTGATGCGGTCTTTGTCGTTCAGGTCGTTTAGTAGAGACATGATTTCCGGCAGCTTGTGATGCAGCTCCGGCAGAAAAATGTATTTCAGCAGCATCAAGAATATCTGGATCTCGACGGATGCCTTGAAAGATTGTTCTTCCACATGGGAGATATCGTGCAGAATATGCTCGAATGTGGGAATGTACGGCTGAAAAGCATCGGATGGTGGCTGGAACAACTCCGAAAATGCCGTGCTATACCAGTGTTGTCCGGTTAGATTCTTGCATACAAAAAATTTAACCACATAATATCAGTTAGTTGTTATTTTACAAAAACATTCAATGTTTATTTTTGCTGAAATACAACAAAATATCAAAATATAATACACTGATATTAAATGACTTATTATTGCATGCAAGAACCTAACCGGACAATGCTGGTGCTATACCGCCATTTGGCCTTGCCGTGATATACCACAACTGAAATGATGATGGGCAGATGTCCTTGGTGCTGTTCCGGGTCTTTCAAGCACTTCAGCCATTTCAGAACCATGTATTTCAGCAATTGCAGCCAGGTACATCTGTCCAGTCCGCTTTTATGTTCGAACAGAATGTAAATATCGGAAGGCTGTCCGTCAGTCAACTGGACGGTGGCGACCACATCGGAAAAATACGGCTTCAGATCGTCATCCACATATCCCTCGATATCCACTTCGAGAGTATCCATATCCATGCGGGATGTGATCTCGGCCGGAAGGTAATGTTTGATATAGGTTCTGGTGTTTTCCACCCGGCCCATGATGTTTTTGAAGAATTCATCATGGGGTGATGTGATGTTTTTGCCCATGGGCAGCTCCGGAAATCCTGTCTGATATCTTCAAATCGTTACAATGTGCGTTTTGATCAAACTTCTTATACACGATAGCGCCCGTTTTAAACACCCGAAATGAACGCTTGGCGTCACCCGAAAACTTTTCAGGTACATCAATTTTACACAATTATATCATATATATAACAAGTATCGGTACACCGATACTCCCCGGGATTAAGTGCCACCACTTTATCCCTCATTTCACTACAAAAAAAGTACCTGCGGTCGCAATGGGAATTATCAAAGAAAAACTCCCTTGGGAGAATATCTTCATGATCCAGGCAGCGGCATGATATCCCATTCTACTGAACCAGTGCCGCGATTGACGTCAATGGCAGAACCTGCGGCTGAGATATAAATATCGATAAGAATGCTCTGGGGTACCGAAATACTCGGATTGCGGCCACCATGCTTGAGCACAACTTTTGAAACACGATGGTGATAACGCCTGAAGGCAAGATTCAGTGTAGCGAGTGTTATCAGTAAAGCTAATGGGAGAAAGGCTTTGGCTGTTCTCCCATTAGCTTAATTCAGTACTACTCTATATCCCCCCATAAGGCCCGATGGTAAAAACGGTCGGGATATTGATCGTCCCATCCATACTTTTTGTAAGATTCGTAACAACTGCACTTGTCGATCCAATCGAAAATTCATACGTAACAGGAAAACCACCAGCAAAACGATTCATCAGGTCATCCCCTTCGATGGTGGTTGTGCCATGATTATAAAGTTTCAGACTTGGGAGACTTGCGGATTCAGGGATTAAATTTCCGTCCACGTCTCTGGCTGCAATGGTTATGGTTGCGCCACCCGACGGTATACTGCCGGACATATCCGTGATTTGAAGGGTATTCAGATCGCTGATGTAATTTGTTGCGAAATTAACAATTCCTTTTGTATAAACAGTGGGAATATTGATACCGCCACCTGAACTGCTTTTGACATTTGTTATTACAAACTTGGATGATCCTACGGTAAATTCATAAGTCATAGGTACACCGGAAGAAAAGCGACTGGCCAGCTCTGAACCCGTGAGCTTTATCGTTTCATAGTTGAAGATATTGTAAGCACTGACTGATACAGACTCTGGGATTTCCATTCCGGTAACATCCCATGCTCTTATTCCGATAGGCGCTCCGCTGCTACCCAATGAACCCGAAAAATCAGAAATATAAATCGTATTTCTGGGGCCGATAGAATTTGAGACAAAGTCATTTAATCCAACAGTATATACGGTTGGAATATTCAACGTTCCATCGCTGCTGTTTTTTACATTGGAGACAACCAGATTTGGCGAGGCGATGGTAAACTCGTATGTTAACGGCGTACCCGATGGAAACCGTTCAGGAAGGGATGCCCCGGCAATGGCGGTTGTGCCATGACTAAAAAGAAGTAAAGGTATCGCAGATGTGGATTTCGGGATTGCGTTACCGGATGTATCCCAGGCTGCGATATTGATCGGAATACCACTGACAGGAATGGCGCCGGACATGTCTGTTATTTTAAGGGTATTTCTGGAACCAATGGAGTTTGATACAAAGTTGCTGAGGCCATTTGAATAAATAATGGGTACTTTGACAGCACCATCGCTGCTGTTATTAACGTTGGTGATGAACATTCTGGGTGAATTGACCCCAAAGACATAGGCTGCCGGAATGCCGCCAGGAAATCTGTCTTCAAGATCGCCGCCAAGGATGCTGGTTGTTCCGTAATTGAAAATGGAAATCGGCAAGGCATCTCCAGCCACGGAAAGCTCATTTCCACCTTTATCCCATGCTCTGACAGTGACAGCTCCCCCAAAACCAGACATATCGGTAATCTTTACCACATCCATCGTTTCGATTGAGTTTGAGCCGATTATGGGCGCGGATGTCGGTGTGGGAGTAGGTTTAGGCGTGACTGTCGGGGTCGGTGTAGGGGTGGGTTTGATTGTCGGGGTCGGTGTAGGGGTGACTGTCGGGGTCGGTGTAGGGGTGGGTTTGACTGTCGGGGTCGGTGTGGGCGTGGGTGCCGCCGCCTGTATCACCATCACATCTTTTGGACTGCCTGTCGCTCCAGTTGCCGTCACCCGAATCGTGCCAGTACGGGATGATGTTCCCGTATTGGCGGCAAAGGCGCAATTGATCGTTCCCGTATTACTGCCGCTCGATCCATATGTAATAGAAAGCCAACTCCCGCCAGATAACACCGCTGCGGTCCAGGGCATACTGCCTGAGCCCGTATTGGAAACACTAAATATCGATGTTCCTGAACCAGCTCCCACATCTTTCGTGGCTGGCGTTACGGATAAAACGGGATTTGATGTTGCTGGGGAAGGAATAAAAACTGTTACAGCATAATGTTGCATCCCTGAATAACTTCCTCCCCACGCCATTTGATGAGAGCTATAATCCCAGGTATCACGCAGATAAATCAGCGTGCCCGAATCATTGTAACCATAACCCAGCATGGTATGACCCTTTATCTGAATCAGTACCGGCCGTCCTGCATCAATTTCCATTTTGTAATTTTCAAAAGTAAACCCTTTTGTATTGGCATTATATCCCATAATATATTGAGAATAATTGCTACTTACGGTGTAACCACGACTTACAAAAAATAATTTCATACCGTGACATCCATCCCGTCTGCCAGGCTCTGCCCCAGTAAAGTCATAAGTCGGACTTCCGTCGGTATAGTAATAAAAAATGGTTGAACCATCGGTATTTGATTTTGAAGACTGATTGGTGCCCATAAAATCACCCGTGCATTCCCCCTGAACATGCTCAGTCCAGTTTCCGATATACGGGTCCTGTGCTGTGCTTCCATACACAATCCAGTAATCATCAACATGCCCTTTGCTCGTTCGACCATCAAGTCCCTGATGTGTTGCACTTAACGGACACTCACCTTCCCCCCATACAGCATTGGTCATCGGACATACTCCGCCGTTGGTCGGTCCTGTGTAAAGATTCGGATACCCGATATTGTCGTAGTAACCAAACATCATAGCGGCAGATGTTGCAGAACAGCCATAACTCCAGTCAAAAGCTGGAACACTGGATAGTGTGTTGGTTCCGGTGGCTGAACTGGACTCCGGAATGATTGCTTCGGGCGCTCGATACGTTTCGGGTGGACGTCCTGGAACAATCACCTCATCAATCGTTTTTTCATCTTGGACAAAACGCCTGACAACATACGGATTGTCGGAGTCAACTCCATAAGAATTCAATGGTCCGGCTACTGAAACGGAAGACAACTGAAAAACACACAATAGTAAAATCGCTAATGAGAGACAGCAATTCCAACGTCGCATCATAACTATTCTCCTTTGATTGAAAAAATAAAATTAAGAAAATCTGCCTCGGATTTACCGTATTTTGTTAACTCCTCATCAAATCGATATCTATCCGACCTTACCCCGTCTGCTGTAATCTGAAAAATTCCAAGATATGCATCGTGATTTCCAGAACCTAACGGGCGGTAGATGTTTGATCCGTCTAAGGATTTCAGAAAAACCAGGAGTCGGTCACCGTTCCGATACTTTCCAACTGGGGGTGCAGGGCCAGCAATTTGCGTTGTCACGGATTTTTCGTTATTTTCGGCCGGAAATTGTTGAAAGGTCTCCTCAATCACGATGCTTTTTATCGACTTATCACCTTTCAAAATTCGCTCTGCTGCCATGGTTGCATGAATCATCACAGTTTCCAGCGGAGGCGCGGAAGTTTTTGATAGAATCACACTATTGATGGTTCCAACAGCGATCACATCAGCGCCAGTAATCATTTTAGTAAATTGTTCACCGTTCAATGGTCTGAGAGGTGGTCTCACTGCCTCAGCCTCCGCATACAAACTCATGAAGAAGAATATGCCAATAAGCCATTTAAACTTCATTGGGGCTCCTCAAAATATAAATAGATATTGAATGAATCATGTAGAGTACATCGAGTTTGGTGAAGGACAGCGCCGGTCTCCTTATATCCCCCCATAAGGCCCGATGGTAAACACTGTCGGGATATTGATCGTCCCATCCATACTTTTTGTAAGATTCGTAACGACTGCGCTTGTTGATCCAATCGAAAATTCATAGGTAACAGGAAACCCACCAGCAAAACGATTCATCAGGTCATCCCCTTCGATGGTGGTTGTGCCGTGATTATAAATATTGTTCTTTTTCTCATATCAATCTCCGTCTTTCGTTAGTTCAGTGGATAAACTGCGTCGGTACTCACCCTGTCATTTCGGGAATCTACAGTGCTAGAAAAGCCACAATTGATAGACTTATGCGTCAAGTCATAAAACAAAAAATGGGGGCCAGTAAGTGCCTACCTTTTGTCCAAAGTCCAAATCATATGGCAACTATGAGTTTTTAAGTGTTATGGTGTAACTGCTTCCTTGTGTGTAATTGAGAGGTCCCCAATGCACTGATCCGCCTTTGCACTCTGAAGCATAAAACTTGTGAGTTCCCTGCGGAACATTATTCAAAGTCAACGTTTTGCCAGCAGGCAGATCCTCATATACTTTTTTATCGTCTAAATATACATCGGCACAATATGTGGATTCATTGATTACAATCAGTTTTCCTCTTTTCGCAGGCTTGGAAGCTGCACGATCAGTATCGGCGGCTTGATCAGAAGTGCCTACTATGGTCACATCAGAATTATCATTCAACTCATCGATATTATTTGGAGTTATTTCCAGGTCAAAAGACTGGCCGAAAACAGATGGAACTGTGCTTAGAACAATAAAACCAACGGATAACAAGATCAACATCATACTCAACTTTTTCATGTTATGCTCCTTTTGTTGTTTAGTATAGCAACACAGACCTTTGGATTAAGGTAGGCACCTTTGTATTCATAACCACGCAAATATTAAAATGTACAAAGTCGATTTGAAGCGCATTCATTAAGTCGACGGTGGCAGGGGATCTAACGGCTGAAGATGCAAAATATATAAAAGATGGCGAAAAAACAGCAAGTCCGGAGAAGATTGAACTGTGGATAAAATGTGTGCGTGTGTATTAGAATAATAAAGCTAAAAGTGACTCTTAAAAAAATACACATTTTTTTCACCTTTTCTGTTTTGTTGAAATCCGATTCCTGATATATCTTAACCGGTCACAATTGTTCAGTACCCGTTCACACCCCCTCCCGGCCAGTGGTGACTGGAGAGCGGAACACTCTTTGAATTTACAATATCCCCCCTCCCGACTTCCCCCCGCCGGGGCGGCAATGGAATGCTGCATGCAGCAGTTCGCCCCTGCCACTCTCTCATGCCGGAGGCTTGCTGATAGACAGATACAGCACATCCATCATACATAGTAAAAAGATATCTACTTGAAATATCAATTAAAATATCTTGCCAAGGATTAACTGAATCTGTTTTGAATCAGACATAGAAGGATATCTGCAAGTTTTATACCTGCAAAACCCGATGCTGAGCGTCCCTAAGTATTATAATTGATGTGAAATATAGAACTGTTGCGGCTTAAAAAAATTTCAAGGCTGTGAAAATGGGCAATTAAAAATTGCACATGCCCAGAAATGTCTCTCAAATTGAGAGACCGTCAAGCAACGTCTCTCAATTTGAGAGACATCAACAGATATGATGCGGAAAAATATCGGTAAACTGGAAGGTTATGCAGAAGTTCTTTAAGACAAAACACGATGATGAAAGTGATAAGGGAGTCGCCAAAACCGGCGACTCCCCTCTTGCCTGCGGTATCTCAATTACTGCAATACCGATTCAGCCATCCATCGATCAGATACCGCCATAAGATCCAATACTATAAACAGTCGGGATATTGATCGTACCATCCGTACTGTTCGTCAGATTCGTTACGACCGCTTTGGTTGAGCCAATCGTAAATTCATAGCTTACCGGCGTACCCCCAGGGTATCGATCCTGAAGGTCGCTTCCTGCAATCGTCGTTGTGCCGAAGTTGTAGAGCTTCAGTGCAGGAACAGTACCGGATTGGGCAATCTGGTTTCCGTCCACATCTCTTGCCACAATGGAAATCGTTGCACCACCCGACAGGATTGCGCCCGACAGGTCCGATATCCTGATGGTGTTCTGATCACTGACATAGTTGGTGGCGTAGTTGGCCATCCCGCTGCTGAAAACTGTCGGAATGTTGATAACACCATCAGAGCTGCTTTTGATGTTGGTAATAACAAACTTGGCAGAGCCAACGGTAAATTCATAGGTCATGGGGCTGCCCGATGAGAACCGGCTGGCCAGATCCGAACCCGTGATCTTTAACGTTTCATAATTATAAATTATATATGAACTGAGCAACTCCGACTCCGGGATTTCTTGTCCGGAAACATCCCAGGCCCTGACAGTAACAGCCGAACCGCCCTGAGCCAGATTCCCGGAAAAATCCGAAATATAGAGGGTGTTCCGAGGACCGATGGAATTTGAAACAAAGTTGCTGACGCCTGTCGTATAAACGCTTGGAATGTTCAATGTTCCATCGCTGCTGTTTTTTACATTGGATATCACCAGCTTCGGCGAGGCGATGCTGAATGCAAATGTCATTGGCGATCCTGTCGGAAAACGTTTTGCAATGGAATCACCGGACAGACTGGTTGTGCCATGGCTGTAAAGTTTTAAAGGCTCCGCAGAAGCCGATTCGGGAATTTCCTGACCGGAAACATCCCAGGCTTTGATGGAAATAGAAATACCACTTGATGAGAGGGCGCCGGACATATCGGTTATCTTAACGGTATTTCTGACACCGATAGAATTTGATACGAAATAACTGATGCCGCTTGAATAAATGATGGGAACTTTTACGGCCCCGTCATTGCTGTTGTTGACATTGGTAATGAACATGTTGGCGGATTCAACAGAAAATACGTATGTAGAGGGTTCGCCGTTCGGGAATCTGTCTGCAAGGTCCATCCCCTTGATGCTGGTTGTTGCGTGGCTATTCACGGTTAGAACCGGGGCGTATGAGGCTTCGGAAAGTTCATTGCCACCTTGATCCCATGCCCTGACATGAATAGCAGCGCCAGCGCCTGACATGTCTGTTACCTTGACCAAATCCATATCTTCGATTGAGTTTGAGCCAATTATGGGAGAGCCATTGGGTGTCGCCTGATAATCCTGCGCAGTTTGATTGGCTGTGATATTGCTGTAGGTTCTTGAAGTCGGTGTAAACGTGTAACCTGTTTTAGCTGGCGTTGCCGTGCCGCTGTAATTATAAGATACGGGTGTGCTGTAATTACCACTGCTGTCGGTTGTGGTCGTACCCCCGTTGCTGAAGGTGATCGTTACTCCGGAAACCGCTGCATCAGAAGATGTTTTAACGCTGCCCGAGATCATTTTTGGCGTCGGTGTCGGTGTCGGCGTTGGTGTTAGTGTCGGTGTTGGTGTTGGTGTTAGTGTCGGTGTTGGTGTTGGCGTCGGTGTCGGCGTTGGTGTTAGTGTCGGCGTCGGTGTTGGCGTCGGTGTTGGTGTCGGTGTTGGTGTTGGTGTCGGTGTCGGTGTCGGTGTTGGTGTCGGTGTTGGTGTTGGTGTCGGTGTTGGTGTCGGCGTCGGTGCTGCGGCCTGTACCACGGTCACATCCACCGGACTGCCGGTAGCGCCGGGCGCCGTTACGCGAATCGTTGCTGTGCGCGATTCTATCGAAGTGTTGGCGTCGAATGAACAGGTGATGGTTCCGGAATTGGCGCCGCTGCTTCCGGATGTAATCCGCAGCCAATTGACGATTGGTGTCACAGCCGCTGTCCAGGACATGGTTCCAGCGTCCGTATTGGAAACAGTGAACGACGTTGTTCCTGAACCATTTCCACCATTTTGTGTTACCGGGCTGACTGTAAGTACTGGAATCGTTATATCTCCGGTTTTCCATCCCAGATCTTTTAAAAGGCCCATTGTCACCGGACCGGGGTCATGAATGGCGGTGCCGCTGGAGATTGCATAACACATGAGCTTATTGTTGCCGGTGGCAAATGTCGTGTAATCCAGATGTGAATAGCTTGAGCCGGAACTCCAGGTTGTTGGCGCATACATCTTTACCCGGGCGCCACCGTTTCCGGACATGGCCAGCGGGCCTTCAAACCACAGGTTGTTCGATGTAACAGCACTGCCAAGCGCAGTAGAGTTATTGGCGTATGCAGATGTATTGATCAGGGAATTGCCGGCGCCATCACGCATAAAGGTATCATAGATATTCGGGTATCCCGTACCATATCCCCATTTGGCAACACCCGTTGCGTAAGACATCGATCCTGAAAAGTTGAGGCCATGACAGATTTCATGAAGCGCAACAGTTTCCAGATCGATTTTGTCCGCTGGCGGGTTGGCATCGGTTCCAGTATACCAGGAGAAATTTTTGTTATAGGTGATATACATGTCATATTTATTGGCGTCCAAATCGGTCCCAGCCAGCGAATTGGCCAAGCTGCTTATATACCAAGTTCCGGATCGAGGAGCATTGCTAAAATCCTTGTATGAAGTTCCTCCCCCGGAGTATCCCAGAATGTTACTGCTGCTCAACGAACCCCAGCACACCTGAATCTTGATGGGAACGGAAGACTGAAGCAAGTTTCCCCATATGATGCCTGCCTGATTAAATGCTGCCTTGGTATCATCCGGAACGGTGTAACAGGTTTCTCCCCAGGGATCTGTCTGGCCTGCCGCCTGATAGGTATACTGAATTGTCGCACTGGCGGCCGATGGTTCCATCAATCGCTCGGGCGCCGGTATTCGAACCCTTTGTTGAGAAGGATTTGGATCAACCACCATGACGCCGATATTCTGTGCATTGTAAAGGGTGAGACCATCAACAGACAGCGCTTGCTTTGGCATGAACGGTACATCGAATGAAACCGAATTTTCAACCGCCGATGCATGGCCGGGGAGAACAGGAACCATCAAGATAAAAAGTAAAAAACTAACCAGATAACGACATTTTTTCATGTTTTCACCCTTTGCAGTAAATGTGTAAATACCCAGCAAACATCATCCTGTATGGATATGAGATAACGGTGATTTTAAAACCGAACAGGTTCCAGAAAGAAAAAAACACCATCGATATTTATGACCAGTCGCCCGTCTGGCAGCCGAAGATATTCAGAAAAGCCTGGCAGGGTGCAATTGGTTTTGACCAATTCCACTTCTTCATTCACTAAGTCAATACGCTGCGGGGTGACCGCGTACCTGCTCATCAGGTAGCTTTCCAATTGCTGCCGTTCCCGTTTGAAGACAACTTCTTTACAGTTCTTTCCTGCAAAGGTGATGCTGTTATCATCCATATCGAGCGTTTTCAATATCATCGCATCGGCATCTTCCTTTTGCCATTTGTCATTTGCTCCACGCTTATATCCGGAAACAGTCCATAAAACTCGTATGGACTGGCCCTTCTCAATTATTGAATCTGTGCGTGTATTCTGCGGTAAGATATTTTTACTTTCATCGGCCGCAGCAGCATTTATTGCTGCAACAGCTCCCGTCAATAAAATGAGTATCACAACGAAAACGGCCGGAATCAACGGTCTATTTGACATGCTATACCCCTTTCAATAAATACTATGGTTTTTTAAATAGTTTTTTCCATGGATATGCAGGATGAACAGGATAATGGAAAATACAGAATAAAAAGTATTCTTCGTTAAGCGATATTGAGATTACATTTCGAACATAACGTACCACGTATAACACATTGTCAAGATTTGTTCATATGAAATTGACATTTCCTTGGAATTGCGTTTTACAAGGACAGTAAGAACGTTTCTTCTTTTTTTAACTTGACACGCCCGTCAATCGGGAAAATAATAGCTACTTTGTAAAATTATTCACAAAAGAAGGTGTTTATTGCAACTGACTGTCAGAGACGTGGCTGGAATTTTCAATATTTCTGAAAAAACCGTTTTCCACTGGATCAAACATAGAAACCTCCCGGTTTATCATGTCGGTGAAGCTTACCGGTTCAGCCGATCGGAACTGCTGGAATGGGCAAGCGCCACGCAAACGGATGTCACGGCTGAAATTATAAATATATCCGATCAAGACCCATTGCTGATGCCCCGTCTCGATGATGCGTTGCGAGCAGGTGGTGTGAATTACGGCGTCTGCGGGGCAGACAAAGCATCTGTTCTGGACGCGGTTGTTCAATCACTGAATCTTCCTGAGGAGACAGACAGACCCTTTCTCTACCAGGTATTGCTTTCTCGAGAATCACTCGGTTCAACCGGAATCGGCGATGGGATGGCCATCCCGCATGTCCGCAACCCGATTGTACTGCAAATCCCCAGATCGATGATCTCCCTGTGTTACCTGGAGCAGGCGGTAGATTTCGGTGCGCTCGACGGTCAGCCGGTCAGCATCCTGTTTACCCTCATCAGCCCGACCGTGCGCACACACCTGAACCTGCTCTCGAAGTTGTCATTTGCCTTGTCCGATGCCCAATTTAAAACCATCATCAAGCAGAAGTCCCAAACAAACGTGATATTCGCCGAAGCCAGGCGCATTGAAGAGAAACTCCCCGCTCACTGAGCCCCTTCAGAATACACCCCCAGGACAATGCGAATTCAGATCAAATCTTGTTTTAAACAATAAGTTCTCAGCGGATTTTCAAGAAAATCGCAATAAGAAAGTGTATCGATGCGGCTCATTTTGTTCTCTCTTATGATTTTTTGTTTCAGCGGCATTTGCTCCTTTTTCTTCGGGAAAAATCCCCGCGTCGCCAATATGATGGGTGCAGGGGGAACCGTTATGGGAGCCCTGATCGGTCTGGTTCCTGCGTCAATTGTCCTCTGGACAGGGCGGATAGCGGAATTTCAGCGTTCCTGGCAGATTCCCTATGGTTCTTTCTCACTGAAACTGGATGCCCTCTCTGCATTTTTTCTGTTGACGATTCTGATCTTGTCCGCCATTGCCGCTATTTATGGCTGCACGTATCTGTGGGATTACCGAAACCGAAAAAATCTTGGGGCTTCATGGTTTTTTTTCAATATCCTGGTTGCCAGCATGGTCATGGTCGTCATTTCTCATAATGGCATGCTGTTTCTCATGGCATGGGAAATTATGTCCCTGTCATCATTTTTTCTGGTTACTTTTGAAGATGAAATCAAGAGCGTCAGGCAGGCAGGATGGATTTATCTGATCGCAACACACATCGGCACCGCCTTTCTGTTTGTGCTGTTCATCCTGCTAGCGCATCGATGTTCATCTCTGGATTTTACCCATTTCATCGCATCCGGCGTCAATGGAACTTCCCTGACCGGTACGGCGTTTCTGCTGGCTGTCATTGGTTTTGGCACGAAGGCCGGATTCATGCCTTTTCATGTCTGGCTTCCGGAAGCCCATCCCGCAGCCCCGAGCCATGTTTCCGCCGTCATGTCCGGCGTCATGATCAAGACCGGGATTTACGGTCTGTTTCGAACGCTGAGCTTTCTGGGCCGGCCCGAACCCTGGTGGGGATGGCTGCTGATCGCCGTGGGGCTGACTTCCGGCATACTGGGTGTTCTCTTCGCTCTGGCTCAGCATGATCTCAAACGCCTTCTGGCTTATTCCAGCGTGGAGAATATCGGCATCATCACCCTGGGGCTGGGGCTGGGCGTTCTAGGGCTGGCTGTGAACCAGCCGGTACTGGCGGTTTTGGGTTTCGGCGGCAGCCTGCTGCATGTGCTGAATCATGCGCTTTTCAAGGGGCTGCTCTTTTTAGGCGCGGGTGCGGTGCTGCATGCCACCGGTGTGCGAAATATCGAGCAACTGGGCGGACTGATACGCCACATGCCCTGGACCGGTACGCTTTTTCTGATCGGATCTTTCGCCATCTGCGGTCTGCCCCCGCTCAATGGTTTCATCAGTGAATTTCTCATCTTTGTCGGCGCCTTCATGGGCATGGGACTTTCGGATGTTTCACTTTCCAGCATCGGCGTTATCGCTGGTCTGGCCGCCATCGGCGGGTTGGCCGCCGCCTGCTTTACCAAGGCGTTCGGCATTGTTTTTCTGGGCGAGCCCCGGTGTACCCCTGCCCTGCCGGTACATGAAATAAGCTGGAGCATGCGACTTCCGATGTTGCTGCTGGCGCTCGGCTGTCTGGGTATCGGCTTGCTGTCTCCCTGGATCATTTCGGCCATGAATCCGCTGATTGGAAACGTCACCGGGCTGTTAATCAACGATATCGACGTTCACCTTGCCGTCATCGTTCTGCCGCTTCAGCGCATCACTGCGCTCTCTTGCTTTTTTGTCCTGATTCTGGCATCTCTGATCCTGCTGCGCAGACACCTTCTGTCCGGCAAAATTCCCGGGCAAAGCTGCACCTGGGACTGCGGATTTCTCAGACCCACCGCCCGCATGCAGTATACGGCGTCCTCTTATGCACAACCCATCACCACCATGTTCGGCTTTTTTTTGCAGACTCGGCAAACAATTCATGCACCGGAAGGACTTTTCCCGGCTCGAGCCAGTCTGCATACCCATACGGATGATGTCTTTTTGAAAAGGCTCTTTCACCCGCTTTTCCACGGCATCCATCGACTTTTGCTGCGACTGCACTGGCTGCAGCAGGGCCGCGTTCAGATATATGTTCTGTATGTGGCTGTAACGCTGTTGTCCCTCCTGATATGGAACCTGAGATAATCTTTCATGAAAATGATATTCATACTACATCCGCTGGGGGCTCTGCTGCTGTCTCCGCTGCTTCTGGGAATCGTCAACCGGACCAAGGCCTTTTTTGCCGGCCGAAAGGGCCTGCCGCTGCTTCAGGCATATTACGACCTGGCCCGATTGTTTCAAAAAAGTGCGGTTTACAGTCGCACCACAAGCTGGGTATTCCGCGCCGGCCCCATGGTGGGGCTGGCCGCTGCCATGACAGCGCTGCTGGTGCTGCCCATCGGCGGCGGCGCAGCATGTTTGAATTTTACCGGGGATTTGATTTTTCTAATTTACCTTCTTGGCGTGATGCGGTTTTTTACGGTTGTCGCAGCACTTGACACCGGCTCTGCATTCGAGGGCATGGGCGCCAGCCGAGAGGTTCAGTTTTCCATCCTGGCAGAGCCCGCCCTGCTGCTCAGTCTTCTGGCGATGGGGGAAATCGGGGAATCGGCCATCGATTCCGGCATACCCCTTCCCCATCTGTCACTTTCCGGAATTTATGCGGGTCTGTCATTTTCCGCCTGGATGCATTCCGGAACGGTTCTTCTTCTGGCAGCCAGCGCCCTGTTCATCGTTCTTCTTACGGAAAACGCAAGGATTCCGGTCGATGACCCCAATACCCATCTGGAGCTGACCATGATCCATGAAGTCATGGTGCTGGATCACAGCGGACCGGACTTTGCCATGATTCTCTACAGCTCGGCCATCAAACTCTGGATATTCGGGGCTCTGCTGGCAGGCATTCTGGTTCCGGTTCGGTCGGGTGATTTTCTGCTGGATGGCGCAGCGACCCTGGGCGGGATTTTTCTTCTGCCCATTGGCATCGGCGTGATTGAATCGTCTATGGCGCGGTTGCGGCTGCTGCGCGTTCCCCAATTGTTGTCCGGCGCCGGCGTTCTGGCCATTCTGGCGATCGTTCTGGTATTGAAAGGATAAGGTATGGAACTGTGGATTGATGCACTGATCGTGCTGCTGATTCTCACCAACCTGAAGCTGATCGGCTCCAGCCGATTGAGCGCCTGCATCCGCATCGTAGCGCTTCAAGGCGTTTTGCTCGGCATTCTTCCAGGACTGGTGAATCCAGACCAGATGACGCTTCGAGCCATTCTGCTTTCGGCAATAACCATCGTATTCAAAGGCATGGTTTTTCCGTGGCTGCTGCTCCGATCGATGCGCACCTCCAGCGTACGAAGGGAAATGGAACCGTTTATCGGATATTCCACTTCGATGCTGATCAGCGTTGGCTTGCTGGCGCTGGCCATGTGGATGGGCGGCCGGCTCCCACTGCCGATTCCCTTGAAATCGCCGCTGGTTGTACCGCTTTCCCTGTTTACCATCATGGTCGGGCTGCTGGCGATTGTCAGCCGCAAAAAAGCCCTGTCCCAGGTACTCGGATATCTGGTCATGGAAAACGGCATTTATGCGTTCGGGCTGGCCCTGGCTCTGAAAGAACCTCTGCTGGTGGAACTGGGAACCCTGCTCGACGTTTTCATGGCGGTATTCGTGATGGGTATCGCGATTTTTCACATCAACCGGGAATTCGACCATATCGATACGGACCTGCTGAGTGCATTGAAGGGCTGACATGATTCTGGCATTGATTTTTCTTCCGATTGCGGCAGCCCTGGCGGTATTCGGCTTGAAATCCGCAACAGCGATACGGGTTGTTCTGACGACAGCCGCCATCGGCCATGCCGTACTGACGGTGTTGGCCTGGATTCTTCCGCCTGCACCCGTCATGGACGGCTGGCTGCTTCTCGATGCGCCGGGACTGCTGTTTTTAAGCATTACCAGCGCGCTGTTCGCCATGGTATCCCTGTATGTCTTGGGATATCTGCAGCGAGAAAACTGGGGAAAACGTCAGGATTTTCAAGAAGACTTCCTGTTTACCAATTCCAGGGAGTCGGCCTTTGTCGGCTGCCTGCTGCTTTTTCTGGCAATGATGACATTGGTGACCGTCAGCCAGCATTTCGGGCTGATCTGGGTGGCTGTTGAGGCCACAACGCTGGCCAGCGCCCCGCTGATTTATTTTCACCGGCACCGCAGATCTCTTGAGGCCACCTGGAAATATATCATGATCTGCTCGGTGGGCATTGCGCTGGCCCTGCTGGGGAATTTTTTTCTGGCCGTCGCCGCCACCCTGGCGGAAAATGACCATGTGCCGATGCTGGTTTCCAGCCTGACAGCAAAGGCCTCACTGCTGCATGTCCCCTGGCTGAAAGCCGCGTTTCTCTTTCTGCTGGTGGGTTATGGCACCAAACTGGGACTGGCGCCGATGCACACCTGGCTGCCGGATGCGCACAGCGAGTCGCCTTCGGTCATTTCCGCACTGCTCTCCGGCGCGCTCCTAAATTGCGCCTTTCTGGCCATACTGCGGATTCAACAGGTTCTGCTGGCCGCAGGGCTGAGCCTTTTCGGCCAGAATCTGCTGCTGGGATTCGGCCTTTTTTCGATGATCGTGGCTGCAGCCTTCATGCTGCGCCAACTGGATTTCAAGCGAATGCTGGCGTATTCCAGCGTCGAGCATGTCGGCATCCTATCGCTTGCCGTCGGTCTGGGCGCCAATGCCGGATATGGGGCCATGCTTCATGCGGTCAATCATTCCCTGACCAAAGGCATGCTGTTTCTGGTAGCCGGAAATATTCTGGCCGTCTATCAGACCAAATCCATCCGGGAAGTCCGCGGCGTTACACGCGTTCTGCCGTTTTCCGGGGCTTTGTGGGTCATGGGCTTTCTGGCCATCACGGGCTCTCCCCCTTTTGGAACGTTTCTGAGTGAACTGGTCATTCTGAAATCCGCCCTGGATCAGGGGCGATTTGTCATTGCCGCCGCTTACCTGCTTATCCTGTGCATAATTTTTGTGGCGATGGCCTCTGTCGTACTTTCCATGGCTCAGGGTGAACCAGGGGAATTGCCTGCGGGGAGTCGCAACCATCCGTCTTTACTTTTTCCCAGAGAATCTCTGCTTGCTGTCATCCCCCCACTGTTGCTGGGGGTTGCGGTTCTGGTGCTGGGCATCTATATTCCGCCCTTCCTTCAACACGTTCTGGAACAAGCTGCAAGAACCTTCGGGATGGTTTGACACAGAAAGCATACACTGTACAGGAGTGATGATTCATGTCCGATTCAGTACCTGAAATATTTACGCTTTCCAGCGGACAGGCAAAACACATCCGGAACGCTACCGTTCTCGGCATGGACGCATTTCAAGATGCGGTGATCCATGCAATCGAGGAAGGCGGCAGAATCTCCGCCTTGTTTGCACAACCGATCCACGGCCGCTGCTTGCGTCTGTGGGCCATGATCTCACAAGACAGTCTGTCCCGGATCCTACCGCTTTGCACCGACATGGACGAGAGCAGCTACCCTTCTCTGACACCGCTCTGCGCTCAAGCGCACTGGTTTGAACGGGAAATTCACGAACAGTGGGGTCTGGTCCCCAAAGGACATCCCTGGCTCAAAGCCATCCGCTTTCATGCCCCTTACCGGCAAACCCACGGACGTTCGGTTGCCGACAAGACCCCGGAAATCGGCGTTGCAGACTTTTTTCAGGTCGAAGGCGAAGAAATCCATGAGGTTGCCGTCGGGCCTGTTCATGCCGGCATCATCGAGCCGGGACATTTTCGATTTCAATGTCACGGAGAACTCGTACTCCATCTTGAAATCTCGCTCGGCTATCAGTATCGCGGCATCGAAAGGCGCCTGGCTGGCGGCCCGGATAAGCGGACAATTCACTATATGGAAACGCTTTCGGGCGATGCCAGTGTCGGCCATGCCATCGCCTACTGCCAGACGATCGAAGCGCTTTCGGAAACCCGAATATCCGCCAGATCCCAAGCCGTTCGAGGGATTGCGCTGGAGCTGGAACGCATTGCCAATCACGTTGGAGATATGGGAGCGCTTGCCGGAGATGTGGGTTATCTTCCCACGCTCTCCTTCTGTGGACGGATTCGCGGGGATATTCTCAATATGACGGGTCTGATCTGCGGCAACCGCTTTGGCCGCGGCGCCATCCGGCCCGGAGGTGTGGGTTTCGACATTGACGCTGAAATGTCCAGTGTGCTGCTCAGCCGTCTCGATACCGCTGAAAAAGACCTGACTGTCGCCATCAACCTACTCTGGAAAACATCTTCTGTAATGGCCAGGTTCGAGGGAACTGGCGCCGTCAGCCGGGAAATGGCAGAACTCATGGGACTGGTCGGTCCCGCAGCCCGGGCCTGCGGCATTGACCGCGATGTGCGAAAAGATATGCCTGAAGGCATTTTCCGCTTTTCCCAGATTCCGGTTTCCACATGGAACACGGGAGACGTTCTGGCCAGAGCGCACGTGCGATGGCTTGAGATACAGCGATCCATCGCCTTTGTCCGCATTCAGCTCCACAATCTGCCTGCCGGACAGTTGCAAATCCCCCCCCCTCCCCTGCCCCCGGACCGGCTGACGGTCTCCCTGGTGGAAGGCTGGCGCGGCGAGATCTGCCATGTGGCGCTAACGGATTCACAGGGTCGGTTTTCAAGCTATAAAATTATCGATCCTTCTTTTCACAACTGGTTCGGTTTGGCCTATGCACTCCGGAATCAGCAGATTTCCGATTTTCCACTCTGCAACAAGAGTTTCAACCTGTCATACTGCGGACATGATCTATGACTGGAGAGACTGATTTTCACGAATCACCTTTCTTTTTCGTGTATTTCGTGGTCAATAAATATTTTCAGGGTCAATCAGCATTACGCTAAAGGATATCACGAAGATGTTAGATTCGCTTCTGGCGCGCATCCATCAGAAACACCGGACCATGACATTCCCGGACGGACCACCTCCCGAACTACCGGAGCGGTTCATGGGCCGTCCGGTTATCACCGCAACGGATTGCCTATCCGGCTGTTCACGGTGCGTGGAGATCTGCCCGACCCAGGCCATAACGCAGGCGGCAGGTCTCTCGCTGGATATTGGAGCATGCCTTTTCTGCGGGGAGTGCGCCCGAATCTGTCCTTCTCGACGGATTCACTTTACAAAACATTACGGCATGGCTGTTCGTAAACGTGATGCGCTGCTGATCGGCCATGCACAAAAATTTCAGCAGGCTGTCGCCCTGGATCAAAAAATGCGGCGACTGTTCGCCCGATCCCTGAAACTGCGTCAGGTCAGCGCCGGCGGTTGCAGCGCCTGCGAAGCTGATACGAACGTATTGGGTACCGTGGGCTGGGATCTTGGCAGGTTCGGCATTCAGTTTGTGGCGTCGCCGCGTCACGCGGACGGGCTGCTGATCACCGGCCCGGTAACAAAAAACATGCATGTGGCGCTGATGAAAACCTATGAGGCTGTTCCGGAGCCCAAGATCGTGATCGCCGTCGGCGCCTGCGCCATTTCCGGCGGACCCTATCGAGACCATGAAGAAATTCATAATGGAACCTGCGATCTGCTGCCGGTCGATCTGTTGATCCCCGGCTGCCCGCCCCACCCGCTGACGATTCTGGATGGCCTGCTGAGGCTCATCGGTCGAATTGAAACCACTTTGCGCTTGATCCCAAGCGACAACCTGGGATCAAGCGCATCTACATAACGTCTGAAACGTGATCAAAGCCTATATGCCACCATAAGAACCTATAGTAAATACAGTCGGGGTTTTTATTGTTCCGTCAGCACTGGTCGTTAAACTGGTGACGATGGCGCTTGTTGAACCAATGGAAAATTCATACAGCACGGGAAAGCCAGATGGAAAGCGTCCCGCAAGATCTGACCCGGTAATGGTGTTTGTGCCGTAATTGTAAAGTATCAAAGGAGCCACACTTCCCGATTCTGGAATCGCGTTTCCGTTGGCATCCCAGGCCGTAACACTGATTGCAGCACCACCGGCTGAAAGTATACCGGACATGTCCGAAATCTTGGTGGTGGTAAGAGAACTTACATAATTTGTCGCAAATTTGGAAATACCGCTTGAAAAGATGCTTGGAATCTCTACCAGGCCATCGGTGCTGCTCTTGATATTGGTGATAAGCACTTTCGCTGATCCGATAGAAAAGCTGTAACTCATGGGCGACCCCGTGGGGAAACGTGCGGCAAGACTTGAACCGGAAATACTGGTTGTTCCATGGTTGTGGAGTACCAGAGGTGTTGCTCCGGCAGATTCCGGAATGGCGTTACCGCTTGTATCCCAGGCCGACACACTGATCAAGGCGCCGCTTGGAATCGAACCGGAAAGATCGGAAATTTCAAGCGTATTATATTTGCCAATTGAGTTTGAAACATAATTATTCACACCGCTGGTATAAGCGACAGGGATATTTAACTTCCCATCGGTACTGTTTTTTACGTTGGTGACAAGCACCTGAGCAGATTGAATATTAAATTGGTAAATCATGGGGTATCCCATGGGAAACCGTGCAGCAAGGCTTGAACCTGAAATCATGGTTGTTCCATGGTTATAAATCACAAGAGGGGTAACAGCAGCGGATTCAGGAATCGCATTGCCGTTTGCATCCCAGGCAGTGACAATGATTGAGCCTCCACTTGGAATAGAACCGGAAAAATCGGAAATCTTAATGGTATTATAGTTTCCGATGGAATTGGAAGCAAAGCTTGTCATCCCATTAAAATAAACGACAGGAACCTTGAAGGTACCATCCGTGCTATTCTTAACATTGGTGACCACCACATTCGGGGAAGCAATTGAAAACTTGTATAGCATTGGAACGCTTGTAAAACGTGCGGCAAGACTTGAGCCTGAAATGCTGGCAGTTCCATGGTTGTAAAGCACAAGAGGTGTAACTCCAGCGGATTCAGAGATGGCATTCCCGTAGGCATCCCAGGCCATCACGGAGATTAAGCCTCCACTTGGAATAGAACCGGAAAAATCGGAAATCTTGATGGTGTTGCGGGTACCAATGGAATTCGAACCAAGCACCGAAGCTGCGCTACGATAAGCAGCGATGACGTTTTTGATTTCTCGAACGTTCCGTGCGTTGTCGCCGTCTGCGGCATTACCCGTTGTCGCTCCGATATATGTCAGACCTGGATTGGAAAAATATGCAACCCGCGTATGTGTTATACCGTCGGAAAAATACTGTCCATCTTCGTACGTCATCACGGAACAGTAAGGTTTACTGTCCGTGCTGACCCACCGCCATCCTGCGGAGTACGCGTATAACCCGGGTCCAGGTTGTACATTCTGCTCTTTATGATGATGCAACCCCATATTATGGCCGATTTCGTGGATGGTGGTGTACGTCCAGCTTGCCTGCTGCACTCGGGTGATCGAGAAAGCATATTCGGGTCTGCCGGATGTCGAATCCAGCAGATAACCAAGCCCGCCGGTGTCTTCAACTTTTGTGAAAAAAACCACGACGTCGGCCTTATAAGTATTGCGCAATGTATGCACGGAATCGAGATAACCATCTCCCAATCTCTGCAAGCGATCCAGATCGGTGTCCGAATCGCCGCTTTCGGTATAGGCAACCTCCTCAGAATGTACCAACCGTACGGCAAAATCAGCAACACTGTTGTCCGCTACGAGCTGCGCTTTTTCCATTGACTGTGCCACCACATTGCTGATACCGCCGCCACTCGAATCGGCCCATTGTTTTGCCGCCGGTGTATAAATCACCATAACATCGATCGTGGAAACGGCGGTTTGTTGATCGAAGCGCATCTGTTCTTGTAGCATCTCGATTTCCCGTTGTTCTTCCGGTTTAGGAGGAGGGGGGATCACCACGGGCGAATCTTCCAGTTTATCCGTTATCAACGGGTTGATCTCTAAAAGGTAATGTGCGCTGGAAGCCGGATCATAAACGATCTTGTATTCCGTACCCAGCTCCGGCACATGGATAGAGGCAAGGCTGCGTTCACCGGTGGTAGAAATCAGCACATACCCTGATGGGTACTCCCGGATACGACCGCGTATGGTAACAGCCCCCTGCACATTGACGGAAACACGATCAACCACTGCATGATACGATGTGCCGGGGAACAGGTCGAGAACAAGCTCATCGCCTTTCATGATCCCGTCTGTCTGGGTAATTCGCTTCAACAAATCAACCTTGCGCCACCTCACAGCAGACTTGAAGATACCTTTTTCTTCATTTATTTGATCAGACATGATAACCGGATGACCATCAGAAGCTGCTGTGAGAGAATACTCCGCAGCTATCGCTTCAGAAAATCTCAAGCCCGCGATGCACAAAAGAAACAGACAGATTTGAAACATCTTAACACGCATAGCGCCGGTAAACTTTTTGTTTCTTCTAAACATAATAGCCTCCTTAAAAGTAAGTACCACGGGCACTGCCGGTGGCTTGATAGGTCTATAACGGCATTGTTACACACTTCCATGCTAGGGATTATCAGATTATCGCAATGAATCATGGTAGATTATATTTTTGAGTCGCCTTGGCGCATAGCTCAATTTTACATCGACCACGATGTGGCGGAATTCGGAAGTGCGTCGCCGTTAGCGTTGAGCTTGGTGTAGGACATCGGGTATATGCTGCATCCTGTCCGTAAAGGGCGAAGCCCAAGGCAATTTACGGACAGTTTATCACATTTCCTGCAACATCGTAACTTTTTGTTTGTCCGGATCAGAGGGTTTATGATATCTGTACGGCCACAAAAACGTTGAGTGGCCATATGCTGCAGTTGTTCGCCGATTTTTCGATCTGGAGATCGGAACTCGACGAAAATGCAGGGTTGATGTCATTCATTTACGAATTCATCAATGTATGGTATGACTGCCATATATACCCGTGAGAACGACCCATGCTTTTGGCCATGTCGGCCATGATTGTTTGCTGTAATCATATTTCGTTATGGAGGATTTTTCAATGAGAGAAGTGGTAATCGTCAGTGGTTCTCGGACCGCCATCGGAAATTTTGGCGGAGCCTTGATGAACGTTCCCGTTGTCGAGCTTGGCGCAGTGGTGATGAAAGATGTATTGAAAAAAGCTGGCTTGCGGCCCATCGCCGACGACGCCATGAAAGCCAATGCCCCCGATAAACTCAAAGACCAGGGAATGATCGAACTTGAAAAAAAGGCTTTTTCCTGGGATGACCAGGCAACACCGATTGCCATCGATGAAGTCATCATGGGAAACGTACTGCAGGCGGCACAAGGCCAGAACACCGCCCGGCAGGCCATGATCCGGGCTGGACTTCCCAAAGAGACGCCGGCGGTTACGATCAACAAGATCTGCGGATCAGGGTTAAAGGCCATTGCCATGGGAGCCGCATCCATCATGAGCGGCCAGGCGGATGTGATTCTGGCCGGCGGACAGGAAAACATGAGCCTGGCGCCCATGGCGCTTCCCAAAGCCCGCTGGGGGCACCGGATGGAGCTGACCGGAAAAGGCGACATTTACGACCTGATGGTTTTCGACGGGCTGTTTGAAATTTTCTATGGCTATCACATGGGACTCACCGCCGAAAACATCGCATCCATGTACGACATCAGCCGTCAGGAGCAGGATGAACTGGGCGTGCTAAGCCACAATCGCGCCATGGCGGCCATCAAGAATGGCATTTTTGCCAAGGAAATCGCACCGGTCATCATCGCATCCCGCAAAGGAGATATTGTCTTTGATACGGATGAGCGCCCTATGGAAACCAACCTGGAAAAAATGGCCAAACTCCGGCCGGCGTTTAAAAAAGACGGTTCCGTCACGGCGGGAAATGCTTCCGGAATCAACGATGCCGCAGCCGCCGTTCTGATGATGAGTGCTGAAAAAGCCAAAGACATGGGGCTTGAGCCCATCGTCCGGATCAAAGGTTTTGCATCCGGCGGACTCGACCCGGCATATATGGGACTGGGGCCGGTTCCCGCGATTCGAAAAGTGTTGAAATCAACCGGTATGGCCCTGACCGATATCGAGATGATCGAGCTGAACGAGGCATTTGCCGCCCAGGCCATCGGATGCATGAGGGAACTGGGCATTGCCAATGACCGCCCCAACGAACTGGGAAGCGGCATTTCGCTGGGGCATCCCATCGGCTGCACCGGCGCCCGCCAGATGGTCACCGGCATGTACCAGATGCAGCGCAAAGGATACCATACCGGCCTCTTTACCATGTGCATCGGCGGCGGCATGGGAATGGCCATGATCGTCGAGCGCTGATCATTTTTTTCTTTACTTGTTTGCTTTAACAAGCTATCAGTAATTAGCCATCAGTAAAAAAAATCGGGTTATATGCCACTGATTGCTGACCACTGATTACTGATTACCTTTAGGAGACGGCAGATGGATATCAGCAGAAAACTGGGGATACTGGTGTTTTGCGGCGTTCCGGCGATTATCGGCGGCGGTATCATATATGGTTTCTTTCACAATTATACGCCGGTAGTCATTTATGAGGTACTGCTTCTGCTGGTTGCCGGAGGATTTGTCAGCAAGTAGCCATCGGCTGTTCTTTTTTGCCCGATCCTGTCCTGATTTTCGGCCTCGAAATGCATCCGGTATGTTATGCGTTTCGGGGCTCCGGCGTTGTTTCCGACAGATCCCCAATTTCAGGAACCACCGAAAAAAGCGTAGATGACGGCCACTCACAGTGTAACCCATTTCACAGAATGCAATCCTTCCATGAACGGTTCAGTCAACAGATTAAAGCTGTGGTATTTTCTGACCATCTTACTGCTCTCTGTACTGATGCTGGGCTGGCTGATGTGGCCGTTTCTGTCCGTTATTGTTCTGGCTTCGGTGATTACCAGCGTTTTTAGCGCTGTTTTTCAGTATTTCCGCAGATTCTTGAATGCCTCTCTGTCTTCACTGCTGACCTGTCTTCTGATATTTCTGATACTTTTCGTTCCGATGGTGTATTTTGTCGGAGCCTTGTCTCAGGAAGCCTACGGACTGTACCAGATGGGAAAAGATGCGGTCATCAGCGACCAGTTGGAAGCGCTTCTGGCAAATAACCGGCTTCTTGAAAAGACCAACCAGTTTCTATCCAGATTCAACTATGTGCTGACCGGCGATGAAGTCAACAAAGCCATCTCCGAAACAGGGAAAACCGTCGGATTTTTTCTATATCAGCAGGCAAGCGCTATTGCATCCAATATATTGAATTTCTTATTCTATTTCTTTTTCATGCTGATGTTCATCTATTATTTTCTAGTGGACGGCTATCGGCTCGTTGCCTTTTTCATCGAATTTTCGCCCCTGCCGGAAGACCAGGATATGATTCTGATCAAAAAATTCAAGGATATGGCCGGCGCGATTCTGATAGGCAACGGCCTCAGCGGACTCATACAAGGTTTGTCAGGGGGTATTCTTTTTTCGTTGTTCGGACTCAAATCCCCGATTCTCTGGGGCGTGATCATGTCCTTGGTCGCTTTTCTTCCGATTATCGGCACGGGTGTGGTGTTTATTCCGGCAGCGATTTATCTGTATTTGACGGATAGATTTGCCGCAGGAATTTTTTTCGTCATTTTTTATCTGGTACTTTCAGTAGTCATGGAGTACATATTCAAACCTAAACTTGTCGGCCACCGGGTCAACATGCACACCCTGCTGGTATTTCTGTCCATCATGGGAGGGGTCAAACTTTTCGGCATACTGGGAATCATTTACGGCCCGCTGGTGGTGACCGTTTTTCTAACCCTGACCGAAATTTATCACACCAATTATCAATACTTGGTAGAGAATGAATGCAGTGAACCAACAACCACTCATGATCAGGGCTGATCGCCCTCATCAATGAAAATACCTTCTCTCACGAAAACAGGAATTGCCTCTCTTTTTCGTGTCTTTCATGGTTGATAAATATTTTCACTAAGGTAGTTATACATGACAGAGATTGAAACTATACCCGATATTCGCCCCAGTGTCCGCATTGACAGCGAAATGAAAAAATCCTATCTCGATTATGCCATGAGTGTGATCATCGGCAGGGCCCTTCCGGATGTCCGGGATGGCCTCAAACCGGTACACCGGCGCGTCCTCTTCGCCATGCACGAGCTAGGTAACGACTGGAACAAACCCTATAAAAAATCCGCCCGCATCGTCGGTGATGTCATCGGTAAGTACCATCCTCACGGCGATACGGCCGTATATGACACCATCGTTCGTATGGCGCAGGATTTTTCCCTGAGATACCCGCTGGTAGATGGCCAGGGTAACTTCGGGTCCATCGACGGCGACCCACCGGCTGCCATGCGTTATACGGAAATCCGCATGAAACGCCTGGCCCATCATATGCTCGACGATATCGAAAAAGATACGGTCAATTTTAATCCCAACTATGATGAATCGCTCTCTGAGCCCTCTGTTCTGCCGGCCAAGATCCCCAATTTGATCATCAACGGCTCATCCGGCATTGCCGTCGGCATGGCCACCAACATTCCGCCCCACAATCTCACTGAAACCATCGTGGCCATCAAGGCCATCATTGATAACCCGGGACTGAGCTTTGAAGAACTGATCCAGATCATACCGGGTCCGGATTTTCCGACAGCCGGGTTTATCTACGGAAAAAACGGCATCCGCGACGCCTATCAGACCGGACGCGGCATCATCCGCATGCGGGCCAGAACCATTGTTGAAAAGGACAAGAAAACCGGCAGCGAAACCATCGTGGTCACCGAGCTTCCCTATCAGGTCAACAAAGCCAAGCTCATCGAATTTATCGCCGAATTGATCCGGGATAAACAGCTCGAAGGCATCCGTTTCATCCGGGACGAATCAGACCGGGATGGTATGCGGATCGCCATAGGTCTTAAAAAAGACCAGGCCGCCGAAGTCATCATCAACCAGCTCTATAAGCACACCCGGATGGAAAGCAGTTTCGGCATCATTTTGCTGGCGGTTGTCAACAATCGTCCGGAACTGTTGACCCTGAAGGAAATTCTGGAATATTTCATCCGTCACCGCAAACAGATTATCGTCCGAAGAACCCAGTTCGACCTGAAAAAAGCCGAAGATCGGGCCCATATTCTGGAAGGCCTTAAAATCGCCCTGGATAATATAGATGCCGTGGTCAGCCTGATCCGCCGGTCTCAGTCCCCTGCCGAAGCCAAGGCCGGACTTATCGCCGCCTTTGCCCTTACGCTGATTCAGGCCCAGGCCATCCTGGACATGCGGCTTCAACGGCTGACCGGCCTGGAGCAGGACAAAATCATCGAGGAATACAACAAAACGCTGAAAGACATCGCATGGTTCAAAGAGATTCTGGGCAGCGAACTGTTAATCCTCAAACTGATCAAGGACGAACTGACCGAAATTCAAGCCGAATTTGGCGATCCCCGGCGAACGCAGATCCTGGATGAATCCCGGGAGATCACACTGGAAGACATGATCGTGGAAGAAGACATGGTGGTCACCATCTCCAAAACCGGGTATATCAAGCGAAATCCCATCACGCTTTACAACAGCCAGCGGCGCGGTGGAAAAGGCAAGACCGCGATGGAAACAAAGGCAGAGGACTTTGTGGAACATCTTTTTGTGGCATCCACCCATCACACCTTCCTCTTTTTTACCAATCAGGGCAGACTCTACTGGTGCAAGGTCTATGAAATTCCTCAGGCAGGCCGCGCCAGCCGTGGAAAGGCGATTATCAATCTACTGAATTTTCAAAACGAAGAGCGACTGACCGCCGTTCTTGCCGTTTCGAAATTCGAAGCTGGCTATCATATCATAATGGCCACCCGCAGCGGCGTCATCAAAAAAACCAACTTGATGGATTTCAGCAGGCCTCGGGCAGCCGGCATTATCGCCATTTCTCTCGATGACGGCGATGAACTGATTTCCGCCAAGATCACCGACGGCACGCTGAATGTATTTCTTGGCTCCGCTTTCGGCAAATCCATCCGGTTTCATGAATCGGATGTGCGCTCCATGGGAAGAAACGCCGCAGGGGTTCGGGGCATGAGGCTGAGCCAAGGAGACACCATCGTTGGAATGGAAGTGTTGAGCCACGGCCAGACCCTTTTCACCATCACCGAAAACGGATTCGGAAAGCGTACCTCGATCGATGAATATCCGGTGCAGAAGCGCGGCGGCCTGGGCGTCATCACGATCAAGACAACAGAGCGAAACGGCAAGGTCGTGGCCATTCTCCTGGTGGAAGAAGACGACGATCTGATGCTCATGACCGACAACGGCAAGCTCATACGCATTCCCACACGGGGAGTTTCCGTTATCAGCCGCAATACCCAGGGCGTCAAATTGATCGGCATGGAGCCCGCCGAAAAAGTGACCAGCGCAGCCAGACTGGCTGAAAAAGAGGAAGAAACGGATGAATCAGATGAACCGGATGAATCCGGCGAACCCGATGCCCCTGTTGAACTCGACTGATATAAAAATCGGCGTGATCGGGGCAGGAAGCTGGGGAACGGCCCTGGCCAATCTGCTGGGGACCAAAGGCTATCCCATCGATTTCTGGGTTTTTGAAGCGGAAGTGCGATCCCAGATTTCGACTTTCCGGGAAAACCGGGTGTTCCTACCCGGAGTTTCCCTTTCAGAGCGGCTGAATCCAACCGGAGACCTCAGGCAGGCGGTTGAAGGAAAGGATCTGGTTCTGATGGTGGTTCCTTCCCATCTGATGCGGACGATTTCCCAGCGCATGTCTCCGGATGTGCCGGCAAGTGCTGTGATCGTATCGGCATCCAAAGGCATTGAAAATCAGACACTTTTAACCATGAGCGGGGTTCTGGCCCAGACACTTCCACACATTCCCGAAACCCGAATTGCTGTGCTTTCCGGCCCCAGCTTTGCCAAGGAAGTGGCGATGCAATCCCCCACGGTCATCACGGCCGCTTCCAAAAATGCCGAATCGGCCACTCTGGTTCAGCAGGTTTTCGCGACACCGGCTTTCCGGGTTTATACCCACGATGATGTCATCGGCGTAGAGCTGGGCGGCTCCGTCAAAAATGTCATCGCCATTGCCGCAGGCATGATCGATGGGCTCGGACTCGGACTGAACACACGCGCTGCATTGATTACCCGGGGGCTGGCGGAGATCCGACGCCTGGGGCTGAAACTCGGCGCCAATCCACATACATTTGCCGGACTGGCCGGCGTCGGCGACCTGGTGTTGACCTGTACCGGAGACCTGAGCCGAAATCATGCGGTTGGCAAACAAATCGGGGAAGGAAGACGCCTGTCGGATATCCTATCCGAAACCCGTACCATCGCCGAAGGCGTTAAAACCGCGGAATCGGTGTACAATCTCTCCACCAGACTTGGGGTTGAAATGCCCATCTCTCATGCTGTATATCATATTCTTTACAAAGGGCTATCTCCGAGAGAGGCTGTGCGGCAACTGATGACACGAGATCTGAAACATGAAATCGATGATTTTTCAGAAAACTGAAAAAGAGTGCGCGGAAGGCAGAATCGGTATGTCCCAGAAATCATCTGTCAGTGAGTATTCTTCGGAAGTTCAGGACGAAACACCGGCAGTTCAGCCAAAGGAACGCCCTGTACCCCATAAAGGCGAAGGCCATCGGGGACGGCTGCGGGAAAAGTTCCTGGAATCCGGTCTGACGGGTTTTCACGATTATGAAGTGATCGAAATGCTGCTGACGCTGGCAACTCCCCGCAAAGACTGCAAGGACGCCGCCAAGGAAGCCATGTCGCGGTTTAAAACCTTACAAGGCGTTCTCGAGGCAGCACCGGCATCACTTCTGGATGTCACTGGCATCGGGCCGCAGAATATTTTCGGCATCAAACTGATCCAGGCGGTGGCGGATCGGTATCTGGAAAAGCGGCTCAGCCAGAAAGACATCCTCTCGCATTCCAAGGCCCTTTTCGATTATCTCTATTACAATATGCGGGATAAAAGCCGTGAATGCTTCAAGATGGTTCATCTGGATGCAAAGAATCAGGTTCTCGGGGTTGAAACGCTGTTTGTCGGGTCCTTATCAACAACCGCGGTCTATCCCCGTGAAGTCGTCCAGTCCGCCCTGGACCATCATGCCGCAGCCGTCATTTTCGCCCACAATCATCCATCCGGCGATCCCACACCCTCCAGCGACGACATGGCCATCACCCGAAAACTGATTTTCTGTTGCGATATCATGGGAATCACGGTACACGAACACATCGTCATCGGAGAGAACCGGTATTTCAGTTTTGCAGACGAAGGGCATATCTCCAGCATATATCGTGAACTTGCATCATACAACATTTGACGGCTTCATAAAATTTCCGGATACCGCTTTTAACGGCGTCTTTTCCGCTGGGAGAGGGCCGGAGGGTTATCAAAACGCAGTTTGCAACAACTTAAAGTATGCTTGACCATATCGAACCATGAAATCGTCATCCGATCTTCCACCATATTGTTTCGGTAAACTCGACAATGTCTTTCCTGAAGGCGAAAACGGTCTTCGAAACACACCCGAATCCTGCGTGCCCTGCTGCCACAAAACCGACTGTTTGCGGACGGCCATGGCAGAGGCCGGCGGATTGAAACTTCAGGAAAAAAATATCGACAGGGCTTATGCTGCTGGAATGATGGGATTTCTGGGAAGATGGTCCCGAAAGAAAGATCTTCAACGACGTTTATCTGAAAAAAAGGAAAGCAGCCATGAAAACGATTAAAGATGTTGCCATTGCAGAAAAACGGCTCTTGATCCGTGTGGATTTCAATGTGCCGCTGAACAAGCAGCAGCAGGTCACCGATGACACCCGCATTCAGGCCGTGCTGCCGACACTGAAATACGCCTTGGACCAGAAGGCTCGAATCATCGTCGCCTCCCATCTGGGAAGGCCCAAGGGAAAGGCGACGCCTGAATTCAGCCTGAAACCAGCGGCTGAGCGACTGGGAATGCTTCTGAACCGACCGGTTCAACTGGCTTCGGATTGTATCGGGGATGGGGTTCAGGCAATGATTGCCGCCATGAAGCCCGGAGATGTTGTGGTTCTTGAAAACCTCAGGTTCCATCCCGAAGAAGAAAAGAACGAAGACGCCTTTGCAAAGGCCCTTGCCGGACTCTGCGATGTCTACGTAAACGATGCATTCGCCGTCTCTCACCGGGCCAATGCCTCGGTTGAGGCCATCACACGGTTTGCGCCCGTATCGGTTGCCGGATTTCTAATGAAAAACGAGATCGATTATTTCGACAAAGCGATGCAAACGCCCGAACGGCCTCTGGTGGCTGTTATCGGCGGGGCCAAAGTGTCTAGCAAACTGGCTGCCCTCGAAAACATGCTGCTGCATGTGGATAAGATCATCATTGGCGGGGCCATGGCCAATACGTTTCTGCGGGCCATGGGGCTTTCGACCGGAAAATCCCTGGTGGAAACCGATTTAATCGAAACCGCCGGCATGATCCTGAAAAAAGCAACAGAGAGAGGGGTCCGGATTTTTCTGCCTATAGACGGCATTACAGCCAAAGAGGTGGAAGCCACGGCGGCTACGGCTGTTTTTCCGGTACAGGAAATCCCTGCAGATCAGATGATTCTCGACATTGGGCCCGCCACATCGCTTCTCTATGCCGAAGCCCTTCAAAACACCAAAACCGTTGTCTGGAACGGCCCCATGGGAGTTTTCGAAATGACGCCCTTCAGCAAGGGAACGTTCGATATGGTCGATCATGTCATTGCCTCCGGCGCCATCTCCATTGTCGGCGGCGGCGATACCGACGCCGCTGTCCACCGCTCGGGCAAGGCAGACAAGATCAGCTATATTTCAACCGGCGGCGGCGCGTTTCTGGAGCTTCTGGAAGGGAAAACACTGCCGGGTGTGGCCGCGCTCATGAAGGGATAATCATGCTTACTCCGGATCAGTTTCATGTAAATCAAGCATGGATTGTCATGCGAGTCAATGATTCATTCTTGTTTGTACAGAATGAACCTTATGATATTTTTGTTCTGATGGATGCAGCCAGCACATTTGTACTCGGGAATGTCCTTTCACGGGTGGTGGATGAAGCGCCAAGCGAACATGACGTTAAAGATCTTTTTAAACAGGCTTGGGGTGCTAAGCATGAATGGGCCAAGCAGATTATCATTACAGAGCATTCTAAAGCTGAGGAAGTTTTCATAAAAGAGGCAAAAAGAAACGGCATGACTGTCAGAACAATTCCTTTGCCGGAACTGGAGCCTATTGTCGGCCCATTAAAAGAATCTTTTGCTTCAGATTTTATGGGTGATATCACATAACGGTCACTGAAAAGATCCAGTAGAACGTGATGAAGTCAGTACCTTCCATATCCGCTTTTATAGAAAGCTGCCTTTCACATTGATTTCCATTTCCTGAAGGAGCTTCCAGGGAATGGAAACCGTAAAAAGGTTGGGCTCCAGCATGGTTTTCAGGTTCAGGCGCGCTGAAGATGTCGGTCAGCCCCACGACGGCCCGGGGATGTTCCGAGGATGTTCCGGGCCAGACCGCCGGGAAACGCCAGATATTGATTGCCGAATCCCAAAAGGTGTTTTCATATTTCCTGCCTGCCTATACTACCCAAACCGTAAATTTTTTCCCTCCATAAACAACTTCATGACCGACCCGGCCCATGAAAAACGCCTCAACTTTTGAAAGGCCCCTTCGCCCGACAACAATCGTGCCAAAACCGCTGTCTTCTGCCTCCTTGACAATGGCATCGGATCGGCTGCGCACACCGGAAATTATTTTTTCAGATATTTTTTCAGATTCAAACCCGGATGTGATCAGCCTGTGTTTTACATCCTGAAACAGTCGCGCCACTTTTATTTTAAAAGCTTCAAGGCAGCTATCAGACACATCCGCTTCAGGAAGCTCCGGCCTGCAACCTTCAGAAAGATCGAAATGGATCGCCCCCAAGCCGGGGATTGCATGAAATATACAGACCGCATACCCAAGGCCGCCTAACAATGAAGCGACAAATTCAACCGCTTTCATCGAAGCCGGTGAAGCATCCACAGCCAATAAAATTTTCTTGACGGAAGGGGCCTGCCCCACGATTAGAATCGGAATGAATGTTAACGCCTGTAACAGCTTGACGGCAACGCTGCCCAGCATGATATTTTTTAATGCCCCCATCCCCCGCCTTCTCATGACGACTGCGGTGTAGCCTTTCTTAGCTTCATCTATGATGTCCCGGGCGACCCCTTTTTCCAGGCGATGAAATTTGATTTCAATGGACCGTTCCGGAAATCCGCCTGAGATCAAAATGTTTTTCGCCTGGTCCAGACACCCCCGGATTTTTTCTTTCTCCTGCGTTTCCCGCTTTCTCAATTGATCTACGACTTTCACGCAAGTGGGTTCCTGCGCCAAATCCCGATATTCTTCCGGCATGCCGCTGAAGACATGGAACAGCACAATCCGCGTAGTTTCATCAACGGGCAGAAAATCCTTAACATAATTAACCGTTTGTAAGGTTCGTTCGGAACCGTCAACCAATATCAGCATTTTATTGTGTAATGTCATACTCTCTCCTTCGCAATTAGATCGGTAAAACTGCTGGCCACCACAGCCCTTTTACACTGGAATGAACAGAGCGCATCCTGCTGAAAACTATTCACCGCCACCTCCCAATACCGCATAAAGCCGCACCTGGTTGACAAGCCTTGCCAGACGGAGTGTTACAAGCCCCTGTCTGGCCGAGTACAAGGAACGCTGAGCATCGAGGACACTCAGGTAGCTGTCGATGCCCTTCTGGTATCGCACCTCTGACCGGCTGTAAATAATTTCGACAGCATTCACCAGAGACTGCTGGGCCGAAAGCTGTTCACCCACGGTCCCATTAACGGCCAGTGCATCGGCAACTTCCCTGAAAGCCGTTTGAATTGCCTTTTGATACGAAGTTAGCGCAATTTCACTTTCGATCCGGGCCGCGTCATAGGCCGACCAGAGCCTGGCATCGAATATGGGCGTGATAATAATGGGTGCAAAGTTCCATATTCCGGAGCCGGAACCGAAAAGTCCGCCCAGGTCGCTGCTGGCAGTTCCCACTCCGGTTGTTAGTGAAATGCGAGGAAAAAGCGCCGCGCGCGCCGCGCCGATATTGGCATTGGCAGCCTTAAGCCGGTGTTCAGCCGCCAGAATATCAGGCCGGTTCAGCAAGATTTCGGAAGAAATTCCGGAAGAAACGGCCTGCGGGCCCAGAATATCGGACAGATTTACCGATAGAACATCAGCCGGTGCAGATGACCCCAGAAGCAGGTTCAGTGCATTTTCATCCAGGGCGATCAGTTGAGTGAACCGGGCGATGTCCCCACGGGCGATGTCCACCTGGGTTTGCGAGCGTTTCACGTCCACTTCGTTGGCAAGCCCGACCTGATAGCGACGGTTGATGATCCTGTAAACGCCTTCTTGGCTCTGCAATGTGGTTTTGGCCAGATTCAGATTTTCACGATCTGCCGCCAGATTCAGATACGCGCCAGCAGTAGCCGTGATCAACAGAATCTGTGTGCTGCGCCTGGCTTCATCCGATGCCAGATAGGCTTCCAGAGTACTGTCTTTCAGGCTGCGGATGCGTCCGAAAAAATCGATTTCCCAAGCAGCGACGCCAAGACTGATTTTGTATTCTTCCTGAAGGGTGGCTTTTCCGGATGACGACAGGTCGGCGGGATACCATTGGTTGGTCATGCTGCCCGCTGCATTCAGTGATGGAAATAGCTCGGCTTTCTGAATGCCATAGAGAGCTGCTGCTTTTTCAACGTTCAAAATGGCAAGCCGCATATCCCGGTTATTGTTCAGAGCCGTCTCGATAATCTGTTGCAGTTTGGGGTCGGTGAAAAACGCCTGCCAGTTCAGTTTCCATGCAGCCTGTGCTTCAGATGTGGTTTGCGAATCTTTATAGGCCGGTCCCTGCGGCCATTCTGGCGGAATCGGCGCAGAGGGCTGCATGTAGTTGGGGGCCATGGAGCAGCCGCCCATGAAAATCAACGCTGCAAGTGAAAGTGCGATTTGCTTTCTCATGTTACCTCACCTCCTGGGCTGCGGAGGAGACAAGAGCGTATTCAGGGGATTGCCCTTTTTCTTTTTTCTTGAATATTTTGGATACAAGGACAAAGAACAGTGGGATAAAAATGAGATCAATGAATGTGGCGGAGAGCATCCCACCACAAACTGCTGTGCCGATGGCGTTCATGGCGCCGGCGCCGGCGCCGGTGGCGATGGCCAGCGGCAGCACCCCGAAAAAGAAAGCCAGGGAGGTCATGATGACGGGTCGGAATCGTATTTTTACGGCGCCAAGGGTTGCATCGATAAGGCTGTCGCCATGTCTCAACCGTTCTTTGATAAACTGAATGATCAGGATGGCGTTTTTTGTCGAAAGGCCAAGTGTGGTGAGAAATCCGATCTGAAAGTAGACATCGTTAGGCAGCCCCCGCAATGAAGTGGCCAGGATCGCGCCTAGCACCCCCAGCGGCAGCATCAACAGGTTAACGAAGGGGATGGTCCAGCTTTCGTACAGGGCGGCCACGCAAAGGAAGATGACGAAAATGGAAAAAGCGTAGAGAATAGGCCCCTGAGCCGTCGCCATCCGCTCCTGATAAGACAGTCCATTCCAGTCAAAGCCGATCCCCTGGGGCAGCTTTGCCGCGATTTCTTCCATGGCGGCCATGGCCTCGCCGGTACTGTGACCCGGGGTCGGTTCGCCCCAGATGTTGATGGACGGAAAGGCGTTGTAGCGCTCCAGCTTGGGAGACCCCTGAGCCCATCTGCAGGAGGCAAAGGAAGAAAATGGGACCATCTTGCCCACGCGGTTGCGGACATAGAGTTTTTCCAGATCCTTTGGAAGCATACGATAGGGGGCATCGGCCTGGGCATAGACATTTTTAACCCGACCGCCCTGGATAAAGTTGTTGACAAAGGCACTGCCGAAGGCCGCTCCAATAGTGTTGTGAATGGATGCGATGGAAATCCCCAGTGCCCCGGCCTTTTGCCAATCCACGTCGATGTGGTATTCGGCCACATCTTCCATGCCGTTGGGACGGACTCTGACCAGTCGCTGATCTTGCCTGGCCATGCCGAGGAGCTGGTTACGGGCCTCCATGAGTTTTTCATGGCCCAGGCCGCCACGGTCCTGCAACTGAAAATCAAATCCGACGGCCATCCCCAGTTCGATGACCGGGGGGGGCGGAAAGGCGAAGACCATGGCGCCTTTTATCTGTGAAAATGCTCTCATGGCCCTGCCGGCGATGGCCTTGACCTTCTGGTCCGGCTGCTGGCGCAGCTTCCAGTCTTTGAGTTTGGCAAATCCCAGGGCCATATTCTGTCCATCGCCGCCAAAACTCGTTCCGGCAATCGACATGAAGGATCCCACCCCGTCTTTCTCATGCTCCAGAAAATGATCTCGTACCTTGTTCATGATTTTTTCAGTCTGTTCCAGGGTTGAACCCGGCGGCAGTATGGCCTGTACCAGCAGGATGCCCTGATCCTCATCCGGAATATAGGAGGTGGGCATTCGATGAAAGAGAAATCCCACTGCCGTCACAATCAAAAGGTACAACACCGTGTATCGCGCTGCTCTTGAAAAGGATCGGCCGACGATCCCTACATAAATGTCCCTGGTCCTTGCAAAAGTCCGATCGAACCATCGAAAAAAAGGGCGCAGGAAAAAGACCGTTTTATCCGCCGGTTCATGCCCAGCAGTTATGGGCTTAAGGAATGACGCACAGAGAACCGGGGTTAGAATCAGGGCTACGAGTACCGAAAGGAGCATGGAAGCGATGATGGTCACGGAAAACTGGCGGTAGAGAACACCGGTGGATCCCTGAAAGAAGGCCATGGGACCAAAGACCGCCGAGAGCACCAGACCGATGCCGATCAGGGCGCTGGTGATCTCGCCCATTGACTTGGCCGTGGCATCCCGGGGCGAGAGCCCCTCCTCGGACATGATCCGCTCCACGTTCTCCACCACCACGATGGCGTCATCCACCAGGAGTCCGATGGCCAGCACCATAGCGAACATGGTCAGCATGTTGATGGAAAAACCAAAAAAACCCAGGACAGCAAAGGTTCCGAGCAGTACCACCGGCACGGCGATGGTGGGAATCAGGGTAGCCCGGATATTGCCCATGAAAAGGTACATAATCACGAATACCAAAAGAATCGCTTCAAAAAGAGCCTTAACCACTTCCTCGATGGCCACTTTGGTAAACGGTGTGGTATCGTAGGGATAAATCACTTTCATGCCGGAAGGGAAGTAGCGGCTCATCTCCTCCAGTTTCTGTTTGATGTTATTGGCGGTATCCAGAGCATTTGCGCCGGCAGCCTGACGAATGGCCATGGCTGCGGAGGGTTTTCCGTTATAATAACTAACGATATCGCTACGCTCGGCCCTCAGATCCGTCCGGCCGATATCCCTGATCCGGACCACCGAACCGTCCGGATTGGTCCGGATGGGGATGGCGGAGAATTCCGCCGGGGTATGGAGCAGATGCTGAACAATGATGGCGGCGTTCAGGCGCTGACCTTCCACGGCCGGCGCCCCGCCGAACTGACCGGCGGAGACCTCGACGTTGTAGGCCTTGAGCGCCAGAATCACATCTTCCATGGTCAGGTGGTAGTTAGTCAGCTTGTTGGGGTTGACCCAGATCCGCATGCTGAATTGGGTGCCGAAATTCATCACTTCGCCCACCCCCCGTACCCGGGACAGTATCTTTTCAAGATTCGACTGGGCGTAGTCCCGCAGGTCTTCGCCGCTCATGCTGCCGTCTTCTGAAATCAGCCCGACGATAATCAGGAAGTTTCTGGTGGATTTGCTGACTTTGACACCGGAGCGCTGCACCACATCGGGGAGGCTGGCCATGGCGAGTTGCAGCTTGTTCTGTACCTTGGACCATGCAATATCCGGATCCGTTCCCGGGGCGAAGGTCATCTCGACGCGGGCTGCGCCGGACGAAGAACTGGTTCCGGAGAGATAGAGCATATCGTCCAGACCGGTCATCTTCTGCTCGATAATCTGGGTTACGGTATTTTCCACTGTTTCCGCCGAAGCCCCGGGGAAAAAAGCATCAATGGCGATGGCCGGCGGGGCGATAGGGGGATACTGAGCAATGGGCATTTTGTAAATGGCCAGCCCACCGGCCGTCATGATTATGATAGCAATGACCCAGGCAAAAACCGGGCGGTCAAGAAAGAATTTCGAAAGCATCAGACGCCTCCTTTACTTCGTTTTTGAGACTGGGCGTCGGAACTGGCAGAGGGTTTATGGTCGGGTTGCGACTCGTTAAGGGGGGTAGCCTTCACCATCGTGCCGGGTCGCAACATCATCAGTCCCTCAACGATCAGCGAGTCCCCTGGAGCCAGTCCTGCTGATACCAGCCATTTGTCGCCGATAGCCCGGTCAAGGGTGAGCGGGCGAAAAGCGGCCTTGCTTTCAGCATCAACGATCAGAGCAAAAGGATTTCCCTTGGTATCGCGGGATACCCCCTGTTGCGGAATAAGAATCGCCTGTTCATTGGCGCCTTCCTTGATCACCGTCTGGACGAACATGCCCGGCAGAAGAATGTTTTCCGGATTGGGGAAAACAACCCGCAGAATAACGGATCCGGTACTCGGGTCCACTGTAACATCGCTAAATTGCAGGGCGCCTTCCTGGGGATAGGGGGCGCCGTCTTCCTGAATGAGCTTAACCTTATCCGAACTTGCTCCGTTCTTCTTGAGACGACCGTCCTTCAGGCGGCGCTTCAAGCTCAACAGATCGGTGGTGGATTGGGGCACATCCACGTAAATGGGGTCCAGTTGCTGGATGGTGGCCAGAGAAACGGGCTGGTACGCCGTTACAATGGCGCCGTCCGTGACATTGGATATACCGATGCGCCCGGAAATCGGCGCCTTGACCGCCGTATATCCCAGATTGATTTGTGCAGTGCCCACGGTCGCCTTCCAGTAAGCCACATCTGCTTCGGCCTGCTTCAGTGACGCGAACGCATCGTCGTAATCCTGCCGGCTGACGGCGTTATCGGACAACAAATCATGAAAACGCTCTACCCGCAGCCGAATGGCGGGTACATTTGCCTCAGCCCTGCCAAGAGCCGCCTTGGCGTTTTCCAAAGCCGACTGATAGGGAGCTGGGTCGATTTGATAGAGCATCTGCCCAGCCTTGACGTCCTGACCTTCCGTAAACAGCCGTTTCAAAATGAGCCCGTTGACCTGAGGGCGAATTTCTGCGATGCGAAACGCAGAGGTGCGACCCGGCAGCTCCGTTGTCAATGTAATCTTTTGAAAACTGACTGGCATCACGCCCACTTCCGGTACCATGGCAGGCGGCTGAACCGGTCTGCGGTCGCACCCCGTAAAGAAATAGCACACGGATAACAGACAAAAAACCACCCAAAGTGAAAGCGGGCTGACACAAACATTACGGAATCGCATCGAAATTCCTCCAGCAGGTGATAATCGGAAGCAAACAGGGTTCATTGCAGGCCTAAGGGTTCAGGGTTGAATCAACCCTTTGAAAAGGATGTTTAAAATGATGTCCGGATTTTCCGGATATGAATATTTATCAGGATTCTCAAGCCAGAGAAACAGAAATGAATTACACAGATTGTCGAAAACGACGGCAAGAATGTAAGGATCGGCGATCCGTTGAAATCGGCCTGTGTGGATTCCAGATTCGAAGATATCGGCAATCCGATGCAGAAACGTTTCCCGCCGGTTGCGGATGTCCTGGTCGAGACCAGCCATAATGTTGAAACTTGCCCCGCGTGTTTCGGTAAAATACAGGCGGATGGTGGCGGCGTTGTCTCGAAATTCCTCCCCTTTTGCCTTGACATATTGGCGGAGCTTGGCGATCTCATCACCTGGGGACTCGATGGCTTTTGAAAGCGTGGCAAGAAAGCGGTCGGATTGTTCCAGGATCAAGGCTCTGTATAATTCTTCCTTGCTGCTGAAAAATTTGTACAGCGTTCCGATGGCGAATTCAGACTTTGCCGCGATTTCATGCATGGATACATTGAGATACCCTTTTTCGGAAAACAAAGCCAGTGCAGCCGCCAACATCTCCTGTCGCTGCCTGACCTTCTCTCTTTCCCGTCGCGTTGGGTTTTGATTCATCATGAACAAGTCCTTATGGCTATAACCAATTACAATATGAATATGACGTCATTTTATAGAATATGACGTCATATTTGTCAAGAAAGTATCGGCTGTTTGTTTCCGATGAAAAGCGCTTCTTCCGAAAGATATCTGTCCATTGCCGCGCCGATTGTGTTATATTCTACAAAAACGCAGGTTGAACCATCAGCGTCAGTTATTTAATCCACTGCGCGAAAGAAAACGATAAAGATGCATCGAAAAACTGCTGTATTTGCAACCGTGGCCGTCATTCCACTGATACTTGCCGGATACCATTTCAGACTCCCGATTTGGGAAATGGGCGTTCATGTTTACAACACGCTGTCGGACCGTGAGGCGGTTGGCTCTTTTATCCTCTCCTGGGGAATGGCTGCACCGATCATTTTCATAGGAATGCAGATCCTGCAGGTTATCATCGCCCCCATTCCCGGCGAAGCCTCCGGGTTCATCGGAGGCTTTCTGTTCGGCGCGTTTAACGGGTTTTTATATTCCAGCATCGGCCTTGCCGTCGGTTCCCTCATCAATTTCACCATCGGCCGACTGATGGGAAAGCGATTTATTCGAAAACTGATTCCAGCCGCACAGATCAAACAACTCGATAAACTGGTTCATCGGCAGGGAGCTGTCATCCTGTTCATTCTTTTTTTGTTTCCCGGATTTCCAAAAGATTATCTCTGTCTTTTTCTCGGGGTCAGCGATATTTCCTTCAAGCTTTTTATCATCATGGCCTCTATCGGCCGGATGCCCGGCACGTTGGCCCTCAGCGTCCAGGGCGCATCTTTGTACCAGCAGCAGTATGTTCTGATGGCAGCCGTCATGCTCTTCTGTGTAATCGCCGCTTATTTATCCTATCATTATAAGGAAAGGCTTTATCAGTGGATGGACAGGTTTAACGGCAAATCAAGCTCTTGACCCATATGCCAATAGATGGTACCGGACGCGGAGACAATCAATCATCGACTCAAAATCGACCTAAAAGGAGACCGCATTGTTATACTGGAGTATTCGCGAAGAGCTCAGCCAGGCCAACCGCCTGAGAAGGTCTTATTATGAGCTTTTAAGAGATGAACTCGATCAGCATATGATCCGGTATGGCCTGATAGATTCCTATAACAATTTTCATTGCAAAAAACTGGCCTTCCCCTTTGTCGAAAAACGGGAATTGAAGCCGCGCGCCCGGATTCCGGATGTTGAATACGAGTGCCAGAATACTTTTCTGGTTATTTTTGTCGAAGATACCATTCCATCTTCCTGCAAAAAATACATCCGGTCTTTCGACGAAAACAAAACGACTAAAATCAATCTCCTGCAATCCAAGACCCTTCCACTGTCCAACACCTTCGACAGGAATCAGAAATACATCGAATCCGCGCATTTTGTCGATTTTTTAAGAATTCTGCTGCCGGTGGATTACAGCCTTCTGATACAGAGAGACCCCACATCCCGAAACCGGGACCGGTACTGTCTGTCGCATTTTCATGTCCGGATCGACTGGCCGATCGCCGAAGCCGCCGAAAGTCTGGCGCTGAATCTTCGCTATATTTCCAAAGACCTGTATGAAAAAGGCGATAAATATGCCGAAGACATTCAGAAAAAATTTTTCGAATATTACGGTCTTCCGGTCATGGCAGGCGGCAGGCGAACGGCAGGCATCGTTGCGGCTCAGTATTTAAAGCGCATTCCGTGCATTACCACCATCTATGTGGGCAGCAGCGAATCCCGGTCTCTGATTCGCATTTCCGAGCGGGGGGTTTCCAAATACATCCTTTTAAAACTCACCAACGCCGAAATGGAGGCCGTGGCCCAGACGCACCAACTGGCTCTTAATACCTTTCACAAGAATTATATCGTCAACCGCAAAGGGGGTTTCGGCATCTGCGTTTTTCAGGCGACCTATTCCTATACCCACCATGCCCGCCCTCCGGAAGATGGAAAACTGCGGGAGATCAAGCCAGATCTTTACTGGTTGTCCGTTGCCGGCCAGCATATTCTGCCAAAGCCCGGTATCTGGAAATTTCCGCCGTTGCCCATGAACGTCATTTATTCCTGAGCAGGAGCTGCTTCTGGATTTCTTTCTGCTGAGGACTTTTTTCACAGAAAACCGCATCACCGGTATCCGGATGCACCCCCGTATGATACATCAGTGTGGCATTGGTCGATGGTGTCGGCGTGAAAATCTGGGCTTGCTCCGGAATCAGGTGAAGATGGCGGGACACGAAGGATTTTAATGCACGCATATGCTCTTTCGTACACCCGGGGTGTGCGGCCATGAAATAATAGGTCAGGTAACAGAGCTTTCCAGATGCCCTGCATATTTCATCAAAGCATTTTTTAAAGGCAATCAAGCTGTCCACACCGGGCTTGCCCATCAGATTCAGTACATCGGATTCCGTATGCTCTGGTGCAATTTTCATCTGACCGGAAATATGGTGATGGATGATTTCGGTGAGATATGTCATGCCGTTTTTTCGGTCGGCAAGAATCAGATCATAGCGGATTCCGGATGCGATAAACGCATGGCGAATGGCCTTGATGCCGCGAATCGCCTTCAGCAAACTGATCTGCGGCCCGTGATTCACATGAAGATGCGTGCAGATATCGGGAAACAGGCAACGTTTATCGATGCAGGCCCCGCGTGCCTGTTTTTTCCGGCATTCAAATCCATACATATTGGCGGTCGGCCCGCCAATATCGGAAATGACGCCTTTAAACGCCGGATGATGGGTCATTTGCCGCACTTCACGCAGAATAGACGCCTGGCTGCGGGATTGTACGGTCCTGCCCTGATGTACGGCGATGGCGCAGAAATTACATTCGCCGTAACATCCCCGGTGCGTGGAAACTGAAAACCGAATGGTGTCCAGGGCCCGAACCTCCCCCGCTTTCCGATAAAACGGGTGCAGATCCCGTTCATAATCCAGTTCATGAATCGCATCCATCTCGGATACCGACAGGGGCGGACAAGGAGGCGTATGAATGAGATACCGGGTACCGTGTTTCTGGCACAGTCCTGTTGCCGTCACCGGATCATTGTTCTGAGAAAAAAGGCGAAACATCCGTGAAAACGCTCCAGGATCGGCTGCCACACGCTCGAAAGATTCCAGTTCAATCCAGTTGGATCGGGGGCTGTCGGCAATATAACAAAGACCGCAGATTTCCGTAAAAGGCTCCCGACACTTCAGCCTGTCGGCAAGAGACAGAACGGCTTTTTCCCCCATCCCATAGATCAGGATGTCGGCCTTGGCGTCGAACAGGATGGATCTGCGGATGGTATTCGACCAGAGATCATAATGGGGAATCCGCCTGAGGCTGGCTTCGATGCCGCCCAAGACGATCGGAACGGTGGGTTTGAAAAATCTGCGGATGAGATTCGTGTAGACGATGACGGCCCGGTCCGGCCTGCGGGTGTTGAGCCCGCCCGGGGTATAGTCATCCTGTTTGCGGCGTTTTCCGCCGGCCGTGTAATTGGCCACCATCGAATCCACGCTGCCGGAAGTGACTCCCCAAAACAGCAGCGGCTCTCCGAGCCGGGCGATGTCGGCCTTCGAAACCAAATCCGGCTGGGCGATGACGCCAACGCGATAGCCCGCTTTCAGAAGGCTTTTGCCGATCACCGCAGCCCCGATAAAGGAGCTGTCGATATAAGTGTCACCGGTGATCAGCACGACATCGAGTCGATCCCACCCCAGCGATGCAACCTCATCCAGCGTGGTGGGTAAAAACATGGCTGGCCGGTCTCTATTTGACCGATAAAACCGGACAGGGGGCTTTCAGCACAACATACTGGGCGGTCGATCCGAAAACAAGTTTTCCGACCTTGGATCGTCGCCGGATTCCGATAATGATCAGCTCGATATCATTTTCTGTGGCGAACTGAACCAGATCCTCACCGGCCTCGAGTCCACGGACCGACAGATGTGTTTCACTGGGAACTTTGGCTTCCATGAACTGAGCCTGAGCAAAATCGAGCATATGTTCATGATGCACGAATTCCTCACGCGGCACTTCGGGTCCGCCGACCATCGACATCACCAGATAGACTTTGGCATTCAGCGCAAGGGCATATTGAATGCCGAGTTTCAAGGCTTCATTGGAAACATTCGTTCCGTCGAAAGCAACCATAATTTTCATGTCATTTTCCTGAATTTAAAAAAGATATTTCAACAGAACCATGCAGCACGATTTAATAATTTTTTCTAAGTTTACTGTATTACCGGATAGAAGTACATAATTACCGTTCGTTCGGGCTATTTGACTTCATACGTGAACTCGTCGTTAAGTGTTTTCCCGTCGATCACCGCTTTGGTCTTGACGTGATATATTCCTTTTTCCTTGAAAATGACATCCGCACCATACCCATTGTGCATCCCCATGGTCAGCGTTTTCTGTTCCTTTCCGTCCGGCCCGGTGATCCAGAAGCCGATTTTTCCGGAAGCCGGTTTTCCGCCCGGATTCGTGACATAAACCACCAGATGATTCGTAATATCCGGACTGTTGCTCATCCCGGGCATTTCCATTCCTTCCATGCCCTTCATCGCTGAATTGCGTTCGTCCATGTTCAGCATATGATACATGAAGCCATATCCATCCACCGTGGTATGCCGCAGCATTTTCCCCATAGCGTAACCGTGGTCATGACCCGAAGATGCGGCCCATGCGGCTCCAATGCCCAACACCATCAATATCAGTACTGTCACTGTTAACTTTTTCATAATTATTTCCTTTGTATTTAAATAGTTAAATATAAATGAGCCCCCCTCCAGGCCTCCCCACGCTGGGGGGAGGAGTACAAATATCTCATGGCGTTTCGGACAAAGACATCACGTTATTGCACTGGCATTCAAGGCATCGCACCCGGTACGGGCGGGTTTGAAATACGACCCTTCAATCTGCCGGCCACGGCGACACCCGACAGCTCCGTCCGGCCTTTCCAGAGTTTGTAAATGGCCGGATAGACCAAAAGCTCCAGAATGAACGAGGTAACCAGGCCACCGATCATGGGTGCAGCAATCCGCTTCATGACATCCGCACCGGCAGAGGTGGACCACATGATAGGCAAAAGGCCCATAAACGCTGCGGCAACAGTCATCATTTTGGGACGCGCCCGTTTGACGGCCCCATGCAGGATGGCTTCATCCAGCTCTTCGGAAGAATTCAGTCTTCCCCGTTTTTTGGCGTCGTCAATGGACAAGTCCAGAAACAGAAGCATGAAAACCCCGGTTTCGGCATCCAGGCCCATCAGTGCGATCATCCCCACCCAGGCGGCGATGGAAACGTTGTAATCCAGAAAATAAAACAACCAGATGGCGCCTATGGCGGAAAAAGGAACGGCCAGCATGACCACGGTGGTTTTGAAAGCCGATTGCGTGTTCAGGTACAGCAGAAAAAAGATCAGCAGAATCGTGATGGGGATGACAATTTGAAGCCGTTCCCGAACCCGTATCATGTTTTCGTACTGACCGCTCCATTGAAGCAGATAGCCGGGTTTCAACAATTTCAGATCGTTCACCCGCTGTTTGGCCTCCTCCACATAACCGCCCATATCCCTGCCGGAAATATCCACATAAACATAACCCGCCAGAAATCCATTTTCATCCCGAAGCATGGCCGGCCCCTGCGAAAGTCGGATATCCGCCAACTGCGACAACGGAATCTGGGCCCCCATCGGCGTTGGCACCAGAACCCTCCGAAGTTTATCCATGTCCTCCCGCAGTTCACGCGGATAGCGCAGGTTGACAGGATAACGCTCTCTTCCCTCCACGGTCGTGGTGATGTTTTCCCCACCGATGGCGCCGGTAATGATCGACTGCACGGCAGAAATGGTCAGTCCGTATCGGGCCAGTTGATCCCGGCGCGGCTCGAAATCCACGAAATAGCCGCCGGCCACTCGCTCGGCAAACACGCTCCGGGTTCCCGGAATGAGGCGGATGGCCTGTTCGAGCTCCAGTCCGATCCGTTCGATCTCCATGATATCCGATCCCAGAATCTTGATACCGACCGGTGTGCGAATACCGGTCGTCAGCATGTCGATCCGAGCCTTGATGGGCATAGTCCATGCGTTGGTGACACCTGGAATGCGCAGGGCCTTGTCCATTTCTGCAACCAGTTCTTCCCAGGAAATGTGATCGGGCCAGATCGGGCGAAACATAAATTTCAGCCATTCCGGAACCCATGCGGAATACCACCGGTTTTTGCCTCTCCACATATTTTCAGATTTGAGTACCACCGTTGTTTCCATCATGGAAAAAGGGGCCGGGTCCGTAGATGTATCGGCTCTGCCGGCTTTTCCAAAAACCCGCTCCACTTCCGGAAAATCCCTCAGCACCCGGTCTTGCGTGGTCAAGAGTTCCTGGGCCTGAGCCACCGAAATACCGGGAAACGTTGTCGGCATGTAAAGAATAGTTCCTTCATTCAACGGCGGCATGAACTCGGAACCCAGCTTCAGATATATCGGTATGCTCAGCACAACCATGGCCACAGAGGCGGCGATCACGGATTTGGGCCAGGCCAGAACAAACCGGCAGGCAGGCTCATAGATTTTAAAGATGGTCCGGCTGATGGGATGCGCCTCCTCCGGATGATAGGCGCCGACCAGAACATGGGTGGAAAGCCGGGACAGCCATGCCGGCTTGAATGAAAACGGGTCCATACGGGTAAAAAACATCCGCATGGCCGGATCCAGTGTAATGGCCAGAATGGCGGCGATCGCCATGGCCAGATTTTTGGAGTATGCCAGAGGCCGGAAGAGCCGGCCTTCCTGATCCACCAGCGCAAAGATGGGAAGAAACGCCACAGCGATGACCAACAGCGAAAAAAACACCGAAGGCCCCACTTCCATCAGGGCTTCCAGCCGCACCTGATGAAAGTCGCCTTTCCGGCCTTCCGCCTGCCAGTGATAGAGCTTGTTATAGGCGTTCTCAACCTCCACAATGGCCCCGTCCACCAGTACCCCGATGGAAATGGCGATGCCTGCCAGCGACATGATGTTGACCGTAACCCCCATGAAATAAAGCGGAATGAATGAAATCAGCACCGAGACCGGAATCGTGACGATAGGCACGATGGCAGACGGTATATGCCAGAGAAAAACCAGGATGACCACCGAGACGATGCTCATCTCGATTTTCAGCTCATGAGACAGCGTATCCAAAGCACGGGTGATGAGATCAGACCGGTCATAGGCGGGAAGAATCTCAACCCCTTTGGGGAGATAAGGCGAAATTTCTTTCAGTTTTTCCTTCACCAGGCCAATGACGTTCAGGGCGTTTTCGCCGTGACGCATGACCACGATACCGCCCACAATATCCCCTTTTCCATCCAGATCAGAAACCCCACGGCGGATGTCGGGCCCCAGTTCCACCCGGCCGATGTCTTTGAGCAGCACCGGCGTACCGCCGGGGGTGACCTTGACCACGATATTTTCGAAATCCGCAATGCTGCGGCTGTATCCCCTCCCCCGGACCATGTATTCAACACCTGAAAACTCGATCAGCCGGCCTCCCACCTCATTGTTGGATTCTCGAATGAGGGCGGTCAGCATGGTGAAGGAAATCCCGTAAGCCGACAGCCGATTGGGATCTACGGTGATCTGATACTGTTTCACAAACCCGCCAATGGATGCAACCTCCGCCACGCCGGGAACTGACTGGACAGCATAGCGCAGGGTCCAGTCCTGATAGGATCGGAGCTGATCCAGAGAATGTTCTCCGGAGCGGTCCACCAGAACATACTGATAGACCCAGCCAACACCGGTGGCATCTGGCCCAAGCTCCGTTCGAACCCCTTCGGGAAGCCGGGACTGAATTTTGGAAAGATATTCCAGCACCCGGGAACGGGCCCAGTAAATATCGGTTCCATCCTTAAAAATGACGTAAATATACGAAAAACCGAAATCCGACAAGCCCCGAACAGCCTTGACGTTCGGAGCCCCGAGCAGGGTCGAAACAATGGGATAGGTCACCTGATCCTCGATGATGTCCGGAGACCGATCCCATTTGGAATAAATGATCACCTGGGTATCGGACAGATCCGGCAACGCATCCAGGCGGATGGACTGCAAGGCGTAGACGGCCATGACCATGACAGCGATCGTAGCCATGACTACCAGCAGGCGGTTGGTTGCGGAAAATGCGATGATACGTTTTATCATGGGCAGTTTAATTCAGTTATCTGTTATCTGTTGGCAGTTATTTTTTGTTCGCCAACGCCGCATCGATCAGGGCGCTGAGGCGGGATTCGGAATCGAGCAGAAAATTGGCCCGTACCACCACCCAGTCGTGAGGCTTTACACCCGACAGCACCTGGGTTTTTCCTTCGGTTCGAACGCCTGTTTTCACCAGGCGGGGCTCGAACCGACTGTCCCCTTTATCTACGAAAACGACCTGGCGGGTTCCGGAATCCATCACCGCAGAATCGGGGATGACGACACTCTCTCCATAATCGATTTGGAGATTGACATCCACAAACATGCCGGGCTTCAGGCGTAAATCTGTGTTGCCGAAATCGAACCGAAGTTTCAAAGTGCGGCTCTCGCGGTTCAATGTCGGATAAATGTAGGCAATTTTTCCGGCAAGCTGGAGCGATGGATCGAATGTCGTTGTCAAAATGCCTTCCTGACCGACATGGACATCGCGGACCTCGTATTCATAAACCTCGGCATCCACCCAGACGACCGAAAGATCCGTTACCGTATACAGCTCCATGCCCGCCTTGACTTCCTGACCTGGAAATATATCCTTGGCTGTTACGAAACCATCCGCCGGAGAAAGCAGGGTGACTGTTCGCCGGGGTTTTCCGGAACGTTCGAGCGCGTCGATAAAGTCTGCCGGAACATCGAAGAGTTCCAGCCGACGTCGTGCGGACTGACGAAGTCCGTGAGCGGACGCCCGATCACCTGCGGCTGAGGACAAATGAGACGCCAGGTCCCGGGCTTTGACGAACTCCTCCTGACTGCTCAAGAGCTCCGGAGAATAAATCGAAAGAATGGGGCCGCCCTTTTGAACTAACTGACCAGTATAATTGATTAAAAGCGCTTCAACCCAGCCGCCGACCTTGGTCTGCACCCGGTGGATGCGGGTCTCGTCCGGAACCACCAGTCCCACAGTGCGCAGCGCCCGTTGGATTTTTTCCTGTACGGCCACAGCCACCTGAACGCCAGAGAGCTGGATACCCTGATCCGTCATCGTTACCGTCCCAAGGCCGAAAACAGGGATGTCTTCGCTGAAAAAATCATCCGCCTGCGCCTGCAATGACTTGGCTGGTGTTGCCGCATCGTCCGAATAAACCGGAATATAATCCATGCCCATCTCATCCTTGGCTGGAACCGGAGAGGTAATGGCCGGGTTCATGGGGTTCCGGTAAAACAGCAGATGACGAGAGCCCGACGGCGCAGAAGCCTGCCGGCCCATTCCCTGCCGATAGCCCAAAAACCAGGCGGCGCAGATAACCAGAATGACCGCCAGAATGGCCGGAATGATTTTAACAGATAGTTTATGCAGCATGCGATCTCTCCAGCCAAATATATCCTGTTCATCCATGTGAATTTAACATACCATCATTCGGGATGATTATACGATATGAGCCGCCTTAAAAGGATATTCCGACAATTTCTTCAAGATTGGCCCGTGTAATCCCTATTTCTGCTTTTTTGCGCTCTCCGGACAAGCGTGCATCAAACCATATCATATAAAATTCGATGACATCCCTCAGTTCGGCTACCCCTGCCTCATATCGAAGCGCCGTAACTTCCGAAGAGAGACGGGAAAGCTCGGTAATTTTTTTTGTATAAAGCCGTTCTTCCCGTATGGCCTGATCCAGCCGGAACCAGCCGTCCCGAACCTTGAATCGGGTATCGTTTTCCGCCTTTTTCAGATCCGACCGCAGGGCCAGCAGATTCTCCCGTGTTTCCTGTAAATACGCATCTTCTAACCCGAACCATGGATTCTTGGGCAGCCCATCGCCAGTGGATACATCGGAGGAAGCCTTTCCACTGTTGATGGCGCCAACCTGAAAAACGGCATTGTTCTCAAACAGGGAAAGGTTTTGGGTAAACGGCGGATAAATTTCCGTTTCAGCCATCTCGATCATCCGCTCCATCCTGCCGATCATGGACCGGATCGTTCTCAGCTCCTGACTGTTCTCTGAAGCCAAAGCCGATATCCTGTCGATGTCCACAACTTCCCGGCGGGGATCACGGGATTGCGGAACTCCGCTGACGGCTGAAGGATGAAGATCGAGCAGACTTCGAATGCCGGCATGAAGGGTTTTCTGGTCTTCTTTGAGCGTTCGCAGTTCTTCTGCCAGCTTGATCTGCTGAATCTGGACCCGTAGCACCTCCTGAAGCGTTTCCTGGCCAACCTCATAGCGTTTCCTGGCAGACAGTTCGAGCTGATCGAGAAGGGACAGCGCAACCTGGGTAATTTCCTGAAAACGGCGATTGGCATGCAACTTCCAGTAAAGTCTGCGGGCTTCGGAAACGGCTGTCTTGCGGGCGGTCTCGAGAACCTGCCGGGAAATGATGACTTCCTGGTTGACGATCTCTCCTTTCAAGGCCAGGATACCGGGAAAGGGAAATTTCATGGCGGATGATTCCTTGTCCATCAAGCTTCCAACACCAGTCATCACCGACTGGGTAAAGGCCGCATACTGCCTCAAGACTTCATCCAGCCCCAAAACCTGTGAATACGCATGAAGCTTTCCCCGAAATGCGTTTTCAGCAGAGATCACTCCAGGATTTCTGAGAAGTACCAGGACCTGGAGGGTTTCGAGAGAGAATTCCGGAGAGAGCGAACGGATCGCCTTCGCCTCATCACCGGCGGCCGGTTCCAGGGCCGTCAGTTTTTCAGGGGACGGTGAATAAAACCGCGAGTCATTCGCCGGGGCATCCAGCGCAACCGACCATGCAGCCCTCATCGCATCGATCTTTTTCTGCTGATTCGGGAAATCATCCGCCACCAACGGACGGTTTGCGGACTCCGGCAGCCGGGATTCCGAAACAGCAGCAAGGATCGGTGGCTGATAAGCCTCATAGTCGGCCGAAAGCTTCTGATAACCGGAACAAGCGGAACATACCCATGCCATTGCCGCCACCAGAAACAGTGTCCCCCGGACATCAGCAGACCAAAACGGCCGATTGATACGCCAAAATTTTCGGTTTTGCAACCGTTGCATTGTCCGGTATGGCTTCATGGCGAAGACACCTTTGGCAATGAATTCTGGTCAGGGACATTTCCCTCTGCGGGTTCGGCGCCTGTCAGGCTGATGCCGACAATACCTTCCAGCTTTGCCAGATACTTGCCGTAATCGGCCCGGGATCTGGCCAGCGCCAGTTGAAAATTGTACCAGACCGCTTCGGTCTCCACATAATCGGAAAAACCGCCCTGGCCTTCACGGTTCCAGATTTCAGCCGTTTGCATGGCCTTTTGAGCCTGGGGCAGCAGTTGATCGCGATACAGCGTCACCAGTCTTTCGGCATTCTTCAGCCGGAAAAACGTCTCCCGGATCATGGCGCGGGCATCGTTGATCTGAACACCTGCCAGAGCGGCTGCCTTTTCAACGCCAGCCCGGGCCGCTTCCCGCCTTCCGGCATTCTTTTCTCCCCAGATCGGCAGGGTCATGCCAAACTGAATCCCATACTTGTTGTTTGCCGGGGCCTCAGGCGTTTCCGGTGCATCGTATTCAAACTGAAATCCCACCATAAATTCCGGCAGGTTCTGGTAACGGGCCACATCCGCCTCGGCCCGGGACTTGGCAGCTCCAGCAGCAGTCTGACGGATTTCCTCCCGGTTTACCTCCGCCAATTCGAAAATATCCTTCAGTTCATAGATCAGCGGCTGCATGGGCGCTTCGATGAGTCGCCCGATGTCTGCTTCCGGCGGACGGTTCATCAGGGCATTCAACCGGACAATTTCCGTTCGTTCAAGTTCCTGAAGCAGCAACACGTCGTACTGAACCTGACCGGATTGGGACTGGGCCTTCAGCACATCATAAAGTGCCACCCGGTTGGCGGCATACGCCGTTTCGCCGATTTTTCGGAGGCGATCGAGCGCCTGCCGGTTGAGATCCGCAATCCGAACTGCCTCACGGATATAGAACAGTTCGTGGTAAGACTCCCGCACCTGGACGGCGATATCCCGAACCGTCCGGTCCAGCTCCAGCCGGGCGATCTGGGATTCGGTTTCCGCCACCCTTCCGGCAGCCGCCAGTTTTCCCGGAAGCGGGATGACCTGGGTGATCGATGCGTCGAATCGCTTATTGCTCCAGTCTCGGGTAGGATCCGGCGACCAGTAGGTGGTAATGAACTGTGGATCCGGATATCCGGTTTCGATCCGGTATTTCTCGATGGTGATTTTCCAGGATGCCTTTGCCGCCTTGACCGCCGGACTGGCCTGATAGACATAAGACAAACAATCGCTCAGGGACAGGGATTCGGTCATCCGGGATTCAAGCAGAGCGAATTCGGATTCCGCAGCCAGAACCTGAACCCCCCACCAACAGAGAACAACGAGGGCCGAAATGGCATATCGTTCCGGGTGGATGAAATTTCTTAAAAATCGTTTCAACATATTCACCCTTTCACTTCCTGAAAAAACCACAAAACGGGCATAGATTATCGTATCAGCCATTTCAACACCTCCCCCCAGCGGGGGAAGGGCGGGAGGGGGGCGGACCGAAACGATGATCAAGGACCAGAACCTTCTGCGACCAACCGCCCGTTTCAGGCGAGCGGGCTATTGTCATCAGGTTCTTGATATCCATCATAATATGGAATTGAAAGGTGTCAACAAAAACATGATCTAAATTCAGTTGCTAAATTCCATACAGATACATCAAGAATTTTTATTTTTCTTGTGATCACAGTAGGTGTATATTGACCTTCAAACGCTTTTCCATTAAAGTATTCAGATATTTTTCACCAAATGCTGCAAAAGGATGGTCATGAAATTGCACTCCCACGATTTTGTCGAATCATACTCAGAGCTTGTCGGTTTCGGACTGGACCGGGAGACCGATGAGAGCACGGTCATTTACTATCTTCAAAAATTTTCGGACGATCAACTGATGAAGCGGCTGATCCCCTCCCTGAACCATGCCGATTTACAGGTAATTTTCGAACTCATCAACCGCCTGCTGAAAGACCATCTCTCCGACACCGAATATCATCGTCTTTTTCTGAAAGAAGATCATCCTTAATGATCATTTTCAAATAACTGGATACGAAATGCTGACAGATATTCAACTGAACCGTTACGCCGACACGCTGATCTGGGGGCTGAAAACAGCCAGAACCAAACCTTTCCGAAAAGGGGGGATCGTGCTGATCCGCTATGATTCCCCGGCCCTGCCGCTGGCGGAAATTCTCTATGCCAGACTCCTTGAAATGGGGCTGAATCCCGTGCAACGGAGTACGCTGACACCCAACATGGAAAAATCGTTTTATCTTCTTTCCAATTCCAAACAGGTGATCTTTCAACCTCCCGGCGAACGGGAGTTCTACGAGGCGCTCAATGGCAGCATTTATCTGCATGCCCCGGAATCCATCACCCACCTGAGCGAAGCCGACCCAAAAAAAATCGGCAGGGCGGCGGTCGCCCGCAAGTTTATCCGAGATATCCTGAACAAACGCGAAGAAACAGGGGCTTTCAGCTGGACCCTGTGCATGCTCCCAACAAACGAGCTGGCCAAGCATGCCAATCTTTCCTTGGAAGATTATTCCCGACAGATCGTCAATGCCTGTTTTCTGGATCACGCGTCTCCTGCATCCGAATGGCAGACCATTTATGATCAGTCCAGGGCTATCAAAACCTGGCTGAACAGCCTGGATGTCGCCTATTTCCATGTGGAATCCTCCCATGTCGATCTGAAGATCATGCCAGGCAGCCAGCGAAAATGGATCGGCATCACCGGACACAACATCCCCAGTTTCGAACTCTTTATTTCTCCGGATTGGCGGGGAACCCAGGGCGTATACTACGCCAATCAGCCGTCGTACCGAAACGGCAATTACGTGGAAGATGTTCGGCTGGAATTCAAAGATGGTGTGGCCATGAACATTTCCGCAGAAAAAGGGGAAGTTTTTGTAAAAAATCAGCTCTCCATGGACAAAGGGGCCAGCCGGATCGGAGAGTTTTCATTGACCGATAAGCGCTTTTCCAGAATCGACCGGTTCATGGCCAATACCCTTTACGACGAGAATTTCGGCGGGTTGTACGGTAATTGCCATATCGCCCTGGGGTCATCCTATACCGATACTTACAGCGGCAATGTTGCGGAATTGACGGAAAGTCTGAAAAAAAAGCTGGGGTTCAACGATTCGGCCCTGCACTGGGATATGGTCAACATCGAGCAGAAAAGAGTTACCGCACATTTGAAAACAGGCGAGCAGATCGTCGTTTATGAAGATGGCCGGTTTACCTGCTGATATCATGCATAACAAAATCATAAAAAGTTAAAATTCACAGGATGACTTCATGAAAGTTCTGATTACCGGAGGCGCCGGTTTTATTGGCTCCCATTTGGCCGAAGCCTACCTTGAAAAGGGAGAGGATGTTTATATTATCGATGATCTATCCACCGGTTCCATCGAGAATCTTCAGCCGATGATGCAGGATTTGCGTTTTCAAAACCGTATCTTCGTTACGGTGGATACGATTTTAAATCATGAGAGCCTGCTGGAGCTGACCGGCATCTGCGATGTCGTCTTTCACCTGGCGGCCGCAGTCGGCGTTCTCACGATTCTGGAAAAACCCCTGGAGTCCATCCGCACCAATATTCAGGGAACCGAAAAAGTTCTGGAGCTGTGCAACAAATTCAAGAAAAAAGTTCTGATCGCCTCCACCTCGGAAGTGTACGGCAAACACATGCATGCCCCGCTGGTGGAAACCGACAACATTATCTACGGGCCGTCCAGCAAATTCCGGTGGAGTTACGCCGCATCCAAACTGATGGATGAATTTACGGCCCTTGCCTATTACCGCACCCACGGACTGAAAACCATCATCGCCAGATTGTTCAATACGGTCGGCCCCCGACAAACCGGCGCCTACGGTATGGTCATTCCCCGATTTGTGGATCAGGCCCTGAGCGGCAACCCGGTGACCATTTACGGAGACGGATCGCAGACCCGGACATTTACCTACGTAAAAGATGTAGTTCAGGCATTCATGACATTGATGGAAACCGATGAGGCGGCAGGCCAGGTATTGAATGTGGGCGGAATCGAGGAAATATCCATCCGCAGCCTGGCGGAAAAAATCATCGCACTGACCGGCTCCGGTTCCCGGATTGAATATATTCCCTATGAAAAGGCTTTCGGGAAAGATTTTGAAGATATGCAGCGACGGGTTCCAGGCATTGAAAAGATAAACAAGTTGATCGGATTTGAACCCAAAACAACGCTGGATGAAATCCTGCGCCGGATCATCGCGTCGAAGCAAACTTGACTCTCAATATTTTCCATCATGCCATTCTTCACCGCTTAAGGTAAATACCAAACGGTGAAGAATGGTTCTCTTCACACTATTGCGGATCGGGCAGGATTTCAAACGAGGTCGTGATATGAGCGACGCCCCTCACCGTGGCGGCCACCGAGCAGTATTTTTCCTGCGACAGCCGGATGGCCTGCTCTACGGCGGTTTCGGTCAGGTCTTTTCCCCGCATCCGATAGTGCAGATTGATTTTTCGATAGGGCCAGGGCGGCTCGGCATCTCTTTCTCCAGTTGTGATTATTTCCAGAAAAGACAAGGGCTTTCGTTTTTTTTCCAGAATACCCACTACATCCACGGCCGTACAGGATGACAGGGCCACCAGAAGCATCTCGGACGGTTTGACGCCGATCCCGTTATCTTCCGCAGAAAGCACAACGGAGTGGCGGGTTGAATCCACACCGATAAAATTGTTACCGGAAATCCATTGAACACTGGTCTGAACCATTAATTTCTCCATTATATATCAGGGTTGCAGGGGGGGTGTCTGGTGTTTTCGAAGCCGCATATTCAGCATTTCCACACTAAATGAAAAAGCCATGGCGAAATACATATATCCCTTGGGAATATGCATATCAAAACTTTCACCGATCAGGGCTAGACCGATAAGCATCAGAAAACTGAGCGCCAGGATTTTCAGGGTCGGATGCTCATGGATAAAAGCGCTGATGGTTCCGGACATGGCCATCATGATGATCACTGCAATAACGATGGCAATGACCATCACTGATAGTTGCTGAGCGAGGCCAACGGCCGTGATCACCGAATCCAGTGAAAAAACAATATCCACCAAGGCGATCTGAACAATGACGCCGATAAAGGATGCCTGAGGTTTCACATTCATATGACTGTCGATTTCCGACTTGTTTTCGATACTGGCATGAATCTCGAGGGTGCTTTTTACCAGCAGGAACAACCCTCCGGAAAGCAGGATCATATCCCTTCCGGATATCTCCTCTGAAAAAACCGTGAAGATCGGCCCGGTCAGACGCGTTATCCAGGCAATGGACATCAGCAGCGCGATGCGCGTCAGCATCGCAAGCCCAAGCCCGATAGACCTGCCTTTACTGCGAAGATGCTCGGGCAACCGGCCTGCGATAATGGCGATAAATATGATATTGTCAATGCCGAGAACAATTTCGAGAACTGTCAGGGTAATTAGTCCCACCCATGCCTGGGGATTCGATATCCACTCCATCGAATATCTCCTTGAAGAAAAAGGTGTTGAATATTTTTTATTGATAATCTAAGAATCATTTTAACGCAAGTATTGTTATGGCTTATTTTTTCTCGATAGGAACCCCTCTGTGTCAACCGACCATAAAAAAAAAATACTATTTGTCGATGATGAAGAAAGTATCCTGGATGTTGTCAGCGAATATTTTTCGATCAAGGGATATGAGGTCTTTACCGCTAAAAACGGCGCTGACGCCCTGTCCATCCTGGACAGGGAACGGATCGACTGCTGCTTTACCGATATCAACATGCCGGTGATGGATGGACTCGAGCTTGCGGAAAATATCCGCAAACGCGACAATACGATTCCCGTTGTCATCATGACCGGATTTCCATCCCTGGATAATACCATTCGCACGTTAAAAAACGGCGTGGTGGATTTTTTAATCAAACCCATCAATCTGAATCAGCTTGAACTCTGCTTAAAAAGAGTGTTGAACCAACAGCATCTCTTTGTTGAAAACATCCTTCTCAAGAAAGAAATCGAAAGCAAGGTCAGGATTGAATCACTGAACCTGGAACTGCTTCAGAAGATCGAAGACCTGCAAACCTTGAACCGTATCATGAATAACTTTTCGACTGTCTCCAGCAGCACCGGAGTCTTCAACCGGTTGGTGGAGATGGCTGTCGAGATCACCCACGCCAGCGAGTCGGCATTTTATATCATCAATCAAGCCGTTACACGGCCGTTTGTGGTGGCGGCAGCCGGCGTCGGCACAGGGGGGGCGGTTGCATCTCCCATTGATTTAATCAATATTTCCAGCCGTATCCCCAATTACATGATCATGGATGTGGCCAGCGATCAGTTGCCGCTTCTGATCTCGGAAGGCAACCGTCTCCACGGGTTCAGCAGTGAAATCGAATCTGTCATGATTGCACCCTTGACCATTCGCAGAAAAATATTCGGGGTTCTGACAACGATCAATCTCAAGGAATGCAGGCAGTTCGGCGAAAAAGATCTGTACTATCTTTCCTATATGACGCATCAAGCCGCTTATGCCATCGAAAATCTGGCCCTATATGAAAATATTTACGACAATCTGTTTTCAACCATCTACGCTTTTGTAAAAGCCATCGGCGCAAAAGATTCCTATACCGAACAGCATTCGAATCGGGTAACAGCCGTTTCAAAAATCCTGGCCCAAAAAATGAATTGTTCGGCGGAAGAGTTGGATATCTTGAATACCGCAGGACTCCTTCATGATATCGGCAAAATCGGCATTCGCGACGAAATTCTGCTCAAGCCCGGAAAACTGACGAACGAAGAATATGATATCATCAAAACCCACTCCATTATCGGCGCCAACATTGTGGGACAGCTCGGACTCTGGGAAAGAGAGCAGCAGATCATTCGATGTCATCATGAACGCTATGATGGCGCCGGATATCCGGACGGATTGAAAGGAACCGATATCCCGTTTCTGGCTCGCATTCTCTCGATTGCCGATGTGTATGACGCACTGGCTTCAGATCGAACTTATCGGAAAAAAATGGAAGAAATCCAGATTCTTGACATTATCCAGCGCGGCAAAGGCAGTTTTTTCGACCCGGATGTCGTAGATACTTTCATGAGCGTATACCCGACAGGAGAAATTCAAAAAGCCGTGCAATGCCAGTCTTGCAACAATCCTTGTGCATCATAAACCGCAATGAGACACCGTTTACCGTTTTTTACAGTAGATGACCAGGCTTTTCCCAAACAGAGGATTCAGCAACGCTTCCAGAAACCGGGTGGTTCTGGGTTTGTTCAGAATATCCCAGGTCAGAAAACGCTGATAACTGTTTACGATAGCCGCATCCGTTCGCTCCGGACCAACCAGACATTTCAGCCACCAGTAGGGTGCGTGCAGACTATGCGCAAATCGGTTGAACTGAAAAACCGCCCCATGCGATTCCAGAAGCCGGATCAACTCCTGTTTTCGGTAAATACGGATGTGTCCGTTTGTCGTCTGATGATAGGCATCGGATAGCGCCCAGCATATCCGCTCCGGGTAATAGCGGGGCACGCTGACAACCAGGAAGCGGTTTGGTTTCAGCACCCGGATGATTTCTGCGACAGCCGTTTTATCATTGGAAATATGCTCCAGAACTTCCGAGCAGATCACCAGATCGAAGCCGGCATCAGCAAACGGCAGCCGGGTGATGTCTGAAACAGAAAGCATCCACACCCCTCCGCCATGTATATGGCAATAGTCATGAAACCGGAGCCGGTCTCCGGCCTGTCGAACGTCATCGAAATTCAGATCGGATCCGATCACTGTTATATCCGGACATTGATACGCAGCCGCGGTATGCCGGCCCGTTCCGCAGCCGATGTCTAGAACACGGTCTCCGGGATGAAGCGAAAGTCGGTTAAAATCTACGGTGACCATCGATGGCCTCCCGGTATGTTTCAACGGTTTTTTCCGCCGCACGCTTCCAGGTAAAGTGCCGATGAACCCGCTCGTATCCGGCCCGGCCAAGACGGTCGGCCAGATCCGGATTATCCAGCAGCCCCGCGATAGCCTGTGACAGGGCGCCGGCATTTTCTGGCGGAACCAGAATGCCGGCATCTCCGACGACCTCGGGCAGGGCGCCTCCCGTGGTGCTGATGACCGGCACGGCGCATGCCATGGCCTCACCCACCGGAAGCCCAAACCCTTCATACACCGAAGGCACGACCGCTGCTGAAGCCTTGGCATACTGATGGACGAATTCTTCGTGGCTGATGCGACCGGTAAACGTGATCGATCTACCGATCCCCAGGCGCGTGATCAATCGGAGAATGCCGCCGTTTTTTTTCGGTGATCCTACAACAACCAGACGAATCTTTCGGGTTTTGGATAGATCGGCTACAGCATGCAGCAGATAATACAGCCCTTTCAGCGGCGTATCGGCGCTGTTGGTGACGATAATCCTGTTTTTTTCCCGCGGAACCTGCGCAACGGGATAAAACAGATCCGTATCAATACCATTTGGAACAATACGGAATTTATCCGGCGATATGTTGAAATCGCTGCTGATATCGTCTCTGGCGCACGCCGAAACCGTGATGATGTGCGAAAGGGTTCTGGAAACCCGTTTCTGCATGCCGATAAACGAGTACCACCTCATGTATTGGAACTTTTTCCATGCAGAGCTGACCGAACGCACGGCGATTCTTCGATCTATAGTAATGGGATGATGAATGGTGGCGACTGTTGGCATCCGCCTGCCGATGGCCCAGACACCATAAGACAGGCTCTGGTTGTCGTGTACGATGTCATAGCGGCGGGAGTTATTCTGCATAAATTGAAAGGCCCGGATACCGAACGTAAAAGGTTCCGGAAAGCCCATGGTGGACACCCCAACCCATTCGGCAAAATTGACGGGATTTGAGAGTTCTTTCAGGGAAGGCACCCTGAAAAGTGCATCAGGGTTGTATAGATCCAGACAGGGAAGCTGGTTGACCGCAATGTCCGCATGCAGGTGAAGCTGTGGCGGACCTGAAACCACATTGACCTCATGACCCAGGTTTACCAATGCCCGGCTCAGGTTTTTGATATACACGCCCTGCCCGCCGCAGTGCGGATTGCTGCGATAGCTCAACAGGCAAATTTTCAATGAACCCCGGCCGTCAGCGACCATTGATTTTTTTTCCGGAGTCTTCGCTTTTTTGAAAAAAAGCCATCATATCATCCATTTCAGGAAAGAGTTCATCAGCGATCTCAAAACAGATATTAAACAACACGAAGGTTGGAAAAATGGACAGCACATAAGCCGTGATCCAACCGTCAACTTGAACGAATTCCGGGATCAACAACGCTACAACAGCGGCAATCGGCAGCACGCAGGTGATCAGACGTCCGAAAATTCCCAACGGTGTTATATAACGCGCCACATAAAAGATTTTTGCTGTAACCAGTATCCCCTGACAAGTAAAGAATACCGTCAGAACCAGGGGAATGGACAGATTTTCAAATCCCATGTCCGACAACTGCATGATGGAATCCATCAACTCGGGATTGGCGGCTGAAAAATCCGGCCCCATTGGCGTTTTCAGATAAAATCCGAACAGCAATTGGCAAAAATACAATAGAGCGATGCTCAGTACAAAGCATACTCCCGCCCATATTGCTGCCTTCAGCGCCAGACTGGCGCACTTATTTAAATAAGCCGACAAGCGATTCTTCGATGTGTTTTTCGATTTTTCCATATCTTCCCTTTGATTCAAATGATTCAAAACCATCCAGCCTGTTTAATCTTCAGTTGTTGAAAGAACTTCTTTTGTATAAGATTATTTTGTGTAAGAATCAATGATGAACACGGGAAAAAATCAAAATTGAAATACTGAAATACCGGCGACCTTTTCAAAAAATCGAAATCGACGGCTCAGACTTTCCCGATCATCCAGCGGGTTGACAGGGTTGATTCAACTTGTTACAAATCAAATGTTTTTTCTTGAACTTGAAAGTCGTGGTTTTTTATGGCTTTTATACGATGTGGAATAAGAAAGAGGCGCATATCTTTTTCCGGGAGTACGTAAATGAAAGATTTTTTTAATGTTGTAACCATCGAGCAGGCCCTTGCCTTCCGATCCGAATTTTCTAAAATGAAAATTGAAACAATTCCCCTGATGGATGCCTTCGAAAGGGTTCTGGCGGAGCCGGTAACGGCAACGGAGAACCTGCCGGATTTCAGGCGATCCATCATGGATGGTTACGCGGTTTGCGCTGCATCCACTTTCGGCGCCACCGAGGGTAATCCGGCTTTTCTGGCGATCAAGGGTACAGCGCACATGGGAGAAACGCCGGGTTTTACCGTCGGCATCGGAGAAGCCTGTCGGATCTCCACCGGCGGAATGCTTCCGGACGGTGCGGACAGCGTGGTCATGATCGAGCATACGGAAGCCATGGATACATCCACTATTGAGATATACCGAAGTGCGGCCCCGGGCCAGCATGTGATCGAAACGGGAGAAGATTTTTTTAAAGACGACAGCCTTCTGCCCGAGGGCAGGCGCCTCAGGGCCCAGGAAATCGGACTGCTGGCGGCATTCGGCAAAAACACGCTGAAGGTGTATCGCAAACCGGTTGTTGCCATCATATCCACCGGGGATGAGGTGGTTCCGATCACGGAAACCCCGGCTCCCGGAAAAATCCGGGACATCAACACGTACAGCCTGAGCAGCATGGTAAAGGCCTGCGGCGCCATTCCAGTTTCTTTCGGCATTATCCCGGACAACAGCGAAAACCTGAATCAAACCCTCAGCCTTGCCCTGAAAACATCCGATATGGCGATGATCTCCGGCGGAAGCTCCGTCGGCGTGCGCGATGTCACCATCGATGCGCTGTCTTCACTGCCCGAACCCCGGATTCTTTTTCACGGCATTTCGATCAGCCCGGGAAAGCCCACCATTCTGGCTATATCCCAAAACAAAGCCTTGTGGGGGCTTCCCGGCCATGTCGTTTCCGCTATGGTCGTGTTTCTGAAAATCGTGAAGCCCTTTATCGAACATATCTCGGGCATCAAGGATCACCCGTTTCAAACCATCCGAGTACCGGCCCGTCTGTCCCGAAATCTTTCTTCCGCCCAGGGCCGCGTGGACTATGTCCGGGTAAAGCTCAGGCAAATGAACGGAAACCTTCTGGCGGAACCTGTACTGGGAAAGTCGGGCCTGATCAACACCATGGTAAAAGCCGATGGTCTGATTGAAATTGGCTTGAATGTGGAAGGACTGGTTCAGGGAGAGGCGGTTGAAGTGGAACTGTTCGGTTGAATTTAAGGAAAAAATAAAGTGGATCATCATAGAAATGTCTATTTAAAAATGAAAACCCTGGCAGAAGCCAGAGAAATGATGTTTAAAAGGTTTCAACCCGTCGATCCTCCCATCTCTGAAACCATCCCTGTACCGGATGCCGTGGGAAGGGTTCTGGCAGAAGCTGTTTACGCCCGACTGTCCTCCCCTGCTTTTCATGCGGCTGCCATGGACGGCCTGGCGGTCAAAGCTGAAAATACGTTCGGAGCCAGCGAGACCCGGCCAAAAGAACTCATCATCGGTACGGATGCGTTTTACGTCAATACCGGATATGTCCTGCCAGAAAATACCAATGCCGTCATCATGATCGAATATGTCCACGTCCTGGATGAAACCCGGGTTCAGATAGAGGCCCCGGTTTTTCCATGGCAGCATATACGCAAGATGGGCGAAGACATCGTGGCCACAGAGCTCTTGTTTCCACGGAATCACCGGATCACGCCGTATTGCATTGGCGCTCTGCTTTCCGGAGGAATTTTTTCGGTACAGGTTCGAAAAAAACCCAAGGTATTGATCATCCCCACCGGATCAGAGCTGGTAGACTGGCGAACGACACCCGTCGAAGCCTTAAAGCCCGGCCAGGTTCTGGAATCCAATTCCACGGTTCTGGGAAAACTCGTCGAAGCCTGGGGCGGCTACTACGAACGCCACGAAATGATTCGGGATGATCTGGAAACCATAACACGGATATTGCAGAAGGCCTGCTCGGGCGATGACGATATCATTCTGACCGTGGGCGGATCATCCGCCGGCTCTGAAGATTATGGCCGCGCTGCAATACAAAATATCGGAGATGTTCTGGTTCACGGCATTACCGTGATGCCGGGAAAACCGTTGATTATGGGAGTCATCAATCAGAAACCCGTGTTCGGCATCCCCGGATATCCGGTATCGGCCATCGTGGCTTACGAGCAGTTCGTCGGCCCGCTGATCTGCGCCATGACCGGACAACCCGAACCGCACCGCCCCACGGTGTCTGTAGAACCCATTCGGAAAATTCCCTCAAAACTGGGTATTGAAGAATTTCTCCGTGTCAAACTGGGAAAGGTCGATGATCGAATTGTCGCCATTCCGCTTCCCCGTGGCGCCGGCTGCATCACCACCCTGACCCAGGCCGATGGCATCATCCGTATCCCGAATCATCTCGAAGGCATCAAGGAAAATGAACCCGTCCAGGCAGAACTGCTTCGGCCGCTGTCTTCCATCAAAAACACCATCGTGGTTGTCGGCAGCCATGACAATACCCTGGATGTACTCGCGGATATGATCCGCGCCCATTATCCCGGGTTGACCCTGTCCTCCAGCCATGTGGGCAGCATGGGGGGACTGATGGCCATCAAAAGAGGGGTTTGCCACCTGGCAGGCTCGCATCTTCTGAACACGGAAGACGGCTCGTATAACATTTCCGATATCCGAAAATTTCTGCCAGACACCCCGGTCAAACGGGTGCAACTGGTTTTCAGGGATCAGGGGTTCATGATATCGCGCGGAAACCCGAAAGGCATCACGGGCATCGAGGATCTGATTCGCAAGGATATCCACTTCATCAATCGGCAGACTGGTTCCGGAACGCGCATACTTCTGGATTACCGCCTGAAGCAGCTCGATCTGAATCCCAGAGACATCAACGGTTATGGTACGGATGAATTCACCCACATGTCCGTTGCAGCAGCGGTTCTCAGCGGCGCTGCGGATATGGGCTTGGGGATTTTTGCGGCTGCCAGAGCCCTGAATCTTGATTTCATTCCGGTCGTCACCGAACAGTATGACTTGATCATTCCCGAACGTTTCTTCGATACGGAAAACATCCAGTGCCTGCTGACAGCGATTCGAACGCCTGATTTCAAGGCACGTGTTGAAAAACTGGGTGGATACCACGTCGAACGGACCGGGGAAGTTTTATAATGATGCTCGGTAAAATTTGCATTTTTCGAATACAATCTTATTGACCAAAGGAGGGGATATCATGATCAATGAACGACTGCGCAATTCCATGAATGAACAGATCAAGAACGAACTGGAGTCTTTTTATATCTACATGTCCATGACCGCCTATTTTCACACCAGAAATTTGGATGGCATGGCGCACTGGATGCGGTGTCAGGCGCATGAAGAAATGACACATGCCATGAAATTTTTTGACCATATTAACGACCGGGGCGGAAAGGTAGTTCTGCTGAATCTGAACCAGTTGAAAACCGTCTGGGCTTCCATTACGGAAGTCTGGCAGGATACCTATGAACACGAACAGTTCATCACAGGTAAAATCAATGAGCTGACCACCATTGCCCGTGAAGAAAAAGATTATACTTCGGAGCCGATGCTGGCATGGTTTTCCAAAGAGCAATTGGAAGAAGAGGCCACCGCCTGCAAAGTGTTAGAGCAGATTAAAATGATCGGAGAGAATCAGAGCGGTATTCTGATGCTGGATCGGGAGCTTGGCGCACGGGCCTTTCCACCCGGATCTGCGCTGGACCCAGCAGCTTATTCCGTTACGGCATAAGATAAATGCGCACATGACAGGACGGACATCATCAGAAAAGGAATTTGTTCCCAATAGAAATGACCTGCAGGCATTCAGTGAGCCTGCAGGTTTTAACGTCCGCTGAGTTTGCTTGCACAATTTAACTCTCAGCACCTCCAATCATGCCTACATACATTCAGAAAAATACTTTCGCGGCGTTATCGGTCGGAGATATACAATAGGTATTATCTTTTCGCTGCTGCTTTGCAAAATGAATTTTCTGAAAGTCTATATTTTGGAATTTGGAATAAAGATTGCAATTTCCATATGATGGTTATAAGATTTCTCTCAGTTTTCATTAGGTTAAATGATTCAATAACAAAAGATGAAATTTTCAAAAATTGCTTTTGTTCTCTGTTTGCTTGCTTTTTTCAAAAATTACAATTTTTCTTTTAAAATATGTTCTTAAGCGTTAATTTGAAGATGGTGTTATGGAATTTAATTTCAGGATTTTTCAAAAATGCCCCATGGAGTTCAACCTTTCTATCGGAATAACAACCTTTGAGGCACGATTCGATAAGTATTTTGTTCCGCTAATATCAAAGTTATCTGAATACAATAACTGCAATGAAATTATTGTAACGGTAAATGGTGAAAATAATAGAGATTTTGGAGAAGAATATCGCAAACGGATTCTAGAACTCATATCTTCAAAAAGCAGTATATACCCGATTATATTTCCGACTTTCAGAGGTCTTTCGAAGCTCTGGAACTCGATCATTATTCATTCAACGAATGATTATGTACTTATTTTAAATGATGACACCATGATAACCAAGCCTAACTACATCGAAAAAATCAAAAAAGCCATCCACAATAATAACGGGAAATCATTTTTAATTAATAATTCCTGGTCACATTTTGTGGTTAATAAGAAAGAAATAGAGGAGTTAGGATACTTTGACGAAAGATTGTTAGGAATAGGAGAAGAAGATGGAGACATGACATGGCGATATATACATAAATATGGAGAAGCTATAAAAAAATATTCTATGAGTGAATTTGTCAACTATGCAAATGAAACGGTCGATATCTATAAGCCCATTAATATAAAATGTCACTCCAATACAAAATATAGTCTGTTTAATAGAAGTTTCATGTTTACACATAAATATAGAGCAGTCAGCAATGGAATAAAAGGTATGTTTGATTATCCTGTTGAATTACACGACCCAGGCCCTGAGCAATATCCCAATGAAAAATTTTATCAAATTCGTAAAAATGAGTTATAATTCTATTTATTTCAACGAAAAATTAAAACATCTGAATATTTCCGAGTTGTTAAATAAGGCTGTTCCGATCCTTATGGGAACGTTAGTTTTTTTCAACTCATTTCCGCACGTAACATCGATTAAGGAAATTTGCTTCTTTTTTTCGGTAATATTTGTTGTTTTCCTGATTTTGTTGAAAAAAATTAGGCTTTCATTCAGAAGCCCCCTTCTTATCCCGCTTGGAATATTCACAATATGGGCACTTCTGAGTGTCTTTTTTGCTATTGATAAAAAAAACAGTTTTACAGATTTTTACTCTCACCTTTTAAGATATCTTATTTTTTATTTTATATTAATTAACTATTTTGATTCTAAAAAACGCATCGAAATTCTTTCTTGGACAATAATAATATCTGCATCTATCTTCTCTGTCGGTGGATTGGGATACTATTATTGGATACAAGGCAACGACATAACAAGTCGGTTCGCTTTAGGATTTCAGGAAACAAACACCAATCTTATCGGCATAATGACATTATTTGCCATCATTTTGTCTGTAAATCACTTCTCTAACAAAATACATCTTTCTCAAAAAATCATATTAATATTTTGTGTTCTTGTGTTAACCGCGACGACCGTATTAACTCAGACACGCAGCAATTTAGTTGCTATGGGCTTGGCTTTTTTTGTCTTAGCGATAAAGAACAAAAAATTATTACTATCCTTTTTACTCATTCTAATTATCATTATCTTTTGTACACCTTTGAAAGAACGATTCAATTCTGCTTCAGAAGGCTCTATATGGCATCGAATAGCGTTAACTTATATTTCAATAGAAATTATAAAAGACTATCCGATTATTGGAACAGGTTTTAGTATAGATACATTTGGCATTTCTGAATTTATAGATCAAAATAAATATAATAGCAGAATCCCCTCTAAATATTGGTTGTCTGAAGAGATGTTTAAAATACCTCATAATATGTTTTTATCCATTGCTACAAGAACCGGCATTATAGGACTTATCCTGTATTTATATGTAATACTGGCTTTTTTTATAATGTGTTTAAAATTGATCAAAGATGGGAAAGATGCGTTTATCAAAAAGTGGGGATTGTGTATTTTGTCATCAGGCATAATGTTTATTATAAAAGGATGTTTTGAACCCATATTCAGTCATTTTGCAGAACTTATCTTTTTTACTATTTTTTCGATGGCAACCATTCTATATAGAATAAATAATAGCAGTTAATTCATCATGTTATAAATTTCACCTGTCAAGTTTATTTTTTTAAACCATTTTTGCAAAAGAAAGGAATATCCGTTCTATTAAAATAATCCATATTGGGCCCGTCTTGCCAATCTCTGCACCCCAATGCTTTTGGATGCCACATATGTAATACTCTTGCATAGCGGAATGCCAATTTGCTAAAAATTCCAGCTTTTACAAGTCTTTTGCCCAAATCTTCATCTTCCCCCCCCCAGCCGACAAAATTTTCATCATAACCGTTTATAGATTCTATATCTTTTCGATAAATGGAAAAATGTCCCCCGAGGCTTTGTTTTTTATAGCTCACCAGACGCAATTGCATCAGGATGTTACGTTTTATAGATCTACGGTGCGCTGTGATAATTTCCCTATCGGGTATCTGACAATAAAGATGTTCAAGTAAATCCAATGAAATTCCTGATTTAAATACTTGATCGGTCTGATCTTCGCTTAAATATTTATATGCGCTTGCAACAAATCTTTTGGGGCATGCATTTTTAATATGATATTTTATTGTGTCAGATAAGACCAGGAAATCACAGTCTAAAAAAATCAAATACTCTCCTTTGGCATGTCTGATTCCGTTATTTCGTGCAGCCGCAACTCTAAATCCCATTTTAGGCTGCCAGACATGACTTATCGGAAAAGGATAGTATGAAATCATGTTCTTAAGGCTGCTTACGATATCTTTATCGGAGCCATCATCCGTAATGACAACCTCGTCAAAATCCTGCGCGCAATATTTCAAGGAATCCAGACAACGTCTCAAATGCTCCAACCGTTGATAAAAAGAAATGACGATGCTTACCATTACATCAATAATCCCAATTTTTTTCTAAATTTATACTTGATACGATTCATCCATGCCTGCCTGCTTCTTTTATAAGCGGGTAGGATAATGCGTTTTTTTTCAGTCTGGCAAACAGGCTGTGAACGAATCAATTCGCAAAAATACGGAAAAAACTGATAATGATATAATATTAATTTTCGAGATTCTTCCAGAGCAGGAATATATTTTTCCCAATTATTTTCATTGATAATTGTTTTAATTTTAACAAGACTTTCACGAGGGTTCGTTATATCAATTTGAATAAATGATTCTTTTGGAAAATATTTTTCTAAATTGGTACACCCATAATAAATTGGAACCGTCCAGCTTAAAAAACAATCCGCCAGTTTTTCAGTCCAGCAATCAGGTCCACTATTGTTCTCTATGGCAAGCGAATATTTATAAGGTGCAAGCCCATTCCATTTATTTTCAATGTAATTAATTTTTCTACCGTATAAATCTAATTCCAGAGAAGTATCTTTTTGAATATATTCTAAAAATAGCCTTCTTTTGATATGCCCGGGCAAATCCATGGCTTCTCCAACGATTCCTGATAGTTTTTTGGATTTTTGTGGCATTTTACAGGCAATCAGTTCATCAAAAGTAAGATTTACATGCCAGGGAATAGCGGGGTGAGAAGGAATATATTTGGAATTATTTAAGGGAATATGATGTGTGAAAACTTTATGAAAAACTTCATGTTTTTCTACCATCCAATCTGAAAAACCACTTTCATAAGGTTCTTGCATCAATGCCCATAAATTGGCCTCGGGGCATGTTATCTGAGTATCCGTTTTCATAAAATTATTGAATACAATGGCATAATCATATTCTTGTTCTGCATCGAGCGTAAAGTTTATTCCATCCCATATTCCCTTACATTCAGGTGTTTGTCGAAAAATATTGGGCGAATCCCAATTTTTAACAATACGTACAGTTGTCATTAAAATAATCCTTCGGAGCATCAGGAAAGTGCAGATTATGCCCGTTCGCAGTATACTATAGTTTTCAAGATAAAGGGAAAGTGTTGGAAAAACCCTTTTGTTCGGCAATCACGAAGATGATCATCTCCCGGGGGCCGTGGGCGCCATGAACCATCACAGCCTCGATGTCGGCAGTTTTGCTGGGTCCGGAAATCAATGTCATACAACCGATCATGCCTTCGGTTTCGGCATCGACACCCTGTTTTATCAGAGCATAACATTTCGCAAGGCTATCCAAAAGTTGATCTTCAGTAATCACGGCCACATGAATCGACGGCAGCAGCGAAACCATTCCAGGCTGTCCGGACCGGTTTTTCAGAATCAGGCTTGCGGATTCTGCAATACAGTAGTCCGCAGATGTTACACCAATCAGCGCGGTTTGTGCCAGTAGACGAAACTGCTTAAAATCGACGGATTCAAAATCCGGAACATATACCGGAATCCCACAGCTTTTCAAGCGATCCGGAAGGTTCAGGCTATCAATCAGCGGGTGCCGCCAGGCGACCAGACTTTTGGCATCGCTCCATTCCGGGGTTCGATCCAGCGTTAGATCGACAATGGACTGTGCGGCGTCTGCCACAGTCGGCACGGGAATCACCTTCAGATTCAGAGGGATAGATTCATCGATGAGCCGATCCAGCAGAGGATTTCTGTCTACTGGTGATTGTTTACTCCCCGTCCCCCCTTCCGACATCCCCCGGCTGGGGGGAGGAGTCAGGGTGCTTACGTCTGTAGCGGATCGGTCGTCAATCCGGTTCAGCAAAAGGGAAGATCCGGTACGCGAGTCGGAAAACAGATCGAGAAAATTTCTGCCGCGCCCTGCTGGCTGCCCCAAGGCAGTCCGGATCTGTTGAAGAAAACGCACCTTGTTGGAAATGGGCTGCGGGCTCATGGAAAAATCCGTTTCATCAGTTTAACTCCGATTTCGTAACGTCTGCGATCCTGCATCATCCAGGACCAGATCATCCATCCGGCCTTCTCCAGAAGGCTGTTTCGCCGCACTTGCCAGGATGCATCTCCATCGGCCAGCATGGATCGTAATTCAAGAAGCATTCGGGGAATATCGATATTGACCGGACAGGCGTCCTTACAGGCGCCACAAAGGGTTTCTCCTTGACAAAGATGACTGAACCGGCCGACACCGGACAGCAGTGGAGTTACCACCGCACCCACCGGACCGCAATATGTGGCCCCGTAAGCATGCCCCCCGATTTTGGCATAAACCGGGCAGACATTGAGACAACCCCCGCAGCGGATACAGCAGAGGATTTCCCGGAATCGTTCATCCGCCAGAATCCGGCTGCGGCCGTTATCCAGAATGATCAGGTAATAATGATCCGGCCCATCTGCATGTCCGGGCTGCCTGGGGCCGCTGATGTGGCTGACGTAACCGGCCATTTTCTGCCCGGCCGCCCCACGGGCCAGCAGCCTCAACAAAATATCGTGATCCGACAGCGTGGCGGCCACACGCTCCATCCCCATAATGGCCACATGAACACGGGGAAGTGTGGTGGACATGCGGATGTTGCCTTCATTGGAAAGAAGGGCGATATGACCGGTTTCGGAACAGGCCAGATTGCAGCCGGTAATTCCCATGTCCGCCGCCAGAAATTTTTCCCGAAGAGATTTTCTAGCCTCCCGTGTCAATGTCGGCGGATCATTTGTGTACGAAATGCCGAGTTTTTCGGTGAAAAGGGTTCCAATCTCATCCCGTGTTTTATGAATGGCAGGGGCAATGATATGAGACGGATGTTCCGCCGCCAGTTGAATAATGTATTCGCCCAGGTCCGTTTCCGTCACCTCGATGCCGTCTGCACTGAGGGCATCGTTTAAACCGATTTCATCGGATACCATGGATTTGCCCTTGACCACGGCTCGTACCCCGTGTTTTCGCGCGATTTCCCGGCAGGCAGAGACTGCGGCCGCTGCATCATCGGCAAAGATTACCTCGCCACCATTTTTTTCAACCCGTTCCGCCAGTGTTTCCAGCAGCACATCCAGGCTGTTGATGGCCTGCATGCGGATGTCATGGGCTTTCAGACGCAGGCCCGGCCCTTCCGGCAGATTCCGGTAGGCTGCTGCCGCCCCTTTTCCGAGCCGTTCCTGGAGATTGGCCAGAGCTGTCTGCAGGACGGGATTGGATATGGCCTTTTCGGCTTCATCGATATAAGATTGCATGGATGTTTACTTTCTCATGGTCTCAACATTTTTAACGCTGCCGCCCGAGTGCCCCCTCCCAGCCTCCGGGGAGGAGCAAAGCAGTATCTCCCCAGTTGCTTCACCCTGCCATTGTCAGGAGCTGGGCAATGTGCAGGGTCTTGATATCGGAACCAATACGGATCAACTGTTTTTGAATCCGCATCAGACAGCCCATATCGCATCCCACCACCACATCCGCACCGGAATCCACAATGTTTCGGACCTTGTCGGCGGCCATGGCCCGCGATATATCCGGATATTTCAGAAAAAAACTTCCCCCGAAACCACAGCACCGGTCGGAATCCTTCATTTCGACCAGAACGACACCTTTTACGTTCTGAATCAACCGACGCGGCTGAGTCCGGACCGACAGCCCCCGTAGCAGGTGACAGGAATCATGATACGTCACCCGGCCCGAAAAGGCAGCGCCGAGATCCGTTACGGTGAGTACATCCACGAGAAATTCTGTCAATTCGAAGATGCGCCTTCCGAGGTCAACGGCTTTGGCATGATATTTCGGGTCGTTTTTAAACAGAAGCGGATAATGATGCCGGACCATGTTGACACATGATCCCGACGGACAGACGATGGTTTCAGCATTGCCGAATATCTCGATGAACCGAGCGGCCGTTTTTCCGGCTTCTTTCCGGTATCCCGCATTGAACGCTGGTTGGCCGCAGCAGGTCTGGTCTTTCGGGCAGATGACATCTATACCCAGTCGATCAAAGATTTTCTCCACCGCTTTCTTAACGTCGGGATAGAGACTGTCGGCAAGACACTGGACGAAAAGGGTAACGGGCCTTTCCGGAAACACCAAGACCGGCCGACAATGGGTTGCGGCTGTTTGTTGCATGACTTATATCCAGAGTCCTGTGGTTTTGCCGTTTTTTAAATTCACCAGACCTTCCTCGCAGATTCTCAGATAAGGGATGGCCGCACCGGTCAGGGTGACAAGAGTCAGCAGCGGATCGGAGAAACGAACCCCCAGATGACCGGCAGCCGTTTGAACGGCAGCGAGCTGCCGGGCCATTTCCGCCAGGGGGACATCGGCCATCAGGCCCATCACCGGAAGCGCCAGTTCCGCCACGACCCTGTTTTGATCACACACCACTGCGCCTCCCTGTATTTCCCGAATGCGGTTTACGGCCAGCGCCATGTCCGCATCCGACGCCCCCACCACGATGATGTCGGCAGAATCCCAGGCAGCGCTCGATGCAAAAGCCCCGGATGTCATGCCTGTTCCCCGGATCAGCCCTACAAAACGCTTTCCGGGTTTATGTACCCGATCGATGGCAGCCACCTTGATGATGTCTTTTCGGATATCGGCCGGAATTTCTCCGACTGTAACCGGCATCTCCATCTGAAGTTCCTGCGTAACGAGCTCCGTAATCTGGTCGATGATCCTTACCCGAACCGTCGGCGCTGCCCCTTGAAAGCGGATGGAAAAATCAGCCGCTTTCAAGGGCTCAGGAATTTGAACACTGGCAAGGCTCCGATGCGAGAACACATGTTTTCGGGGCTGCGCAAGCGCATGCCCATTTTCCGCCACCACCCTGCCCCGGCTGATCACAATCTCGGGAACAATCGTACCAGGATCGGGGATAATCAACATATCGGCGTGTTTGGCCGGCGCAATGCCTCCGACCAAGGCATCCAATCCGAAATGTTCCGCCACGTTCAGGGTAGCCATCTGAACGGCCGTTACCGCATCAAATCCGCAATCAATGGCTTTTTGGACGACATATTCCATGTATCCCTTTTCGAGAAGATCCGCCGGAGACACGCCATCGGTTGCCAGAATCAACCGTCGGGAATGAATGCCGAAGTCTTTGATTTTCGAGATGGCCGCCAGGTCTCTTCGTATACTGCCTTCACGAATCATGACGTAAATTCCCAGCCGCAGCCGGGAAAGAGCCTCTTCCGCCGTAATGGGTTCATGACATGACGATATTCCGGCAGCAGCGTATGCCATGAGTTTCTTGCCGCCGGCGCCCGCAGAATGGCCTTCCAGCAGTTTGCCGCAACTCATGGTCTGAAGGAACATCGGCAGATAAATATCGGGCTCCTGAATCACGGCCTGCCAGTAAGATTCTCCGAGGCCGAGCATGCCTTCCTGACTGAGCAGATCGGAGAGCACATCTACCGGTACCCCTTTGGTTTTCCCGCTGATGGAAACCATGGCCGGTGCGGTGGTGAAGATTTTAATCGGCTGGTTTCGGAGCGCAGCCAGAAAATCCTTGACACCGTCTGCCCCAACAATCGGAAATGTTTCCATGGTCTCGGTAATCAGCGTTGTCGTACCGCCTTTCATGGCGGTTTCCATAAAATCGGCAGGGTTCGACAGCCAGGCCATATGGGTATGGCCGTCGATAAATCCCGGAACCACGGTTTTTCCGCTGGCATCGATAACGCGGGTAAGGGTTTCATCCACTTTCTTCGGTGCATCCCCCACCCAGGCGATCCACTCGCCCTTGATCCCGACGGAACAATTATCGAGAATCTCACCGGAATATACATTGATGATCCTGGCATTCAGGATCGCCAGGTCCGCGTCTTCCAGACCCGAAGCCACGCGGGTCAACGCTGCTAAAGGCATATTTTGAAAATATGAAGATACCGTCATGTTAGTCAATTTTCCTTATCCGTATGTTCTTCAGGTACAGCCTCTGATACAACCGTTTTTCTGGTTCTTTTCGTCATGCTTTCCGGCAACCGATATTGACAACCCGCTGTGGTCGTATTATTGCATTTTTTATTGAAAAAGACACGTTGGTAAGGCCGGATTTCAAGCCTGCCCCTACCAGCGCTCATGCACCTTCATCTGTTTTTGATTGCTTTACTGGAATTAGTTCTTTACAAAATGTTAAAATCTTCCGAACAATACTCTTTCAAACCCATCGGCATCATCGATTCCTGTTTCAAGGAAAAATTCGGCATTCCCCGCCAGCCCGGACTGGCAGCCGAAGCCCGCGCTGTGTTAAAAGTGTTTCCTCCATTCGATCAGATGGAGGCATTTAAAGGGCTCGATGATTTTTCTCATATCTGGATCATTTTTGTCTTTCATTCCGGGATGCGGGATACCTGGAAAGCCACAGTCCGGCCGCCGCGACTGGGCGGCAACCGCCGTACCGGCGTTTTCGCAACCCGTTCCGGATTCCGGCCCAATCCCATCGGCATCTCGGCTGTCCGACTCGATAGAATCATCCGGGAAAATAAAGAAACCCGTCTATACCTTGCCGGGATCGATCTGATGGACGGCACCCCGGTTCTGGACATCAAGCCTTATTTACCCTATGCAGATGCCGTTTCCGGCGCCCGCGGCGGATTCGCTTCCCATCCTCCGGAAGCTCTCGTTCGGGTGGAATTCAGCCCGGCAGCCCGAGACTTCTGCCTTGAAAAAGAAAATACCGGCTTCCCGGGGCTGACGCTTCTCATCGAACAATTGCTGAAAATGGACCCCCGGCCGGCATATTATGCCTCCACCGATCAAAAAAGACATTTCGGCATGAAGGTCTATGACTTCAATGTCCTGTGGCAAATTCATGAAGGCGCCGCATATGTCACTGAGTGTCATGACACAGTGGCATTGCCTCGGTGAATGAAAACAATTACACATGCGAATGCGCGAAGCCACGAAGTTTTTTCGTGATCTCGTCTGTTTTTTTATAGATTGAAACCCATATGAAATGCAACCCAAACAATGACTATCGCCCCCCGTATTTTTTCGATGCTGGAATTCGTTTTCAATGTCGGCGCTGCGGTGCCTGCTGCACAGGAGATCCCGGTATCATACGGATCAGCAATCCGGAAATCCTCATGCTGGCTGATTTTCTCAAGATGACGGCATCCGATCTGACCCGGATTCATCTGCGGCCGATCACATCGGGTTTCAGCATTGCCGAGGAAGCCGACGGCAGATGCCGGTTCTATGATCAGGGCTGCCGGATTTATCCGGTCAGACCGCTCCAGTGCCGGACCTATCCTTTCTGGTTCAATCTGATGCGCGCCTCCCGGCAATGGGAAAAAGCCATGAAGGAGTGTCCGGGAATCGGAAACGGAACATTGTATCCACGAGAGCGCATTCTCGATATTGTGTCCAAAACCATGGATTATCTTGAATTCACCTGATCCCTACACTTCTATTCATCTTTTTCAGGGTATTTTGAACTGTTTACACCATTTTTCAGGCAACTTAGACCACATGATGACTGCATAATGCCACTTTCAGGAGGGTACTAATCGATCTTCCAGTATTCGAGCAATTTCTGGAATGGTTCTGAAGAAATCGCGCCTGGAGCAGTGAAGGGAAAATTGTAGACGATGAGCAGACAGTAGACAAGTGCGACAAAAGCCCCGAACATCCCGATCATGAAGGCATGGTGTTTGAAACAGGAAATATCGAAGAAACAAAGAAAAATCAGGTATAGAATGGTTCCTCCAACAAGCGTAATCCACATGGAGGGAGTAAGATTCGGCCTGCCCCCGGTCATTCGGTCATGCCTCAGCCCTCTGTATTCGCACACGTTCCTCAGGGTTTCCTGATGCAGAGCCATTTCTCTGTTGCCGTGAGGATAAAAAGAAAGAATTGCTGCGTTAATGCGCGTGATGAGTGTATGGGCGGTTTCATCCTGCAGCCCCTGGGACTGTTTCGGCCATTCATCAGTAATGACATACTGAACATACTGCCTGAGCAGAGCTGTTATTTCCGAGCGGAACGGCTCAGGGTATGCACTCAGGTTTCGGTAAACATTATGCAGGGAATTGGCTTCTTTATGAACACCGTCATCCACCTTGTCATAATTTTGCCAGGTAGCGACAGCCACAAATGCCAGGATAAGGGCAAACATTACACCAATGGCGCTGGCGAATATCTGACCATAATCCGTTACCTGATTGAAAAGTAACGATTTACAGAATCTCTTTGCCAGATAAAGGCAGGCAACCGAAATAGCGACAAAGACAAATACAAAAAAGATGGCGGCGGAAAACGGCGAAAAATGAGATAATAATTTGTTCAGCATCGATGCGTTCAGAAATGAAAAAAGAAAAGATTGAATGAAAACAGCTTAATGAATATGCATGAACATCTGCCATATTACAGCAAACCTGTCAACGTGAATATCAAAGAATTACCGGGGTTGGTTTTTTGCAGCAGTACGTTAGAAAAGTCCGGACAAGGAAAAAGATTCTGGTTGGGAAGTATCTGTTTTTCCTTGTCCGGGATTGCGGATTATTTGATAAAAGGGGTTGTGATGGGCAGAATCTGCCTACCGAAATGCGTATTCAGCGAAATGGCGCCAGCCAGGTATATGGCAAGACATCCGGCGATCAACAAGGCATAAGCCCCGGTCTTGGCTATTGCAGCTCTTCCGGCAACCACGCCGAAATCCAGTGAGATCAGACAAAACAGCGCCACACACAGAAGAGAACCCAGAATAAAAAGTATTTTCGGGCTCTTCAGAAAGCACGGCAGTACGATACATATCCACAGCGTGATGGCCAGCCACAACCAGCCTTCGATAGTGGCGTCGAAAGGCATGCCTGCCTTATGGAGAAAATATTTAGCACTGACGCTCAAGGCCCCGGTCAGCATGAAAATGGCGGAAAACACCAGAAACACATTGGCGCCCGGTAAATTTTTATCTCTGAACTCGATAATGGCAACGACCATTTGAACAAAAAAGCCGCCGATCAGCCATGCAGCCAATATCGGTGCTGCGTCATGGGTAACCCTGCCCGACAATAAAGCAAAAAAGCCAAAGCAGGCCATTGCCAGAGCTCCCAGCCCGGCGGGAAGAGGGTTTGCGAAAACATGATCTTGAGTGGACGACATAATCTTCTCCTTTTCAATTAATCCGACATCGTTTAAAATTAGATGATCTACACTAAAACTGTTCACGAAGTTTATATTTCAGCAGTTTACCACTGGCGCTCATCGGCAGGGCATCCACAAACATCACTTTCTTGGGCACTTTGTATCCGGCGATCTCTGTCTTGCAGAAAGACCGGATGTCCTCTTCCGTCGCATTCACATCCGGTTTTTTCAGGATCAGTGCAGTTACGGCTTCACCCCACTTTTCATCCTTGGTGCCGATGACCGCCGCCTGAGCGACGGCCGGATGCTTGTAGAGAACATTCTCCACTTCGGCGGGGTACACATTTTCGCCGCCCGTAATGATCATGTCTTTTTTTCGGTCCACGACATAAATATAGCCCTGATCATCCACTCGGCACAGGTCCATGGGATAGTACCAGCCATTTCTGAAAACTTCCCTGGTTGCATCTTCCTTGTTCCAATATCCCAGTGTCGTACCCAGTCCCCGCACCCGAATTTCGCCGATGGCGCCCGGCGCAACCGGTTTGTCATTTTCATCCACAACCTCGCTCTGCATGTCGGCAAACGACCGGCCACAGGAGGAAAGAATTTCTGATTTCCCTTCCGCCAATGCCCGGGTAACATCTTCGATTCTTAGAACCGTTGCCTGACCCACGGTTTCGCTGGTGCCGAAAAGATGCAGAAAAACATTGCCAAATTTTTCGATCGCTTGTTGAAAAACGATCGGGGTGACAGGGGCTCCGGCAAAGAACACCTTTTTCATACTGCTCAGATTGTATTTTCCGGCGTTGGGATTCTGCACGAGAAACAGGAGCATGGGGGTGGCGATCATGCCTGTGGTCACTTTGTATTTCTCGACAAGTCGCATGAACTCTTCGGTGTCCCACATCGTCATGATCACCGATGTCGTACCGCTGAACATGTCGTTCATCAGCACGACTTCACCGGTGGCATGAAAAAGCGGAGAGGCAATAATCCCGACATCGTGTTGATCCATCCTCATCTCAAGGGTCAGGCTTCTGCCGACATGATATAAATTGAGGTGGGTTCCCATGCAGCCTTTCGGCGCTCCGGTCGTACCACTCGTATACATCAGGATGGCCAGGTCGTCTTCATACACTGGCGCTGTGGGAACATGGGAAGGAGTCTGAGCGATCAGCGTTTCATAATGGAGCCATCCGCTCGGGGTTTTGGTCTGATCTCCGATAAAGATAAATTGTTTGATGAAGTCCAAGTCCGCTTTGAGTTTTTCGATGTGTTCCAGATACTCTTCGTTCACCATAAGCACCGATGCCTGTGAATCCTTGAGTACCGTCAGAATTTCTGGTGGCGCCAATCGGAAATTGAGCATGACCAGAACCAGACCTGCATTGGGGATACTGAAATAGGTCTCGGCGTTTTCGATACTGTTTTTACTTAAAATGGCGACACGATCCCTTTTCTCCAGACCCAGGTTCAATAAAGCATTTCCCATACTGCGAGTCCGCTCTGCAAATTCGCGAAAGGTAAACTGCCGCTGGCCTTCAATCACTGCGATCTTTTCCGGGTTATATTCCAGATTTCGCGTGATCACTGTCCTAAGGGTACAAAAATCCTTCATTTGTTCCTGCTCCTTATGATTTAAGAGGTTACCGGGTGAATAGCGATGGATTACGGTCGATGATCCAATAAATTACATTCAGTATTTACAGGATAAATGAGTTTTTTATAATCGGTATATGAATGAAAGGCGTGTAGGGAAAAATTGAAATTATCGATAGGTATTTTACCTACAAAAAGGTATTTCCATCAGCTTTTTGAAGGGATGACCCCTTGGCTCACCCAGAGGACGGCATAACGCACCATATCCATGCCGTGGGAGAAACCGAGCTTGGCCTTGATGCGTTCGCGGTAGGTACCGACAGTTTTTGCACTGAGGTGAAGCCGTTCGGCGATTTCACTGGTATGAAGTCCCTGTCCGATCATCTGAAAAATTTCCAGTTCTCGGTTTGTCAAATGATCCAGAGGATTTTCATGCATGGCATCCGGATGACTGACCACGGTTTCCAGGAGCCGGCTGGATACTTTTTCGCTGACATAGAGATATCCTTTCAGTATCCTCCGGATTGCCTTGACAACCGACACGGTTGCCTCCTGCTTCATAATGTATCCTCGGGCGCCGGCTTTGAGGCAGCGCTGCGCGTGAAGCGTCTCATCATGCATGGACAGCACCAGGATCGGTATCTTACTGCCGCTTCGAGAGCGGATGTCTTGAATCAGGTCGAAACCGCTGCTGTCCTTTAGAGATAAATCTACAACGAGCAGATCCGGATTCACGTTCATCAGAAGCTTTCTGGCCTCCTGTACGCTTGCGGCTTCCCCGCAGACCGTCATATCTGCTTCCTGGTTGATCAGTTCCCGCAACCCCATTCTGAATATGGGATGGTCTTCCACAATCAGTATATTGATTTTTTCATTTCCGGCCATGGATCATCTCCTGACGATTTCGAAAACCGGGCATTTCAAGTGTGATCACGGTACCCAAACCCGGCTTGCCGTTTACCGACAACACTGCATTGATACGACGGGCCCGGTATTTCATGATGTTCAGCCCCATCCCCTCGCTTTGGACCGATTCGGATATACCACAGCCGTCATCATCGATTTTCATCAACAAGTCGGAATCTCGAAAAAAAAGAAATATTCGGATGTTTTTGGCCCCGGCATGTCGGACAGCATTGTGCAGGGCTTCATGGGCGATATAATAGATATGGGTTGCCATGGATTGATCGGCGATGCGCACGGGGGCGTCGCACTGCATTCGGCAGGATATGCCGAAAACATCTTCGATATATCCGGCCAGTTCACTTAGCGACGCATCCAGTCCTTGATCTCCCAGATCCACAGAGCAAAGGCCTCTGGCCAATCGGCGCAACTTATGAATGGCATCGGCCACCAGTTCCCGAATTTTGGCGGCATCCACGGCCTCGCCGGCGTTTCTGGCAAGCAGTTTCTGCTCGAGAACACAGGCCAGAAAATCCACACCGATCAGATGCGGACCCAGATCGTCATGCAGATTGCGGCCGATTTTTTGCTGTTCCCGCTGGCTGATATCCAGAATTTCCTGTTCGAAACTTTGGGAAATCGCCAGTTTCTCCATGAATTCATTGAAATATCCAGCCAGATGTCCGATCTCATCATGTGTTTTCACCTCCATTCGTACGCTCATATCGCCGGCAGCCCCTGCATGGAAACGGTCCATGAGGGTCCGCAGCGGGCGGGTAATGGAGGCGCTTATCAGCAAGGTGATGGGAAAGACCAGAAGCAGTGTGACGGGGACGATAATCAATCCGATGTGCTTCAAACTGTTTAACGGTGCATAGACTTCGTCCAGATAACAGGAGGATGCCACGATCCAGTCGAACTCGGGAATATGGTTGAAGATGACCAGTTTTTGGCGGCGTTCCGTCTCATCGGGATTTTTCCACGTGTAGATGAGTTTGCCGCTTTTCTGCTGAATGATTTCGGATGTGATTTTTATATTTTCATCGCTGAAACCATAAGGCTGACCGTATGCCAATTTGGGATGAATGATGATATTGCCGCTGCCGTCCAATATAAAAGAATAACCGTTCTCCCGGAATTTCAGGGATAAAATGTTTTCCCGGAAATCCGACACGTTGACCAGGTCTTTGAACTCATCCCGGTAGGCAGATACGGAAATAATCCAATCCCATGGCTTGAAGTAAACCATATATATCGCCTTGGAACGTTCTTCTGTTTCACCCGGATTCTTCCAGTCATATTCCAGATATCCTTCTCTTCGTCGGACCAGTTCCTTGGTGAAATCCCGATCCAAAAAACTTCTGCCGTAAACGTCCGGAAAGGGATGAACGACGGCGACTCCCTGGCTGTTGGAGCAGTACAGATAACCGCTTTTTCCGATTTTCTGGCCGGTAATAATGCGCACGGCGCCGACGCGGGCATCCGCTTCGGAAATAAGACCATGCTGGTACTTGTCATAGATATCTTGAACCAGAAACAAGTTGGTTTCCGCAACCGCCCGCAGATAGCTCCGGATGGCATTCTGAGCCGCCGTATGGACCATGTTCAGGATGGAAATCGTCGAATTGTTCAACTCGCTTTCAATGCTGGTTTCGATAGTGTCGCGCATCGTAAAATAAAAAATGAGGCTGCCGAACAGACCGGTAACGATAAAAACGGAGGAATAGCTGACCATCAATTTGACATGGATGGGCAGGTTCCTAAAAAATGTGGATGTGTTTTTCAACGGGGTGACTGAACCTTTAGCTGTTAATGACTCGGCTGTTTTTTCCCTTGAATGAGGGTCTGGATATATGATTTATTCTTGAGTGGATCCTTTTTCAATTGAGATTTATGCCGCCTCCTGCTGATACAGGTATTTCTGAAACCCGCAGAACACATGGCCGATTTCATCCGGACGGCCCAGATCCGCAACCGCATCGGAAATCGAGCCATGATATTTCAGCCGAAGCAGCGGTGTCAATTTGGATTGATCCAGTTCTTCGACACCGACGCTGACATAATGGGACAGCACGAAAGAAAGAAAAATCTGCTGTCTGCTGTTAAAGTGCGTGCTGATAATGATTTTGGCTTTTTCGGCCCGTTCTTCACGGGTCAGAGGCGCCCGCGCATAGGCCACATGTGATAGAACATCGAACAGATCACTTTTCTCCGCATCGATGATTTTCTGCATTTCGGTCAGTTGATCCTTGCCAAAGCCTTTTTCAGACAGCCCCTCCAATAATTTCCGGCGGGTGTCCGGCACACTCCACAAGGTGCGAAGTTCTTCTTCATTCTGGAAAAAAGCCGGCAGCTTGCCAAAGAGGGCTTCCATAAACTGCTGGGCGGACATCGGCGTACCGTCCGGATGCCAGAAGCTGGTGACCGTCATGTGCTGAATGGTGCGCTCCTTGCCGTCGGCCAGTTTGATGATGGCTTTTGTTTTGAAAGGAGAGAGGTCTTCTCTGAATTCAGAGACAGGCTCCTTATTACACATGCAGGGATGTTTGCCGCAGACCGGACATAGCAGCGGGGATTCCATTTGGCATTGGCACGGATAGCATCCACAATTTTCGCAAGCTTCCGGTTCCATCGGTTCTCCGTCCCACTCCGGATCACTGAAATGATGGTGCGCCTTTACGAAATCATAAATCGTGAAGTAGTCTTTTCCGTCGTAAAGCCGCGTGCCGCGTCCGATGATCTGCTTGAATTCGATCATCGAATGGATCGGCCGCATCAGGATGATGTTTCGCACATTGCGGGCATCCACGCCGGTAGAAAGCTTTTGCGATGTGGTCAAGATGGTGGGGATGGTTTTTTCGTTGTCCTGAAAATCCCGCAAGTGCTGCTCGCCCAGTGCGCCGTCGTTGGCCGTTACCCGTTGGCAGTAATTCGGATTGCTGCCAGGTTTGAGCTGATTGACGATGTCCCGCACCGCCAGCGCGTGCGACTGGCTAGCGCAGAAGACCAATGATTTCTGGTTCGGGTCGATCTGCGACATGAAGATTTCGACCCGCTTCTTTTCCCGGGGGATAATCTCGATGATCTTGTTGAAATCATCTTCATCATAAATCTTGCCGATTTCGATCTCGCCTTCAACCAGGGTGTCGTCCGGCGTATAGACATATTCATCCAGAGTTGTTGAAATCTGCTTGACCCGAAACGGGGTTAAAAATCCGTCGTTGATACCGTCTTTCAGCGAATAAATATACACCGGATCACCGAAATAGGCGTAGGTGTCAACATTGTCCTTGCGTCTCGGGGTTGCCGTCAGACCCAGTTGAACCGCCGGGGAAAGATAATCGAGAATACCGCGCCAGTTGCTTTCATCATTGGCCCCGCCCCGGTGGCACTCGTCGATAATGATGAAATCGAAAAAGTCCGGCGGATACTCCCCGAAATACGGGCTGGGGTGACCGTCTTGCAAAGGGCCGCTCATGAATGTCTGAAAAATGGTAAAAAAGATACTGCCGTTCTTTGGCACCCTCCCCTTTTTGCGGATGTCATCCGGAGAGATGCGGACAAGCGCATCTTCGGCAAAGGCGGAAAAGGCGTTGTAGGCCTGGTCTGCTAGAATGTTTCGGTCTGCCAGAAACAGGATGCGGGGCCGACGGCTGGGCTCGTTTTCCGTCTGCCAGTCGGTCAAGTTCCAGCGGCTGTAAAACAGTTTCCAGGCGATTTGAAAAGCGATGAAGGTTTTGCCCGTACCGGTCGCCAGCGTCAGAAGGATGCGACTCTTCTGCTCGGCTATCGCTGTCAGCACGCGCTCGACGGCAATGTCCTGGTAATATCGCCCCTGAAAATACCCGCCCCGATCCTCGAACGGCACCTTGGCAAAGCGATCCCGCCAGGCGTTTTGGACGGCAAATGTCTGGTTCCATAATTCATCCGGCGTCGGATATTGGGGCAGCTCGCCTTCCGTGCCGGTCTGCATGTCGATGCCGTAGATGCCCTGCCCGTTGGTGGCATACGCAAAGCGAACGGCCAGCTTGGCCGCATAATCCTTTGCCTGCCCGACGCCCTCTGTCAGCGGCTTGTTCCAGGCTTTGGCCTCGACCACCGCCAGTTTCGTATTGCGATACTCCAGAATGTAATCGGCCGTCAGCGCCTTGCCCCGCTTGCCGCTGCCTTCAATCCGCCCCATCGTGATCGGATACTCCCGCCGGATGCGGCTGCCATCAACCACTCCCCAGCCCGCCGCAGCAAGGGCGGGGTCGATGTGTTCGGCTCTGGTTTCGGCTTCGTTCATGGCATGTCCTTAAAGTTGACCGGTGAAGGCTTGGTGTAGGAGGGATTTTTTCAGTTCTTCCAGGGCGGTGAGTTTTTGTTGGTAGATGGATTCGAGGTGTTGGGTTTCGGTGGACAGTTTCTCAAATATGCACACGATTTCTGCTTGCTGATCAACGGATTCAGGAAAAGAGATAGCAAGCGGTTCAATATCGTAATTATTGATCTGCGGAATGGATGAACCACTGCCAATTTGACGCATATCTACATTCAAGAAATAAAAATATAAAAACTTCGGAAGTATGTTCTTTCCCGGAATGACTCCCATGATGTTCAGGTCAGCGCAAATGGGTACGGCTGTCAGTCGCTTTTTGTTTGTCAGAATCGATCCGCCTCGTTTTGGAAATATAGTTGCTCCGGAAGGCAGCACAGCATTTTTCCCGATATCAGTTGTATCCAGAAACCGAGAAGAGCTGAAGATTTCAATTTCGTTTCCAGCATGTGCCATGTCGGCAACTTTAAGATATGGCAGATCACCAGCCGATTTTTCAAGAGCTGCGCCGACAGTCGTTCCGCTTCTGAGCGTACAAACTTCTCCAATTGTTCTGACTATCCACCCCTTGCCGTTTTTGGCAAAAACAGATTGCAGATAGCTTTTAAACAAAGTACGGGCGTTTTGAAGGTTTCTTTCGGCATTCGCTTTAGCAACGGCAATGCCTTCAAATGCTTCGTCAAGGATGCCGACGATGCGCTGCTGTTCGGGGAGCGGTGGAAATATAATATCAAGTTCTTTTAGCAGCTTGTAGTGACGGGCATACCCAAGGGACTCAAGATTTGTGGCATGCAACTGATAAAAGAAGAACTTGGGTACGAGAAACTCTTTTGGCTGCAAAACCTTCACTCCGTCTGCACCGAGTACAAAATCGAAATCGATGTACTTCAAAACCTTAGTATGGTCACCGAATATAATGACGGGAGTAGTAACTTTGAAAATATCTGCTTCATTGTTCCAATACCCGTTAATAAAGTGTTCCTCTTGAGAAATAATAGGATATGTGCCGTCATTCAAAAAATCTTTTCTCTGAACCTTCGGTGTATAGGTTATCTTTTGGGTGCACTCCTCAAAAGGTTTTGTCTTCCACCCCGCCTTCATATCAACGCCCTGATGTTCGCAAGCACTTTGGCACTTTCCGCATCCAGTGCAGCAATTTCGTCCATGATCGCTTGCGTGCTGCGGTGGATTATTTCTTCGCCGCCGTTTGGATTCTTCGTTGAGAGATCGAAGGTTGCCGGATCAATGGTTGTAACGTCCACGCTCCAGCTTTTGGGAGAGTCAGCTTTGGTCCTTTGTAATTCGATGAATTCAGCCAGATCGGTATCATTCAGTGAATTGGTCTTACCCATATTTCTGCCAGGGTCGAGCTGGTAGAACCAGACCTTGCGTGTCGGCGATCCCTTCTCAAAGAACAGCACTACGGTTTTTACTCCAGCACCAAGAAAGGTTCCACCAGGGCAGTCAAGTACCGTGTGCAGGTTGCAGCTTTCCAGTAAAAGCTTTCGTAAGCTCGTTGAGGCGTTGTCGGTGTTGGACAGGAAAGTATTCTTGATAACCACACCGGCCCGTCCGCCGGCCCTGAGCATTTTGATGAAATGCTGCAAAAACAGAAACGCCGTTTCGCCGGTTCGGATGGGAAAATTCTGCTGAACTTCTTTGCGTTCCTTGCCGCCGAAAGGCGGATTGGCCAGGATGACATCGAAGCGATCCTTTTCCTGAACGTCGGCAAGGTTTTCGGTCAGCGTGTTGGTGTGAATAATGTTGGGAGCCTCGATGCCGTGCAGGATCATATTCATGGTGGCGATCACGTAGGCCAGGGATTTCTTTTCTTTACCGTAAAAGGTCTTTTCCTGCAGCGTGATCAGGTCGTCGGTCGTCAGTTGCGGTTGAGACTTGAGATAAACGAAGGCTTCGCACAAAAAGCCGGCGGAGCCTACAGCCCCATCGTAAATGCGTTCGCCGATCTTTGGATTGACTACCTGCACAATGGCGCGGATCAACGGACGCGGGGTGTAATATTCTCCGCCGTTTCTGCCGGCGTTGCCCATGTTTTTGATCTTGGCTTCATAGAGATGGGACAGTTCATGTTTTTCGGTCTGAGACCGGAAATGCAGTTCATCGATATGATCGATGATTTCGCGCAGGTTGTATCCGCTTGAAATCTTGTTCTGTATCTCTCCGAAGATTTCCCCGATTTTGTATTCGATGGTATTCGGCCCATTGGCCTTCAGCTTGAAACCGTGCAGATACGGGAACAGCTTTAAGTTCACGAAATCCCGCAGATCGTCTCCGCTCAGAGCTTTGTTGTGGTCGAGCTTGCCGTCACCGTTTTTCGGGGCTGCCCAGCTTTCCCACCGGTAGGGGGGGTCGAGGATGAAGGTGTATTTTTTCCCCTCCAGCTCGGCCTCCATGGTCTTATCCCGTTCCAGTTCGTCGAGATATTTCAGAAACAGCAGCCAGGAGCTTTGCTCGGTGTAATCCAGCTCGGTGGTGCAGCCGGCTTCTTTCCAGAGGACATCGTCTATTTTTTTAAAGGTTTGTTCGAACATGGGGTTTCATTTTCCATATTACGGCGGTTCTCGATATCCTCCATCGCTTGCCGGGTTTCCAGGTTGGGCAGTCGCAGATCAAAAGGAATGCCATTATAGTTGATAACCTGTTTGAGAAAAAGATTCACGGCGGTGGAGATGTTCAACCCGAGTCCACCCAGGATCACCTCTGCCCCTTTTTTGATTTCCTCAGTCGTTCTGATATTTAAACATGCATTCTTCGACATGATCGACCCTCCTGTGATATAAACAGATCATTGTATGACAGCGTATTTTAAAAGATTTACGTTGTCAATACAGAACGGGTCAGGGATGGGTATGCGAGAAAGGGCCAGGCATTATCGATCACTTTGTATTAATTTCAACATGTTGTGTCAATAAGAATATCTTCGGACGGAAAAGGTTTGCTTCTGATGAAGGGTTTTGTATAATCGGAACATTGATCATAGTGGAAATACGATGAGAAAACAAACAACCGCCGGGAGGAAGAGGTTCATTTTATGTGGTCTGATGCGAATATGGAAACTGGAGAAATTTCAGCACCAAAATTGATTTATAAGCTGTTGGGTGGAAAAGAATTCTTTGGGATGATCGGTGCAAAACATGTTATCGAAGGTGTGCGAACGTTGTCGATCAAAGTTAAAAAAAACCCAAAAGAGGTTTCTTATGTTCATATTATCCGGGAATTCCCGGAGCGCTATGATGTAGAGTTTCTTAAAGCCGGAGACAATGGCGTTGAAATATTGGACGAGGCTTTCAGTGTCGCGCCCGATGAGCTGAGAAGAATCATTGCCAAGGGAATCGGATTAAAACTCTTTATAGATCGATCTCACGGGATGTATGGCACATTGCCCAACAGCACAAATCGGGCAAAATGACTTTCTGCGGGATTTGTGCTCGTCTAACTGGTAATTTAACAGCCTGATTCATCAGGCTTATTTTTTTGGGAGTTCATGCGAAAAGAACTGATCGGCATCCTGCTTTTTTTTCTGGTCATATTCACCCTGTCCAGCCTGTTTTCATTCGATCCAAAAGATGCGTTCTTTCATCATCCGGGCGCCAACGGCAGCAGCCGCAATTTTTTCGGATATGTCGGCGCAACGGCTGCAGGCCAATTAATCGGTCTGTTCGGGTTGGGAGCTTACTGGATTCCGATATTACTGCTGATATCGAGCATTCATTTTTTCAATGCCAGACCCAGAACCACCATTGCCGTTACCATCGCCGGCGGCTTGATTCTGGCCATTACCACCGGCAGCCTAGTCTCTTTCCGGGATAATTACATCCTGATCTGGGGAAGCGCATTTCCATCGGGCGGTCGGATCGGGCTTTACTTTCACCGGTTTCTGATCGCCTATACCAATATCTCCGGGTCGCTGGTCATCCTGTTTCTGTTGTGGATCATCGGTCTGATCCTGACGACCGGTTTTTCTCTGGTCGGCTTTGCCGGACATTTCTGGGTGGCCATCCGATTCGTTTTCTCCCGAAAACCTGCTGAGCCCAAGCCAGAACGTCTACTCAAGGAGCCCCTGAAAAAAGAATCCATCAAAAAACACCCCAAGCCAGCCAAGGCTCAACCCGTTGATCCGCCTTCCCTGGCGATTTCTCCGCCGCAGCCTGTTGTTGAGCCGAAACCTGTTGTTGAGATGAAGCCTGTTGTTGAGCCGAAACCTGTTGTTGAGATGAAGCCTGCCGTTGAGATGAAACCTGTTGTTGAGATGAAGACTGTCGTTGAGATGAAATCTGTTGTTGAAACGATTCAGGAAACACTTCCCATAAAGGGTGAATCGGCGAAAAGATCAGACGGATTTTCGCTGCCGTCGGTTTCGTTTCTGGATGATCCGGAACCCCGGACCTCTCAGTATGATACGGAACACCTTCAGTCGCAGGCCAGGCTGCTTGAAAAAACCCTTGAGGACTTCAATGTCAAGGGCGCGGTAACCGCCATTTCTCCCGGCCCGGTGATCACAACATTCGAATATGAACCCGCACCCGGGGTTAAAATCAATAAAATCGTCAATCTGGCAGACGATCTGTCTCTGGCGCTGAAAGCTTTGAGTATCCGCATCGTAGCACCGATTCCCGGAAAGGCCGTGATCGGCATCGAAATTCCCAATAACGATCGCCAGATCGTCCGGTTCAAAGAAATTGTCGTCTCCCCTGCCTTTGAAAAATCCCGCTCCTGCCTGACTCTTTGCATGGGAAAGGACATTGTGGGAAATCCCGTGGTGGCCGAGCTGGACCGAATGCCCCATCTGCTGATCGCCGGCGCCACCGGAACCGGAAAAAGTGTCGGGTTGAACGCCATGATCTGCAGCCTCCTGTACAAGTCTACGCCGGATCAGGTCAAGCTGATCATGATCGATCCCAAACGCATCGAACTTTCCTTGTATGACGGCATTTCCCATCTGATTACACCGGTGGTGACGGACGTCAAGAAGGCCACCAATGCCCTGTTCTGGGCCGTCCGGGAAATGGAGCGACGCTATCAACTGCTTTCGGATCACAAGGCCCGAAACATCACCCAGTTCAACCAGAAGATGGAAAAGGCCAAACCCGGCCCCGACGGCGTCAAGCCCGATAAACTGCCTTTGATCGTCATCATCATCGATGAGCTGGCGGATCTGATGATGGTGGCATCGCGGGATGTGGAAGTGGCCCTGACCCGGCTGGCGCAAATGGCCAGGGCTTCGGGAATCCATCTGATTCTGGCGACACAGCGGCCGTCGGTGGATGTTCTGACTGGCATCATCAAAGCCAATTTTCCCACCCGCCTGTCATTTCAGGTCTCTTCCCGAACCGACTCCCGGACCATCATCGATTCCAATGGCGCCGAAGCGCTTCTGGGAAACGGCGACATGCTGCTGCTGCCGCCGGGAACCGCCAAGCTTCAGCGCATTCACGGCGCCTATATCTCCGAAGAAGAGCTGAACCGGATCATCGAATTCCTGAAAGAACAGAAACCGCCTGAATACGATACCATGATTACGGAAGCCATCACCGAGGAAGAAAATGGATCTTCGGCCGAAGACCATGACGATCGCTATGACGATGCAGTCGCTCTGGTAACCAAAACCCGCCAGGCATCCATTTCGATGGTGCAGCGGCATCTTCGCATCGGTTATAACCGGGCGGCCCGCATCATCGAAACCATGGAAAAGGAAGGGGTCATCGGGCCGTCCGATGGCGTCAAGGCCCGTGAAGTCCTGGTGAGTGGATATGATGACATACCATAAGGAATACCATGCAACCGGATACCCACCCACAGCGCAATCACACCGATTGGCGGATCACAGAACAGATCAAGGGTTTTTTAGACCCTGAAGAAGGCATGAGGCTTTATGAAATAGCACTTGATGCCTCACGGCTCGGCCCCTGTCTTGAAATCGGCAGCTACTGCGGCAAGTCGGTCATATATCTGGGAAACGCCTGCAAAGCCGGCGACACGATCCTCTTTTCGATAGATCATCACCGGGGGTCTGAAGAACAGCAACCCGGCGAAGAATATTTCGATCCCGAACTGTTCGACATACGCACTTTTCAGATAGATACCTTCCCCCTGTTTCGAAATACCCTGGCACTGGCCGGACTCGAGGATACGGTCGTGCCGATCGTCTGCCGATCCGAAATTGCGGCCCGGGCATGGAACACCCCGCTGGGTCTGGTTTTTATCGACGGTGGCCATGCCTTTGAAACCGCCATGATGGATTATCGGTGCTGGGCCCACCACATCGTTCCCCGTGGATTTCTATTGATTCATGATATTTTTCAGGACCCGAAGGAAGGAGGGCAAGTGCCATGGCGGGTTTATGAAATTGCAAAGGCATCGGGCCTGTTCAAAGCGCTGCCGATGACCAAAACCCTGGGTGTGCTTCAGCGCATCCATTCAGCGGATCAATAACCGGCACATCGATTTCACTTGGGAAATCCCTTATGAAACATCTCAAATCCGCGCTTCAGTTTCTGACACTGTTGCCGCTCGGCAAATCCGATACGTTCGATACCCAGGCCATGACCCCCTATTTTCCGGTGGTCGGACTGATTGTCGGGATTCTTCTTTCCATTTTCGACAGAATGGCCATGCTTTTTTGGCCGCTTCCGGCTGTGTCGGCCATGGATGTGGTATTTCTGGTCTTACTGACAGGCGCTTTTCATCTGGATGGGCTGGCGGATGCGGCCGACGGCCTGCTCGGACATCGATCCCGGGAAAGGGCGCTTGAAATCATGAAAGACAGCCGTATCGGCGCCATGGGGCTTATGGCTGTTTTCTGCTGCCTGTTGATCAAGTGGGCGGGCCTCCAGAGCCTGAATGGCCCTCAGCGGGCCCTAATTCTGATTCTGGTTCCGGCCTACTCCCGTTCCGGGATGCTGTTCGGTATGCGGTTTCTTCTCTATGGCAGAACAGTCGGAACCGGCTTATCGTTTTTCGAGAATGCATTGTCGCCCAAAGACTTTATATGGGTACTCCTGCCGGCTGTCTTTTCGGTCTTTCTGGGCTGGCAGGGCATCTGGCTGAACATGACCTTTATTCTGGCGCTGGTTGTGATTCTAAGTTATTACCGAAACCGCATGGGCTGTATTACCGGCGATATGCTGGGCGCCATGACGGAAGTGATGGAAGCCGTCCTGTTCCTGGTCATGGCGGCGGGATGGCCTGTTTGACCCAGTCTTCTCCGGTTGCCGGCATTTACGTTCATATTCCGTTCTGCATCCGAAAATGCCGGTACTGCGATTTTTATTCCATTACGGACATCTCTCTGAAAGATGCGTTTGTTGAAGCGCTTTGTCGTGAGATCGCCGCCACACCCAGCCAAATGCATTTCGACTCGCTGTATATTGGCGGCGGCACCCCGTCGATGCTGGCTCCCAGTGATATCGGCCGGATCATCGACCGGATTTCCGCGCAGTTCAGCCTCGATGCATCGGCCGAAATAACGCTTGAGGTCAATCCCGGAACCGTTACGGCCGACTCTCTGAAAGCCTATCGGGAAAGGGGGGTGAACCGCCTCAACATCGGTATTCAGTCATTTCAGGACGGTTTTTTAAAGTGGTTGGGACGCCTTCATTCGGCGGATGCGGCAACAGATGCCGTCTGGTGGGCCAGAGCCGCCGGTTTCGATCGAATCGGCATGGATCTGATGTATGGCATTCCCGGACAGAGCCAGAAGGCGTGGATTTCCGATCTGCATCGAGCGATTTCGTTGAACCCCGAACACATCTCCTGCTATATGCTAACCTGCGAGCCTGGAACCCCGCTGGACCGCATGCGGCGTCTTCGGGAATTTGAACCCATGGCAGACGGGGATGTCTGCGATCTGTTTGAAACCACGGTCTCGGAATTGTCCGAACACGGCTATCCCCTCTATGAAATCTCCAATTTCGCTCGGAAAGACCACAATACTCCCGATATCAACCGATCCCGCCACAATCAGAAATACTGGACTAATGCCCCCTATCTGGGATTCGGCACGGCGGCCCATTCCTACCTGAACCCCGTCCGATACCGAAATCATAGAGATATCACCGCATACATGGCGGATGTCAACAGCGGAAGGCTTCCCGTAGCAGAAAAAGAAGTGTTGAGTACGGAACAGCAGTTGATGGAAATCATTTTTCTGGGACTTCGAACCGTGGAAGGCATCTCGATCGAACGGTTTGAGGAAAAATCGGCCACGCCGTTTACCAGCCTGTTTCAAGATATTCTGACAGACCCGGAGCTTTCAGAACGGTTCTCGCTGACACCGGAACGCTGTGCCTTGGCCCTTCAGGGGATGACGGTTCTGGATGCCATGGCAGGGCTGTTTGTGGACAGAATCTAAGAAGAACCATTTCATGTAGAAAACAAATAGGGACAAGGGGTGTTAAATGGGTTCCGGTTTATCATCGATCAATTCGGTTAAGACGCCATTGAGTTTTTTGGGATGAAGAAAGGCAAACTCGCAATTGCGAAAAGATCTGGCGATTTCTCCCTTATTATCGGGAATAAATGTATAGTCTCTGCCCTGGAGTTCGGCAACCGCATCCCGGGTGTTATCGACATTGAAACTGATCAACATGACGCCCTCGCCGTTTTTCTTGATCCATTCGGCAACCGGGCCATCGGGTGTCGTTGATTCCATCAGCTCAAAGCCTACCTCGCCGATCCAGTATCGCGCCACGCGAATCTGTTCCGGTGCATGTTCATAGGCATCATCCGGTGCGGATTTGCCTAGAACGGACTCCCAATTTTTTCGGGCTGCATTCAGATCCTTCACAGCAATGCAGATATGATCCATCTTATTGAGTTTCATCGGTTTATTCCATAGTGATTGCAAAAACGCATTAGTCCAGATCCAGTTTCGCCTTACACCGATTACAGACGACAACGCCCCGGAAAACACTGTTGCCGCATTCCGGACAGATATAGCGGGCTTCTTCATCTGCAATCCATTTTTCAGTGCCGACTTCCCGCCAATAGGGAATGGCCCGCAAGATTACTTTTTTGCCGACTGTCATGGGAAAATTGTCGATATGCCGACAAGGAAATTCATCGCATTGATGACATCCGGTGTAACCTCTCTCTTTTGTGCAGGCCCGGATGTCACATTGTTTGCAATGCATAAACAGATCATCGGACAGGCATCCGTTACACCTGATTTTTTCGGGTGACAGCGTTTCACTGCCCGGAAGCGTTCCCTTGCCGGAAACCTCGCCTTTATACAGAGCCGCCAGTCTTTCCTTGAATTTTTGATTGTTGTCTCGATGTGCCTTGTAGATGGCGCAGACCCCGCAGTAAAGACCGCAAGGAGCAATAAAATCCGGGTTTATTGTCATGATGTTTCATCTCCGGTTTATGGATAATTCTGGCTCGGCATGGCTGAAAAATAGATATGGATGGACGTGTCTTTGCCGGATGATGTATTTAATCCTGTTTCCGATATGATGTCAAATATTGAATGCAAATTCTCCAATCTCTTTCAGATGTTCTGATTTTTTGTTATGAACGGCTATGGTAATAGAATATCCTTTCAGATTGATTATCCTGAACAGCTATGGTAAGCAAAACAGAATATGCCATACGATACGTTCAAAAACATCACGATTCAGCAACTCGAAGCTCTCGTGCACCTGGTGGCGGAAAAAAATTTCAGCCGGGCTGCCAGAAAAATGGTGTTGACGCAACCTTCTCTCAGCAAGCACATCAAAAACCTTGAAGACGCCGCCGGCACCCGACTTGTCAACCGCGATGGTTCAGGGATTTCACTAACGCCCGAAGGCAAACTTCTGTATGAATTCGCCCGAAAAGTCCTTTTACTGCGGGAAGATGTCAAGGAAAGAATGATCCGGCTTCAGAACAAGGTTTCCGGCAGCATCCGCATCAGCGCCAGCACCCTGCCAGCAACCTATATCCTGCCCTATGTACTCAGCCGGTTTCAGAAAGCATACCCTCAGATTCACACATTTGTTCAATCCGCCAACAGTGAAGATACCATAGACATGGTTGTACACCAGCAGTCGGAAATGGGGTTTATCGGCAAAAATCCCCGTAACAAAAAACTGCACAGCGAGCCCCTGTGGCAGGACAGGCTGATTCTGGCGGTTCCGACCGGGCATCGCTGGGTCAGAGAAACGGCAGTCTCCGTTAATGACCTTCTGGAAGCGCCTTTCGTGATGCGGGAAAAAGGCTCCGCCACCCGTGAAATCCTTGGAGAATTCCTTTCGGAACATGCCGGAATAGACTTGAATCAGTTGAATATCGTTGCGGAAATGGGAAGTTCGGAAGCCGTCAAAGAAGCGATCCTGGCAGGTCTGGGAATATCGGTGCTGTCGCTTCACGCCGTCAAGCGGGAAATCGATCGGGGCATCATTGTTGAAATCCCGATTCAGGGTTGGCGAATTGTGCGCGAGGTATATCTGATTTACCGGCATCAATTGGGAATCCAGAAACATCATCAGTTGTTTCTGGATTATGTCCGGAAAAGCAGAGAAGCAGACCCAGGAGAGGACTCCTCCGCTGGAGGGAGGAGTCCGGGGGGCAATCAAATTGGGCAAAAATGATTCTCAATGCCAAAAAATCATGTCACTCTGATCTTGTACACTTCGTTGGATGCCGGGTCGATGATATGAACTCCGCAGGCCACGCAGGGATCGAAGGAATGAACGGTTCTTAGCACTTCGATCGGTCGTTTGGGATCGGCTATCGGTGTGCCGATCAAAGCTTCTTCAACAGGACCGCGGAAGCCTTTTTCGCACCGGGGGCCAAAATTCCAGGTTGATGGCACAACATATTGGTAGTTCTTTATTTTCTTATTCTCGATCTGAATCCAGTGGCCCAAAGAGCCTCTGGGCACGTCGTTGAGACCATATCCCATACCTTTATCTGGCATTGTCCATGACTGGTAGGTTTTGGTATCGCCATTTTTGACGTTTTCAATCAGCTCGTTCAGCCAGCCTTCCATGGCATCGCCGATGGCGACCGTTTCAAGTCCTCTGGCCGCAGTTCTTCCCAGGGTGGAGAAAAGAGCCGTTACCGGAATATCCAGTTTTTTCAGGGTGCCATCCACCAGTGCCTTGATACCGGCATGGCCTTTGGCATAGGCCACGAGTACTCTGGCCAAGGGGCCGACTTCACAGGAAACGCCATCATAGCGCGGAGCCTTGAACCAGGAATATTTGCCGCCAGGCTGATAGTCGCCGTGCTTGGGTTTGGTTTCACCCTCAAACGGATGCCTGGCCTTGCCTTCTTCATACCAGGCATGCGTTACATGCTCGGTGACTTTTTCCTGCTGAGACATGGCAACCCCTGCCATATCTCGCTTCATGATAACGCCTCTGGGCATAAACAGGCTGTCGGGCTCTTTTTCGGTTAAGGGGAACTCACCCCAGGCCATGAAATTGGTGGTGCCGCCGATGGCGCCCCAATCTTTGTAAAATGAAGCCACTGCCAGCAGATCCGGAATATAGACGTTTTTAATGAATTCCTGGGTTTCTTTCCAGAGATATAAAAATTCGGCAATCCGCTCCGGAGACAGATCATTTACGGAAGTGATGCCGCCGACCACCAGAGACTGGGGATGCGGATTCTTGCCGCCGAAAATAGCATGGAGTCTGGCAGTCCTGGCCTGAAGCTTAAGCGCTTCGATATAGTGGGCCGAGGCCATCAGATTGGCTTCCGGCGGCAGCTTGTATTCGGGATGTCCCCAGTAGGCGTTGCTGAAGGGGCCGAGCTGCCCGCTGTCCACAAAGGTTTGCAGGCGTTGCTGGACGGCTTTGAAATAAACCGCGCCGCCGACGGATGCATTGCTGAGATTGTCGGACAGGGCGGCGGTCTTGACCGGGTCTGCTTTCAAAGCACTGACGATATCGACCCAGTCGAGCGCATGGAGGTGATAGAAATGCACCAAATGGTCATGCTGGAACTGGGCGCCGTGCAACAGATTTCGAATGATGCGTGCATTTTTGGGAATGGTGACATTGACTGCATTTTCAACTGCCCTCACCGAGGACAAGGCATGTGTGTAGGTTCAGACCCCGCAGGATCGCTGAACAAAATGGTGAGCATCCCGGGGATCCCGGCCCTGAAGAATCAGCTCGATTCCTCTGAACATCTGACCCGAACTCCAGGCATCCTTGACCTTGCCTCCCTCGACCTCGACTTCGATGCGAAGGTGTCCTTCAATTCTGGTAATGGGGTCTATCATTATTCTGTTACCCATATATATCTCTCCTCTTATCTTCAGATAGTATTGTCATCATCATTTGCTCGCTGGTTGCAGATAAAGTGATCCGGAAGAAACCGTCAGGATGGTTCATAAAAAGGAGTCATTTTATCCCAGAATGCCGGCTCGCTGCAGCCTATACAGGGATGCCCGGCCTGAACCGGCCAGCTTGTGCCGTCGTTGAATTTCGCCGTCGGGCAGTTGTTATAGGTGTCCGGACCTTTGCACCCCACTTTATACAGACAATATCCCATTTCAGCTTCTTTGGATCCGAATTCCAGCACAAATTCGTTATTTTCGAAATGAGACCGTCTCTGGCACTGATCGTGAATGGTTTTTCCGAAAGCGAACAACGGTCTGCCCAGACTGTCCAGAGCCGGCAGTTTGCCCAAAAGGAGATAATTAACGATGGTTCCCACAAAGTTAAGGGGATTCGGAGGACACCCCGTGATATTCAGGGTTTTAATGCCAATGGCTTCACCGACACCCACGTATCCGCCGGGATTCGGAGCTGCCGCCTGGATGCCGCCATAAGCAGCGCAAGTTCCCATGGCGATAACGGCTGCAGCCTTGGGGCAAATGTCTTTGGCAATCTGCAGAAAGGTTTTTCCACCGACTTTTCCGTATGCGCCATCAAATTTGGTGGCAACGGCGCCTTCCACGATACAGATGAATTTGCCGCCGTATTTTTTCACGGCGTTGTGAAGCTGCTCTTCCGCCTGATCTCCGGCTGCGGCCATGATGGTTTCATGGTATTCCATTGACAGCAGCTCCAGAAGAAGATCATCCACATAAGGGTACTGGGACCTCAACAAGGCCTCCGAGCATCCTGTACACTCGCCGAAATGCAGCCAGATGACCGGCGGGCGTTCTTTGGGTGCTGCGAAAACCTCGGCCACCTTGGGAACAAACGAAGATGAAAGCCCCATGGTCGCCGTCAGGAAGGTACAGTACTTCATGAAGTCTCTTCGTGAAACTCCTTTCTGTTCTAGCTTGTCGAAAAACGCTTTCTCATTTTCCATTGGCACCTCCAGATGCAGTTGTTAAGAATACACTCAGCCACACGTAAAAAAATGTTCATTACTTACCCAGCCATGTGCGTAAAAAATACTGAAAAACGGTGTTCTATCGGTAATTTTTTATAGCATAAGATTCGAAGAATTGTAAATAATCAATTTCATAAAAACACAATTGTGAAAAGCTGCGGGAGGCTGTCTTCCGGAAATTTCGACCATATCTATGTGCGGGGATGACATTCATATGCACGCAATTGCCTCAGTATGTTATCAACAAAGACCCGATCAAGCGCGTGAATACATTTTATCTCGAATCACCTTTTAGGTGATTTCCAGCAAGAGTCTATCATCATGAAGCAACCAATATGCGCGGCATTCGGACGGCATCCGATGCCACGGTGATGGATTTGTATTGACAGAGGGTATGTGAATCAATAAATGGTTCGGAAACGTATCTATCTGCAAACGGGCATAATCTGCTGTCACATGGTTTTGACGGCAACAAAAGGCATTTATTATGATCAATTTTTTATCCTGTTTTTCACCGTTTTCTGCTGCTGTCCTTTTCGTTTTCATCTTTGTCGCCATTTCCCTTGCATGCCTATATCTTGTCAAGAACTCCTTTAAATCATTTCTTTTTAATGAAGTGACAGATTATGGGCAGATATTTGCTAGCGCCATCGGTGTAATGTTTGCCCTTATTCTGACCTTTGTGGCTGTTGCAACTTGGCAGAATTACAACAAGGTGGATGATGACGTCATTAAAGAGGCCAATTCCCTTCATAATGTCTATCGCAACCTGGGCGCATACCCTGAGCCATTCCGTTCGGAAATGCATGAAATTATCAGGCGCTATGTCCAATATGTCATTCAGGATGAATGGCCGAAACAAGCCATGGCGCTGCAGGATGAAAACGCCCATAGACTCATCACGCGCATTAACGCTGGAGTTCTATCTTTTTCTCCCAGTGATAACAGAGAAATGGCGCTGCATCAGGAAACCCTTAGAATCGTCAGCGAGTACAGAGGGCTGCGTCATGACCGGATTATCGGCGGCAGGCCCAATATTACGGCTTCAATGTGGATCACGCTCATCGGAGGAACAATTATTTATCTGATCTTTCTCTGTTTCTTCGATATTCCTTGCTTCAAACACCATGCCTTCATGATAGGAATGTTCGGGGCTTTTGTCGCTCTTGTTTACTGTCTGCTAATCATCTATAATTTTCCATTCACCGATCCCGGCGCGATTTCATCAGAACCATTTCAGAAATTGCTTGAATACTGGGAAATCGACTAGTACTCTGCTGAGCTTCTGCAAGAACAGTTCAGAAAATAACAGGACATATTTTAAGCAGTTATCTGAAGGAATCGATAAATGAATACAACCCTTCTAATAGGCGGGTGTCGTAGCGGTAAAAGCAGCCATGCCCTGCATCTGGCCGACAGGATGGAAAAATCCGAAAAATTTTTTATAGCCACTTGTATCCCCAGGGACGATGAAATGCACCAGCGGGTTTATAAACATCAGGCGGAACGGGGAGCGGACTGGACGGCCGTAGAAACACCGGTTTTTCTTCCCGCAGCCATTCGGGATATCGGTCCCAAAGCTGATGTCCTGGTGGTGGACTGCCTGACGCTATGGGTGAGCAATTTGATGCTGGAATACACCGACCCCGATGCGATATCCGAAAAGACCGCTCAATTGATTGAAAGCTTGCGTGTGGCAGTATGCCCGGTCATACTGGTTACCAATGAAGTCGGCGCAGGAATCGTTCCGGATAATCAACTGGCCAGGCAGTTCCGGGATGCCGTGGGGCAGGTCAATCAGCGGATCGCGGCCTGCGCAGATCAGGTAATCTGGATGGTGGCGGGAATACCGGTAAAAATAAAATAAGAAGGCGATAGCCGCTGTTCCATGGCGCTTCAAAAACTATGGCAAACTCGATGATCGTGCAAATCTGAGGCTGGATAATGGGATGAGAATCAATACGATCATACATCGTTATATTTTCAGGGAGATGCTTCCGCCGTTTGGAATCAACCTGATTTTTTTCTCATTTATTTTTTTGATGACCCAAATCATCGAAATCATGAATCTAGTTGTCAATCACCGGGTTGGGCTGTCGGTTATCGGATGGATGATTCTCTATACCCTGCCGTTTTTCATGGAATTCATCATTCCTATGTCGATCATGATGTCGGTGCTGCTGACCTTTCTGCGACTATCGAGCGACAATGAAATCCTGGCTTTGAAAAACGGAGGGCTCAGTGTTTATGACCTGTTGCCTCCGGTCATGCTGTTTTGTCTGGTGGGGGCGCTGCTGACTGCATTCACGGCATTATACGGCCTTCCCTGGGGAAGAATGTCCATAAAGAAACTGACCCTGCAGGTTGCCTCGACCAATCTGGACATTGGTATCAAAGAACGAACCTTCAACGACGGATTCAAAGGGGTGATGCTGTATGTCAATAAAGTGGATGCCAAAACCAGAATTCTGAGCGAAGTGTTCATCGAAGACCAGCGGACACAGGATGCCATCATCACTGTCGTGGCGCCCAAAGGTCAGATGGACAGCAATCCGGAGACCCACCAGTTTCTGTTGAGGCTTTATGAGGGAACCATCAATCAGGTGGATGTCAAAAGCCGTTCCGTCAATACGGTGCATTTCGATACCTACGACATCCACCTGGACACTCGGCAGGCCGCTGCCGCCATGGCGACTGGGCCCACACACCCGGAAGAAATGTCGCTGACCGAGATCCGGCAGTATCTGGCTTCATCAACTGAAAAAAATTCAAAATATTATCTGACGCTGATGGAATTTCACAAAAAATTTTCCCTGCCGTTTGCCTGCATCGCCCTTGGTCTGCTGGCGGCGCCGCTGGGAATTCAGTCGAGATCCAGCCGCCGTTCTTTCGGCATCAGCCTGGGGATATGCTTTTTTCTGATTTATTACATACTGCTGTCTGCTGGATGGGTTTTTGGTGAAGCAGGTACATATCCGCCGATTCTGGGGATGTGGCTTCCCAATCTTGTTATGACAGGGGCCGGACTCATACTGCTCCATCGCGCCAACTATGAAAAGCCGGCTCCCTTGACAACCCTGACAGCCGCCCTGGCGCGAAGATTTCGACGTCTTCGAAAAATCACTCCATAAGCGGCGCCATACGAATTATGACCATTCTTGACAAATATCTCTCGCGTGAAATTTTTCGATACTTTTTCATGGTCTTGGTTCTGGTGGTCGCCATTTATCTGGCGGTCGATTTCTTCGAAAAAATCGATAATTTCATGGAGGCCGGCTTGCCGTTTTCCCGGGCAATCGACTTTTTTTTGCATTCCATCCCGTTTGTTCTGTCTCAGATCATTCCGGTAGGGGTGTTGCTGTCGGTACTCATCAGTTTCGGTATGATGAATAAACACAATGAGCTTACAGCACTTAGAAGCTGCGGCATCAGTATCCATTCGCTGTTAAAGCCCATCCTGGCAATAGGTTTCTTGTTTTCATTCCTGCTATTTTTTCTATCTGAAGCCATCGTTCCCGTCACCATGACCACCGCAAACAGAATCTGGCTGAATGAAGTGCGAAAGGAGCAGGCCATATCGACCCGGGAAAACAACATCTGGATGAAAACCACAAACGGCATCATCCATATCCGTCATTACAACGCTGCTGAAAAAGCCCTGTACAAGGTAACGCTGAATACTTTTGACGATCGTTTCAGGCTGATTCGAAGACTGGATGCGGAACGCGGCGTATTTTCAAATGGGCAGTGGGTATTGTTCGAAATTCTTGAACAAAAGCTCGATGACACGGGATTCAGCTACACCATCGATTTTCAGGATTCGATGCCTGTGCAACTCGACATGAATCCGGATCGACTCAAACATGTGGCAAAAAAAACATCGGAAATGGGAATCGAGGAACTGCTGAATTATATCGACACCATCGAGGCTGAAGGCTATTCCGCAACGCAATACCGGGTGGATTTTCACGCCAAGATCGCCTTTCCCTTTGTCTGTATCATTCTGGTCCTGGCAGGTGTCGGCATTGCCTGCAAAAACAGGCTGAAAGACGGGCTTCCGGCCAGCATCGCCTATGGCATCGGTCTGGCGTTTCTATATTGGGTACTGAACAGTTTCTGTATGTCACTGGGTTACGGGGAAATGCTGCCCCCGATGATTGCCGCCTGGGCCACAAACGCCGTGTTTTTATGTTTCGGCGTCATCATGCTGATGTATGCCGAGCAGATATAGACATTAACGGGGAAAATTGATGTGATTGCTGCATACAACCTATTATGGATTATTGGATGCCTTCTGGCGATTCCCTGGCTTCTTGTTTCGGTTATTGTCTCTCCAAAACGGCGTAAAACTGTTCTTCAGCGCCTCGGGCTTGCGATCGCTTCGGAACTGCGGAATCTGAAAACATCCAATTTAAACTCAGACCCCCTGTGGGTTCATGCCCTGTCCGTGGGGGAAGTTTTGTCCGCAGTTACGCTGGCCAGATCGCTCAAACAGAGATATCCGGATCGGCCGGTTGTTTTTTCAGCTTCGACCCTGACCGGGTATGAAACCGCCTGCCGCCAGTTCGGCAACGATCTGGATGCGGTATTTTATTTTCCTTATGACCTGATATTTTCCGTCCGCACCGTAATCAACCGGGTTCATCCCAGCCTGGTCGTTATCGTTGAAACAGATATCTGGCCCAATTTTTTGTTCAAGATGAAACAATGCGCGATTCCGGTCGTACTGGTCAACGCCCGGCTTTCAGACCGATCGTATTCACGATATCGGCGTTTTGCAAAATGGACATCTCCCCTATTCCACTGTTTTTCTGTCATCTGCACGCAGAGCGTAGATGACGCCCGACGGTTTATGGGTCTGGGTTTTTCTGCAGACAAGGTTGCCATTACCGGTAATCTCAAATATGACTCAGCCCCGGATCTGGTTTGTCAACAGATGATCCATCATCTGCGGCAGATTCTTTCCCAGACACCCTATCGCCGATGCCTGGTCGCCGGCAGCACGCACCCCGGCGAGGAAGCCATTATTCTTGAAGCCTTTTCCCGGCTAAGGAATGAATTTCCGGCGATTTGCCTGATCCTTGCGCCCCGGGATATCGAACGGGCAAACGAAGTAAGCAAACTGGCGGATTCTGATGGGCTGACGGCACAATTACTGACACAAATGGAAGTTGCTCCGTCACCAAATCCGCCGGATGTGATCGTGGTGAATACCATCGGCCACCTGAAGGCCCTGTATGCCCTTTGTGACGTCGCTTTTGTGGGAGGCAGCCTGCTCGATTTCGGAGGCCACAATCCTCTGGAACCGGCCGCATTCGCCAAGCCGGTTTTGATGGGGCCCCATACCCGCGATGTGACTGAAAGCTGCCACCGTCTGCTGGCTGCCGGCGGCGCATGGGTGGTTCATGACGCCACCGAACTGGCGCAGGCGGCCTTGACCCTTCTCACCAATTTCGAACGATCTCAAGCCATGGGCAACAATGCGTTTCAAGTCTTGCAGGAGAATCAGGGATCATTGGAAAAAACCATGCACGTCATCGAGCGGTTTATCCCCACATGACATTTTTCCGAAAATCGATTGAAGCCATCATGACCGGCAAGACCGATCCGCCGCTTACGGTGAATATTTTGCTGACGCTGCTTTCCAATATCTATGGTGCGTGCGTTCAACTCCGCAGAACCGGCTATACTGCCGGGTTTCTGAAATCGAAAACCCTCCCCTGCACTGTTATTTCGATTGGAAACCTGACAACCGGCGGCACCGGAAAAACACCGATGACCATCTACACAGCCGAAAGGGTGCAGAAACTGGGATACCGGGTGGCTGTCATCAGCCGGGGATATAAAGGCGCTGCCGAAAAACGCGGCGGTATTGTCAGCGATGGTTCAACCATTCTGATGGAACCGGATACCGCCGGTGATGAACCTTTTCTGCTGGCGGCATCGCTGAAAGGTATCCCGGTTCTGGTCGGACATAACCGGTATCGATCCGGCATGCTGACCGTAACGAAATTTCAGACTGAAGTCGTAATTCTCGATGATGCGTTTCAGCATCTGGCCCTTTTTCGGGACCTGAATCTGCTTCTGCTCGACAAAACCCGTCCTTTCGGAAATGGTCACCTGATACCTCGCGGAACGCTACGGGAATCGGCCTCCGCCATAGACTTCAGCGATGCCATGATCCTGACCCGGTCTTCCAGACCATTTTACGCCCCCACAGAACCATGGACCACGGGCCGTCCGGTTTTTTTTGCGGTGCATGAACCATTTTTTTCAGCCCGATTTTCAGCCGGAGAAACACTTGAATTTCAGGTAGATGAACCCTTAACTGACGATGATTGGTTCATCGGAAAACGTTTTTTTGCATTTTCCGGCATTGCCGACAATTTTGATTTTCAGAAAACCCTCCGGAAAATGGGAGTCAATGTCTGCGGAGTTAAAGGATTTTCCGATCATCATACGTATTTATCCGAAGATATTCAGGCCATCATCAAAGCCGCCGGTAACGCCGGTGCAAGCGCCCTTGTCACCACCGAAAAAGACCTTGCCAGACTGCACGGACGGTTTCAGTTTCCCATGGAATGCATGGTTGTCGGCATTCGCATATCCATCAGTGATTCAATGGCGTTTGACAGACTCATCCAAAATCGGATATCTTTATCCTCATGATCAGTGTCGTTATCATCACATTAAATGAAGCGGACCGGATTCCGGCATTGCTCGAAAGTGCTGCATTCGCCGATGAAGTGATCGTGGTGGATTCCGGCAGTACCGACGGCACGCAGGAAATCTGCACGGCCGGCGGCGCCCGGGTCTTCACCCATGTCTGGCAGGGGTATGCCGAGCAGAAACAATACGCCATGAACCTTGCTGCTTCCGAGTGGATTCTGAATCTGGATGCAGATGAACGCATTTCCGCCCCCCTTGCCGCAGAAATGCAACAAACAATTCGAAGCGCCCCCCCGGAAGTCTGCGGTTATTCCATGCCGCGGCTCTCCCGGTATCTCGGCGCCTGGATACGCCATGGCGGCTGGTATCCGGATCGCAAAGTGCGTCTGGTACGAAAAGGCAGTGGCCGGTGGAAAGGCAGCGGCCTTCATGAAAAACTGGAAGTCGTCGGCAAGGTACTGCCGTTATCCAGCCCCATTCTGCATGCGGTTTACCGCAATATATCGGATCAGGTGCAGACCATCGACCGGTTTTCAGATGTGTACGCCACCAATCACCCGGCAACCGGGGCTTGGTTTACGGCAGCCGGTGTCTTTCATGCCCTCGGAAAATTTCTGGAATGTTACATCTGGAAACTCGGGCTTCTGGATGGCGCTGCCGGATTGGTAATTGCCATGAATTCCGCCTGGTATGTATTTCTCAGGCATGCAAAAGTCTGGGAAAAAGGACTGAAAAACCCAACATCATGAATATTTTCAATTCGTTTCTGACGTATCTGATATCGACCCTGTTTCGAACGATCGGACTGTTTTCCGCTACCACGACCGATTCCCTGGCAAAAGCCGCCGCCGGTTTGTGGTTTCGGATCGATAAAAAACACCGAAATATCGCCATTCAGAATCTGACCCGCGCCTTTGGCCGTGAAAAAAGTCCGGATCAGATTCGGACGCTGGCCTTTCTGTCGTTTTACAATATCATGCGCATCCCGATTGAAATCGGATGGAGCGAACGGCTGACGCTGCCTGAGCTGTACCGGCATGCCGAGATTCGCGGACTGCACAACATCCGAGCCGCTCTGGCAAAGGGAAAAGGTGTTCTGGCATTGACCGCGCACATGGGAAACTGGGAACTGCTGCCCTCTGTTGCGCCAATGGCCGGTTTTTCAGCCGATATCATTTACCGGCCTCTGGATTTTTCACCGCTGGATGCCTATTTTCTTCGCCTGAGAACCCGCTTTGGTGCCGGACTCATCCCCAATGCCCACGCCATGCGAAAGATTCTTCGCCAGCTCAAGAACGGACATGTGGTCGCCATGCTAATGGATCAGAATGTGGACTGGTACGAAGGGGTTTTCGTTGACTTTTTCAATCACCGGGCCTGCACCAACAAGGGATTCGCCCTGCTGGCCCTTAAAACCCGCGCACCGGTCTTGCCGATTTTTATGGTTCGAAATCGGAATCGATTTATCATCGAATTCTGCGAGGAACTGGAACTGATCCAAACCGGAGACCGGACCCACGATATCGAAGCCAACACCCTTCGCTACAACCAGGCCATCGAAGCCGTGATCCGGCGATATCCCGACCAGTGGTTCTGGGTCCACCAGCGCTGGAAAACCCGGCCGTTCAGCCCGTGGCACAGAGAATGAAAATCCTGAATCCTTCATCCGTTCACAGCCTTGTTGTCCGCACACCCAACTGGGTGGGAGACGCCGTGATGAGTACGCCGTTTCTGCGGGCCGTGCGAAACAATTTTCCGCATGCCCGCATCGCCCTTCTGGCCAAGCCATGGGTGGCGCCGGTATATCAGAACAATCCGCATATCGACGACATCCTGAGCTATGATGTTGCAGGACGTCATCGCGGCTTTTTCGGGAAATTCAGGCTGGCCAGAGACCTGCGTCAACATGACTTCGATCTGGCCCTGCTGCTGCAGAATGCATTTGAGGCCGCATTCCTTGTCTGGCTGGCGGGTATCGGCATCCGCATCGGATACAACACGGATGCCCGCACCCTGATGCTGACCCATCCGGTTCACCGCTATCCGTTTTTGAAACGGCGGCATCAGATCGACTACTACCTCGAGATTCTGAATGGCGCCGGGTTCATCGCCGCTCCTGCCGATATGGAGATTTTCGTCTCGGATGCCGAAAAAAGCTGCGCCAAGCAGTTTATTCGAACCTGCGGAGGTTCCGATACCGCCTGTGTGATCGGTATCAACCCCGGCGCCGCCTTTGGAACCGCCAAAAGATGGTTTGAAGATCGTTTTGCCGAACTCTGCAACCGCTTGAAATCCATTCCGGATGTCTGTTTTCTGATTTTCGGGGGCCCGGGCGAGGAAGAACTGGGAAAACGGATTGCCGGTGCTGTGGGAGATGCCGCTGTCAATTTATGCGCAAAGACATCTTTAAGAGAGGCCATCGCCTTGATTGACCAATGTCGCCTGTTCATCACAAACGACTCCGGCCTGATGCATGTGGCCGCGGCCCTGCATATTCCACAGATTGCCATTTTCGGTTCCACAGACCACACCACCACCTCCCCGATGAGCCGTCTCAGCCACATCATCCGCATGCCCGTGGCGTGCAGCCCCTGCATGCAGCCGGACTGCCCGACCGATCACCGGTGCATGGATGCTGTCACCGTCGATCATGTTTTGCATCTTGCGCTGAAAATTCTCTTGGAAAAGCGATCCGCATGAACATTCTGATTGTCAAGTTGAGCGCCATCGGCGATGTGATTCACACCCTTCCGGCGTTGAATGCCATTCGTGCGGCCTATCCATCGGCGCATATCACCTGGGTGATCGAAGAAGCCGCAGCCCCCCTGATTATCGGGCATGAAGCCTTGGACCGGGTGATTGTTTCCAGAAGAAAAAGCTGGATCAAGGACATCCGGTGTGGAAAGTGGCAATCCGCTTTTCATGAGGCATCTGGATTGGTTCAGGCGCTTCGAGACACCCGGTATGATTTTGTCTTTGATTTCCAGGCGCTGATCAAAAGCGGCGTACTGGTCAGCCTGTCCAGAGGCAGCCGGAAAATCGGGTTTGACCGGGGCATGGAACATCAGGAACACAGTTATCTGTTTTTAAATGAACGTGTGGCGCCGGTGGACATGAACATCCATGCCATTCTGCGCAATCTGATGATGCTGGATTCGGCAGGCATCCATTCCCGGCATATTTGCTATCGGCTGCCGATTCATGCCGATGACCGCAGCGCCGTCGATCGCCTGCTGCTTCAGGCGGGGATGCAAACTGGCCGGCCGCTGATCTGCATCAATCCGGTTGCCAAATGGGCAACCAAACTCTGGCCGAATGACCGCTTTGCCGAACTGGCCGACCGCATTTCCGAGCGGTACGGCGTTTCCCCTGTGTTCACCGGCGCACCGGAAGATGCGCAAACAGTTCTGGATATTCTGTCTCGGATGACGTCTTCGGCCGTGGATCTGACTGGAAAAACGAGCCTGAAAACCCTTGCCGCCCTTTACGAAAAAGCTGATGTGCTGGTATCCACCGATACTGGCCCCATGCACCTGGGTGCTGCGGTTAATACACCGGTCGTCGCTCTTTTCGGACCGACAGCCCCCTGGCGGACCGGGCCCATGGGCGATCAGCACCAGGTAATTCGCGTCGGCCTGCCGTGCAGCCCCTGTTTCAAACGCCGGTGCCCAACATGCGACTGCATGAACCTTATCGGCGTTGAAACTGTTTTTGCCGCTATAGACATTGCAGAAAAATAATTTCGCTTGCTCTAAATATAACTCATGGATATTTCAGTAATTATCGTCAACTGGAACACCCGGGATCTGCTGCTGAACTGCATCCGCTCCGTTTTCGCAACCATTCAGGGAATCACATTCGAAATCTGGGTCGTGGATAACGGATCGACAGACGGAAGCCAGAAAGCGGTCAAGACCTCTTTTCCGCAGGTGCATCTGATTGAAAACCCGACCAACAGGGGATTTGCGGCAGCCAACAATCAGGCATTGAAAAGAATGGCCGGCCGGTACGCCCTGCTGCTGAATTCCGATGCCGCACTAACGGACGGCGCCGTTCAAAAACTCCTGGCGTTTATGGAATCTACGCCAAATGCAGGCATGGCTTGCGGCCAGCTCCTGAACCTGGACGGCACGTTGCAGAATTCCATCGCCAATTTCCCCACCCTGCTGACCCTGATTTCCAACGAAACGCTGCTGCGGATCCTGTTTCCGGAAAAATTTCCCAGCAAGCGTCGGACTTACCATGGGCCTATCCCTGTCGAATCCGGAATCGGCGCTTGTCTGATGATTCGAAAAACCGCCATGGATACAGTTGGGATGTTTGATGAAAATTTCTTTTTTTTCTTTGAGGAAACCGACTGGGCCTATCGCATGAAACAGGCCAACTGGCAG
>CAJBLH010000064.1 GCA_903953895.1 uncultured Desulfobacteraceae bacterium | reverse complement strand
GGAAGCGGGAGCTTCCCGACTGGGTTCCCAAGCTGGAGCTTGGGAACCAGCGGCAAATAAAATCATTCAACGAATCGACCGAAACGATGGTCGTACCCGGCTTTCACGTCAATCCACGATGAGCCTCCGAATTTAACGATTCAAGCACCTTCTTTAGATATACCCATCCGCAGCAAGTTCAGCACCTCGTCACATCGCTTCTTGAAGGCCATCATACTGGGCATCGTAATTTTGTGGATATCTAAATCACCCTTTTTGATCCTTCTCACCAGCAAATCTCGCGTTGCCGGCTCTCCAAGAAACGCCTCAAGCTGTTTTTTCAGGGGATTGGCAGTGCCGCACCGACCAGATTCTTCTTCCAGGCTGTCACAATGCCGATAGCGGTCCCTGAGCGCACAGATAAACCATGCTTCGGAAATCGGTTTGGGTACCATGGGCACACCGTACAGGAAATTTTCCCGGGAAAATCCGTCAAGGACGGATTGATATTTTTGGTATCAACTTAAACATTTTAAACTCAAGCAAAGAGTAACCGGTTCGCCGTTCCATCCATTGATCGACAAAAAAAACCATGGGGCCTGCCAGAAACCTTCCTGCTTCATAAGCGCCCGCATCTGTGGGCCCTTCACCACTGATCAATATCAGCAACTCAGCCATCCCTCTTCACAATGGCATTGATTTCATCCTGCAATTCAAACAGCCGGGTGTCTTCATAGACCTCCCCAGGCCCCATTACTGTAAGCTTTTTTGCCATTGAGGGGATGATGAAAAAATGCACGGCCCGGGTATAACCTTCGGGGCTCTTGTAGAGATACACGACCCCTTGCTGAGCAATGTCATCGTTCATATAGTTCAGGATCAGGGGGCTGTGAGTCGTAACCATAACCTGATGCGGGCTTTGCACCAAAGTGTCTATGAGCAGTTCGATCAGTTCCGGATTGATGCCGTTTTCGATCTCATCAAGGAGAATAAAGCTTGTTTCTTCGATTACCTGGGTAAATATCGCCAACATGCGCAACAACCCATCACTGACATGACGGGCTTCCGTGGAGATGCGCTTTCCTGAAAACTGCTCGGTGATGTACAGTTTTTTCCAGCCGGAGCGAAGTGAATCCACATCGATGTTCAGCAGTTGGGGATAGGCTTTTTTCAGTTTATTGGTGATCTCAGCTCGTTTCTTGATACCAATTTCATGGAGAAAAGCAGAAAGGCTTTCTCCGCCGATTCCCAACCCGCCCTCAGAGAATCTTGTCCGCTGCCGAAGCAGCTCTGGGGAAAGCATATCCAGAGCGTGAATTTGCAAAATAAAATGCTTGAATTCGAGCAAACACCTCGGCAAATGTGTCTCCTTCAATTGCGACAAAATGGAGCCCTGATAGAAAAAATCGATCTGCTTTTGAGAAACAGGGTGGCCCTCGGCAGATACAGAACAACATCCATCCTCAACCTTCAATATCTGGCGGCCATTGACAGTGATGCCTTCCCGGGTGCAGCGCAGTTCCTTGCGGTTGAAGCTGCAAGACCACCTCATTTCCCGTCCGGCATCGTCTTTCAGATCAACGGTAAAGTCGATATTGCTTTTGTGAGACAAGCGGGAGTTTAAATCCGCTGCAGACCAATGCCGGATATCAAGCCAAGCCTGAATATCTCCTTTGCACTGTTGCGCCAAAAAATCAAAACACTGCAAAACAGTGGACTTGCCTGAACCATTGAGCCCAACCAGACATGAGAACTTGGATAAGCTGAGTTCAAAGTCAACCAGAGACTTAAAATTGTCAATCTTGATTCGTGTGACTCTCATGTTTATGTCAACGCTCAGGAATTGGTACTTCAATTCATCGTTTGGATCATCCGGCCTGTTTTTTCAGCCCGTAGGCGGAAATCGCCATCACCAGGCCGATCTTGTCGGCCTTGCCGGAAGAGTTTATCTTCAGGGAATCGATGGACACAAAGTGTTCTGCGGCTTCAATGGCCGCAATGAAAGAAAGCACGTGTGCGGCGGACCCTTCGCACATGATCTTGATGGGTGACTGAATCACCCGGCCTTCGACCGGCGGAAGCCAGTCGGTGTTCACGATTTTAATGGTGTGAAGCGCAGAAAGCTTTTCCATGTCTTTCTGAAGCGTTAACTGCAATGCCTGGGGGTCTGCAATATCCGGGTAAAAATTTCGCATTGTCCGCTCTACAGCAGCTTGCCCTTTTTCCATCGCCTGATTCAGCAGATCACCTTTATCGAGCAGGGCTTTTTTTTTGTAAACGCTTCGAACCATGGTCTGGAGATTTTCCAGGCGCTGATCCTGCCATTCATAAAACGGCGTCAAGACAAACTGCAAAAATATCAGCACGCCGGCCACCGCCAGACCGGCTTTGGTACGCTGGGTCATGGCGTTGCAGCTCCCGCCGGGCTGTATATAAAGGACAGGGTAAAGACCTCCCGGCCGGATGCCTGATCCTGACGAATCGGCGCGGTGTAGCGGGCGTTCTGGATGACGGGCCGGGCGGTCAGGGCTTCGAGCAGAGCGGTTGACTTAGGGGTCATGCCTTTCAGTTCCACGGTATTTCCAGCAGCGAGCACCTGAAAGATAATCGTGTTTTCCGGCAACACGTCATTGAGCAGAATCAGCAGCGGCAGCTTGGGGATGTGCTTCTGCAGGATGCCGGTCAGTTCATTCTGCCGAAACGAAAGCGCATCCACCTGCTGCTGCATTTTCAGCATACTGGCGACCCGGGGTGTAATCTCCTCATCTTCTTTCATCAAACCGGACTCTGCGGAATAAGGAAGGATTACAGCGGCTGCCATATATATCATAAAAAGCGATGCAGCCGCCGACAACCCGATTTTTAAATGTTTCGGATTAAAGCGCGCCAGCGATTTTATGGGAAAAAGAAACGGCCATACAGCGTTGAAGGACATATTCATCAGCAAGCCGTGCAGCATTTGCATGTATGCCTGCAGATCTGCAATTTCCTTGATCGTGTATTGTTCCGGATTTCCGCCAATCAGGCGGGTAAATGTTTCCTGCTCCATTTTTCCATCGCAGCCATCCAGGCTCTGCGTCAAAGAACCCTTTCCGACATAGACCCACAGGGCTTCATTTTCCTCTTTCCGGATATGATACAGGGTTTCCGGGGCATCCTTGGTCAGCGCCAGCAGACAGGATTCCGGAATCATGACCATCGGGGAAAGATGATTCAGCCAATCAACCGCCCCCAGATGAATGAACCACAGGTTGACCCGGCACCCGCCGCCATCCGGATTATCCATTTTTTTCATCAGAAAAAGCGACGTATCAAATGGGGAGTACGCCGGCATATCCATGGTGACGGCCTGGCGAATCTCTGTGATATTGGTGAAAGGAAAAGTCCGTATCGTTTCAAAGTAATGATGTTTGCCCAGTACCAGCAATCGGGTTGCGCCGGCATCACCGATATACGATTCGGCTTCGATGCGTCCTTTTCGGACAGTCAGCACTTTTTCCCGCCCCAGATACAGAAACTGTTTTCCCAGAAATATCGCCGGACCCATCACTATCGTTTCCACTCCGCAAACCAGAAGGGAGCGCGTTGTTTCTGGCTTTTTAAAACCACCACCTCGATATGGTCTGTTGCGTTTCCTTCGGTTGCGTCAATTTCGATCTTGAGCCAGCCGCGCGGGAACAATATTAGTTCATCGGTTTCCAGAATGCCGGTCAACTGTCTGAAAATACCGCTGGTCAGGGTCCATTGGTCTCTGGATTCCACAATCGTTTTTACCAGGTTGGCATCCAGAAACAGAACGCTCAACATTTCCGGGCTCATGGTCATGCAATTGAGGTGGCCCGCCCGCCAGTAAGTTAAATCGCCCTTGATGGCATTTAAAATTTCCGGATCGAATCCTTTTAAAAGGTTCAGCTCATCGATGGTCTGGATAAAAAAATTCCGGGGTGAACACTGCAGCCTCGCCATTTTATAATCATAGGCTTCCGCACCGTTCAGCCGTGTAAAATCATCCATATCCTGCCAATCGGCCAGCGTATCGATAAATGTCTGGATCATTTCCGGTTTTTTGTAATATCGGTTTAACATCAGAGACAGATAGGTTTCATCGAACAACGGAGAGATCATCCCTGCGATATCCCTCAGCTTTGCCGTAACACCTTTTTCGATTTCAATGGGCTTGCCGTAAATATTCCATTTCAGGATATCGCCGTTGGGTTGACGCACATCGATTGCATAGGTATTGAAGGTGGACGTGGACAGATTATACAAGACCGTATTCAACGCACCATATGATTTCGTATAAGCCTTGCCGCGATTGATGATCTCTTCTGCAATACGGATTTTCTGGCGCACAGTATAGGTAATGCTGGTGGCAATGGCAATAATTATCATCGAAATCACCAGCACCACGGGCACGGCAAAACCGTTTTGGGCGGATAACCCGCTACTCGGGCTGAATTTCATTGTTGAAAAAGGCTTGTTTATAAGGGTTGTGGGATTTCACCGGAAAAGACAGCGTCTGATCGCCGTTTTTTCCGGATAGCGTTATTTCAATGATGTCGGGTGTGGTATTCCTGTCTTTTCCCTGATAGACGTCCTGCCAGCGTTTGATCGTTTTATAGTACTCCAGTTCGCTGTCCCAGATGATCTCCCAGGTTCCGTAATACCGGAAAGTCGCCTTGGAGACATTATCCGCGATCACAATGCTTCGGGAATACGCGGTGCGATCGCCTTGATATCGAATATAGAGGGTATCAAACGGCATTTCTTCATACACCAGCGCCGTAGTTTTTTCGCCGCTGTTTTTTTTAAGGGAAATTTTTCCTGCGGCGGCATGCCCTTTTGAAAAGACCGACGACAGGGTAACAAACGCTACCGATGCGCTGTCTGCGATAAAATATGGATAACGGGCGCCGGCTCTTTCCGACTCCGGATCGGTGATGAAATATTCGGTGATGGATTCAATCGCACTTCGAACCAGCGTATGCGCCCGGTAATTTTCCATGGCGGCAAGGGTTGAAAGCTTGTTTGAATACCAGATATTAACAAAAAAAGATTGAGCCTGAAACGCCAGATACACCACAAGAGCGATAATGGTGGTTGAAATCATGACTTCAACCAGGGTAAAGCCACTTTCCCGCTGCATTGCGCCCGTCGGTATCACTTTATTGTTGAATGGGTATCCACACGATTTCATGATAATCATATTCGGCTGTCTTGATGTTTTGAGCGTTTTCATAGCTGATCACCAGATGGGTCTTCAACAGAAACACCATATAAAATCCAAATTCATAGCTGCCGATTGCACCGTCATAAAGATCCAGCATATTGCCGGAGGACTTTACCTGCTTGGCTTCATAAGAATACGTAATCTGCTGATCGTATCGGCCGCCGCCTTTGGGTTTGTTTTCAAAGAGCTGCTTTTTTACCTGATCCATAATAAAGGGGAGCGCATCCGCCATCACGATATGGGCAGTGACTTTTTCCACCGCACTGACAGCGGACCTGACAGCCAGATATCCGAGTGAAATTGCGGAAAAGACGATTACCGCCGCAACAATCACCTCAACCAGGGTAAATCCCCTGTTATTCCGAAACATCAATCAGCTTCTCCGCGCCCAGCGCCTGATAAGAAATTTTTTCGGTATCGGAGAAGCCATTGCCGTTAAAGGTCACCACCACGGGAGCAAACGTCATGATATCAAATCGTACAGGCGACGCTTCTCCCTGGATGGTAACAGCTTTTTCCTTGAACGTCATCGTCAACGAAACCTGCCGGATAAACGCCCTGTTTTTAACCACGGCAAAGCATTCCCGCAATTTCTGTTCTTCGGCGTGCAGCATGACCTTATCGTATAAATCCAAAACTCGGGGGCTGACAAGAGCAACGGACAGGCCAATGATCATCAGCACCACCATCAGCTCGATCAAGGTGAAGCCGCTGCGTGATTGTCTAAAAACCGATTTCATTCAGGGATACGATACTGAGCAGCATGACGATCACCACGGAGCCGACGATGGAGCCCATAACCACAATCATGACCGGTTCAATGATTTTGATCATGGCGGAAACACTGTTTTCATATTCGGTTTTCAGCCGGACTTCCATTTCATGAAAAATGCCGGCCAGATTTCCGGTCTGTTCGCCAATTTCGATCAGGCCGTCGAACGCATCCGAAAAAAGCCCCGTCTGGGCCATGACGACACTGAGCTTATTGCCCTGCCGGACTTCATTTTTAACGTTCACGAGCTTATTTTTAACAAATGAATTCTCTACCACCCGGACCCCATATTCCAGGGCGTCTGAAATGACCACTTTGTTTTTCAATAAAATGGCAAGTGATGACACAAACCGCAGATTCTCCAGCGTCAGATACATCTTGCGGACCCCCGGGATTTTCAGCATCACCGCATCATAAATCCGGACAAACCATTTCTTTTTCTTGATTCTGGTAAAAATAAACCCCGACAGAATTCCGCCTCCCAGCAGAATCAACTGGTATTGCCGAACAAAACTGCTGATGGAGAGCATGAACTGGGTATAAAACGGCAGATTCTGCATGCCGGCGAATACGACGGAAAGTTTGGGAACAATGAAGTCGAACATGAAAATGACCGCCAGGCAGCATAACACGAAAATAAATCCCGGATAAAACAGCGCTTCCAGAGTTTTTTGCCGGATCGACCTGCGAAACGCCAGATTGGCGGCCATATCGCCGAAAGCCTCGCCAAGATGACCGGTGGCCTCGCCGATGCGGATGACGCTGGTATAGAGCGGATCGAAAATATCCGGATATTTCTCCATGGCCACAGAAAGATGTACGCCTCTGCGGATTTCATCATATAAATTATTGATGATTTTTTCCAATGTATTGTTGGACTTGCCTTTTTTGATGATATCCATGGCCCGGTCGATTTTTACGCCGTTTCCAAGCAGCAGCGCCAGTTTGGAGGTAAGCACTTCAATTTCGGCCAGTTTGGGTTTTCGGTTGAATTGAATAAACTGGAGCAGCCTGCCTGAACCCGGGGTGTCTTTTTCTATACGAACCAGCGTCAACCCCATTGCCTTGATTTTTGTTCTGGCGGAAGTAACGGTTGCAGCAGACAGCTCTCCTTCATTGGCGCTTCCCATGGCGTCGTAGGCTTTATATCGGTAAGTGTTCACGGCAAAAGCCCTCTGTGATTCGCAATCAGGCAATGTTGGAATTTAAACACCCCTGGCATTAACAACATGCCACCCCCATGAATAAATACATTCGTGGCTCACACCCTATTTTCATACCAATTTATCGAAGCGGGCCTGCCGCTTGATTTTTGGTTTCTGTCTGTCATCAGAAACCGCGATCGCTATCGGAGTTGCGTATCGGATGACATAGTTGGCTGCAACCGACGCACCGAAGCCCGCCCAGAAATACGGGGCCACGCAAATGGCGCTGTCATTGAAAAGGGATGCCCCCAAAAAACCCACCCATCCGAGGAAAAAACCCAAACCGAGTACCTCGACAGTTGACCGGACACGAACCTTCCAGAATATCCGCACCGAATTTATAAAATGCAGCATTATCAGGAGGATAAAAGCTATAAACGAGATAAGGCCGGTATTGAACCATATCTGCAGAAACATGGAGTGCATTTTATCGATCATCATAGATCTTGGGAACCCGCCAAACAGCCTGAATGCGTCATTCTGGGGGAAAAATCCGGAGAAAGTATCCGGCCCCGTCCCCAGAAAAAGATGGCTGTTCAATCGTTGTTCGATGGCGCGCAAATATATATAGCCACGGCCGGAACCATACCGCCCGAACTCGATGATCTTTTCATCAAAGAAAGTCTTGTTCTTCACGCGACTCAGCAGAAAACGCACATAATCATCGTCTAAAGAGTCCAACACGGATGAGTCAACAATCCGCTCCTCCATAACAACATCTGGAGACTCCTCACGGACGGGGCCATCGGCATAGATATCCATCCCGATAAAAATCGGGATCATCAGGGCAATAACCAGAATCAACTGCTTGAATCGAATGCGATAACGGCGCACAAACCAGACAATCAGCAACACAAGGACGATCAAAAGGCCAACAACGCCCGTTTGAGTCCTGCAGGCGTCATAGACAAAAACCAACAGGGCTTTGCCCGCTTTAATTGCACCGCGATCCTTCAAAAATCTCTCTGTGAATTGCCCGCTGAGCGCCCCACCGGTATATCTGTCCATAACGATATAAATCGGCAAGAATAAGGCCATAATCAACACCAGCCGCTTGAATTTATCGCGATAATGGCGCGCAAGGTAGATGATCAGGAATGTAAACGCCATGAACAGGCCGACAACGCCCGATTGCGATCTGCAACCCACGGCAAGGATAAAAATCAGCAGAGAATACCCCAATAAAAGCCCACCACTTTTTTTAAAATTCGGCACAAACAGACACATGCAGACGGCCAAAGGCAAGGCAATCCCCGCAATATTCCCGCCATAATTCGTATTGAAAAATGTGGAGTAGATTTTTCCTTTTTCAAAAATAAAACCTAACTTCATGGTGACATATTTTTCCGGAACAATTAAAAACTGACCAAAACTGGAACGGAAAATATCCATATCGAAAAACTGGAATACTCCGATCAAGGCAATGACCGTGGTTGAAAAAACAATCGCGCCGGTAATATAACGGAAATCGATCTCCTGCCGCATCAGGAAAGCACAGGCGGCAAACAGCAAACAGTAACCCAGCCATGCCCAGCCGCCCTCATAGCGATCGAACATCCCCCCCCAGGCGATAAATGGCGCCGGCGAAACTATGGCGCTGAGCAGAATCGAAACGATAAAAACAATGGAGAGCATCCAGTAATATTTTGTTTTTCGAACAAAATCGAGATATTGGTCTTTACGTTTGTATAAACAGAATGCAAATGAAATCAACAGCGGAACAGACCAGAAAAAAAACCAGCGTGCCTTGTAAAATGAAAAAAAATCAAAATTCTTATCTTGAATCCAGAAACTTCTAAAAACTTCCGGAACCGGACGAACCGCAAGATAAACGATTAACGGGGTAATCGCTAAAATGGCGACAACCGGCACACGCCATATAAAATTGTAATCGATCTTTTCAGTAACCGATCTCTGTTGATAACCTGCCAAAACTCAGTCCTCCCTCTATAGACCTTACATTTTCGCTCATTTTTTTCTTCAAAATTGATTTATTCGCTCCGCTGCTCCCAAGCTCCTGCCTGGCAAACCGGCAGATCATCCTGCGAGCGGCATGTTGTCAACACCATGTCAAAAAACGCATTCCACATCCTGTATCGCATACTCCGGCACAATCTCTTTCATTTTGGCCTTGATGGCGCATGCATCAAAGGTTTCAGCCGCCTGATACAGCTCTGCCAGACGCGCCATCAGCCACTCGCGATATCGAAGCTGATCTCCGTATTCATCAAAACAGCCATCGGATTTCAATACCAGAATCTTTTCGTGAGCTGTCGCCACAATCCCCTCGCCTTTGGTGATCAGCTCCTCATAGAGTTTTTCTCCGGGCCGCAGTTTCACAAACTGGATGTCAATATCTCTGCCTGGCTCCTTGCCGGACAGCCGTATCAAATCCCTTGCCATATCCGCGATTTTAACCGGTGTACCCATCTCGAGAATAAACATCTCACCGCCGGTTCCCAGAGCGCCTGCCTGAAGAATCAACTGGGATGCCTCACGTATGGTCATGAAAAACCGGGTCACATCCGGATGCGTCACGGTCACAGGTCCGCCGGCTGCAATCTGTTTTCGGAACAGCGGGATCACGGACCCGGCCGATCCCACCACGTTTCCAAACCGCACGGCCATCATCCGGGTGGCGTCGCCCGTATAGGCATACATCAACCGCTCACAGCAACGTTTGCTTGCCCCCATCACATTGGTCGGCCGCACGGCCTTGTCGGTTGAAACCAGAATAAATCGCTCCACCCCATGCGCCACCGAGGCTTCCATGATGGTCTGGGCCCCCCGGATGTTGTTGCGCACCGCCTGCCAGGGATTTCGCTCCAGCATGGGCACGTGTTTATAGGCTGCGGCATGAAACACGACATCGGGCCGGTATTTTTTCATGGTCCGTTCCATGATGGCGCGCTCCTGAACCGTGGCCAGCACAGCGACAAAGTCCAGATACTGAACCCGGTGCTTCAGATCCATTTGAATCTGATAGAGATTGGGTTCGGCTGAATCCACCAGAATCAGCCGCCGGGGTGAATACCGGATGATCTGCCGGCAGAGTTCGGCGCCGATGGATCCGCCGGCGCCGGTTATCATCACCACCTTTTCCCTGAGGTAATCCCGAATATGGTCATCCTGCAGGGTAACCGGCGGCCGCCCCAGCAGATCTTCATAATTGACATCCCGCAGCGCCTTCACATTGACCCGGCCATCGATCAGCTCACCCATCCCCGGCAGCGTCTTGAAACCGAGTCCGCAGGATTTACAGGTTTCAATGATCCGGCGTTTCTCTTCTCCGGTGCCGGACGGAATGGCGATCAACGCCTCCTGAATTTCTTCTTTTTCGGCGATATCCGGCAGATCGACCAGCCTGCCCAGAACCGGCACATCGTGTATGGACCTGCCGATTTTCGCGGCATCATCATCGATGAAGCCCTGAACCCGATAATCGAGCTCCGGATTGTCCCGGATTTCCCGCAGGATCTTTTCCCCGGCATCCCCGGCGCCGATGATCACCACATTTTTTTTGATCCGCTGCGGCCGGTGCATGTCTTTTTTTCGGTTAACCCCGAACCAGTGAGACTGAAACGCCTGTCGGATAATCACCCGCACACCCGACACCAGCACAAACGTCAACAGCCCGTCGATAACAAATACGCCGCGGGAAAACCCCTCGAAGCGATACATGGCCAGAATGGCGGCAATCCCCACCAGAGACGAAACAATCGTCGCTTTCAGGATCGTCATCAAATCCGCGACACTGACATACCGCCACATGCCCCGATATACGCCCATCACCAAAAACACCAGCCACTTGATCGCCAGAATCATGGGCAGTTGCGTCCAGAACTGGCGCCACTGATGTTCGGCCAACATCAGGTCGAAGCGGATCATGTAGGCCCCGACATGCGCCAATGCAAACAGCAGCAGATCAATGCCGGTAATGAAATAAAAATTCGGGTTCTTCAGTTGACGCAACATGAAATAATGTTTCTGAGCTTGGTTCTAACTTGTGGTCCACTTGATGCCTAACTTTGCCCAGATGCCCTTATGATTGACAAAAAATAATTGAATAAAAAATTAAGAAAATGCGGAACACGTTAAGCCCGATCTGATACAAGAAAATAAGAATGCGCCAACAACCTTATTTTCAATAACAAATACCAGATCGAGCTTATGAATACATCCTATATCGAATCACCTTGTGATGCAATTGAGAAAGATACATGGAATCGTAATGATTCAGCAAAAATAATTTCTGCCCTTGAAGCAAAAGATCAAACCATCAGCCAACGTGAATTTGCCCGGGCGACTGGAGTTCCTCGATCAAAACCAGATCACATGGATTATCCAATGCGTCCACGTAATCATGTGAAATTGGCCGCCTAATGGTAGTGGGCGAAGTTAGAACCAAGCCCGAAAATCAGGTTTTAAAAATCGCCGGTTCATCGTGGATTAGCGTGACAATAACACAAGTCCGCTGGTTCCCAAGCTCCAGCTTGGGAACCGACACCACGAAGCTCCAGCTTCGTGTCATTTTCCATGATGATTCGATTGCATGAGAAATGACATGAACACGGGAAGCGGGAGCTTCCCGACTGGGTTCCCAAGCTGGAGCT
>CAJBLH010000063.1 GCA_903953895.1 uncultured Desulfobacteraceae bacterium | reverse complement strand
TTTTCAGTGGTTGGATTCTTCACGTTTTTCCGGTTGGGCATGAAGTTATCAAGGCCCTTGTTCCTGGTTTTTATTTGTTCTCGTGCGCTGCGTTCTATCAGCACCGCTATTTGCAGGGCGATTTTGAACAAAAAGAGCATGATCACCTCGCGCAGTAACATAAGTCTGACAGAAATCATCGGATAAATTAATTTTATGTGGCAAGCAAGGAAACTTAATATGAATAAAAATAGTTTGCTGATTAGTATTTTGATGGGGGCTCTGGCAGTGTTAGGTTCATTTGGATTTTCTCATGCTAATACAGAGTTGGTCAAAAATGGAAATTTTTCTAACCAGTTAAATGACTGGGTAAATGAAAGCCGCTATATGGGAGGAACAACACCTTATAGCTCAGGTGTATCTATTGTAGATGATTCCCCAAAAGTCAATTCTTTAAAACTATCTGGTGTTACAGACTACAATTATTACGTTATGATAACCCAAGAAATTGATATCACATCTACATTGAGTTCTTTTAATGTATCTTTTGATTGGAAAGTAACTGTAAAAGAACCCACTTACGGCTACTGTCAATTAAGAATTGACTTTTTTGACTCGGCCGAAAATCAGATAGGGATTATTTCATATTTGGATGATGGAATGAATTGTAACACCGAGTCCGTTTGCCATGATCTTGAATATATGCGTGGCGATCTAAATGAAGATCAGTCATTGGGTGTTTATAAATATTTACAGGTTTTTGATTGGGAACATGTTTCTATAAATACTTCTGCAATGACAGGAATGGACCACAGCCAAATCGCAAAAATAAAAATTTGGGCAATGATCCAAAATGATGCCGGTCAAGGCGGGGAGATGTTGATTGATAATCTTTCTATTACACGACCCTGCACCGCAGAAATGGTGATCAATGACGCGGCAAAGGCGAGCGGCAATACGGTTCTGACAGGTTTGCGGGCATTTCGAGACCACTTTCTGTCCAAAGGTGAATACGGGAAATCCTTTATTCGCCAGTATTACCAGCACAGTGCAGAGGGCATCCGACTGATGATGGAACACCCGGAATGGATTACCCGGTCCGCAGGATTGCTGGAGAAAATACAACCGGCTTTGTTGAATGCGGCCGATACCGGTGCGTTGCAATTGGATGAATCAATGCTCCAGGAAATTATGTCATTGATGGATGAGGTAAAACCCTATACCAGCCCGGAGTTGAGCCAGTTTATCGATACGGTGCAAAGCCGCCTTCTGAAAAGACAGGCGATGACACCCTAGGATGAGCGCCCTTTGACATTGCCCATTATTCTATCGGTCATCGGGGGGCAGCCCAATGGGTTGCCCCCTTTTATTGTATTGCAGACAGAATCTACCTGTCAGACCGTTTCCATAATCAGACAATCCGCCACAAGCTCCCAAAGATATTTCACGACAAGATTTTCCATTCCGTATTCGGCCTTGATGGCATTCAACTGCCCGTGGCAACTGTGGCAAGGCACCACCACCATGGATGCGCCGGTTGCCTGGATCTGCTCCATTTTTTTTCTGCCGTAAAAAATTCGTTCGGTGTTGTAGCCGGTTGTAAGTGTTCCGCCGCCCCCGCCGCAGCAGTACTGACTGTCGCGCGTCGGGTAAGTATCCACCCAGTTGTCGATGCACTGGCTCATGATCCACCGGGGCTCATCATAGTATCCGTGCCCAAAAATCCGCTCGGCTTTCCGGCCGTAGTTGCAGGGATCATGATACGTGGCCAGAACACCACTGAATCGGGATTTATCCAATCGGATTCTTCCCTCCTGAATGTAAGCTGTCAAGAGATCGAAGACCGTATAAGCGCCAAAAGTTTTCAACGTTTCGGGATACCATTTTTCGAGACCAGACCTGGTCGCAAGATAGGCGTGCCCTCATTCCGGCCACAGGAGATTTTTGGCCTTTAGCCGGGCCATGTTTTCGGCAATCCGTCCGGCCATGACTTTCATGGCGGCATCGTCTCCGGTAAACATCCCCCAGTTGGTGCCTTCCCAGTTTTCGGCGGGGATGGTCCAGTCTTCGCCGGCGGCATAGAAGATTTTCCACCAGTGCTTGAGGTCTTCGGTATGGGTATTGACCAGCTTGTTGTGAATGGTGGTCAGGATATTGGCCCCTTCTTTGTCCACAGAAACGCTGAATCCTTCAAATCCCGGCTCCTGAGCAATTTCCTCTGCCACTTCTTCAAGAATGAAAACAAAGTCTTCTTGGGGAAGCCCCAGATTGTTGCCGGATTTCAGAGCAGCCTCCAGCCCTTTGTGAAGAATGCCCGGCACCTGGTTCCGATCTCTCAGGGAGCGAATGCCCCGCATGATGTCGGGGATATGAATGCTCATGGGGCAGACATGCTCGCATTTGCCACACATCGTGCAGATCCATGGCCATCTGGATTCAACCAGCTCGGTTTGCAGCCCCAGCGAGATCATGCGGATGATTTTCCGGGGGTCAAACCCGTCGATGCCCGAGACCGGACAGGTGCTGGAGCATAAGGCGCAGGTCAGACAATGATCCTGATCGCAAGGCCAGTGCTTGAACTGGTCCGGATTCAGGCGATTGATGGAAACGGGTTCGGGTGTTGTCATAACAATATCCAATTTGAATGAAAGTAATCAGTTTTTTATGGGTCCTGCATCGGCAATCTGTTTTTCGAATGCACAGGCGGTTTCGACAAATTCGGCGGCCATGTTTGCGGCCAGTGTTTTTAAGACAAGCCGGTTCGGGTCGATGCCGATCTGTTTAAGTACCGTCTTTAAATGTGCGGTGCGACGGGCGGCCAGAATATTTCCTTTTTCGGAATGACAGTTTCCTTCATGACAGGTAAACACCAGAACACCGTCTGCCTGAAGCTTGAAAGCGGCCATGATGTGTTCGACGGATATGGCGCCGGAACACGGCACTTCGATAATGGTCATGCGTTGCGGAAGGTTCGATCCGGACGCAGTGGCCAGCTCTTTGGCGCGGCCCGCAGATCGGGAGCAGCAGAAAGCTACCAGAAATGGGAAAGATGCTGCACCACCTCCCTGGATGGGAATCGGTTTTAGTCGCTCCGATATTGTCTGAGTGCGCAGATCTTCGATTCGGATGGCTTTGGCAGGACATTCCGCAGCACACATGCCGCAGCGCTCGCAGGCATCGCTGATCACGAACGGCTTGGCGTTCAGGATAATAGCGTGATAGGGGCAGAGCCTGAAACAGGTCAGGCAGCGGACACATGCGCCGGTACGGATTTCTGCCTTGATGCCTGGCGTTGTCAGGGTTCCTTTGATCAAGGAAAGCAAGGTGACGGCGGTTGCCTGAATCTCCGACTGTTGGGCTGAAGGCGACAGTACCCCACGGGAGGCGCCGGCTGCCAGAATACCTTTGCGGTTGGTGAATACGCTGAGCCGGTGAATATTGTCCGACTGAAGAAATCCGGATGTATCCGTATCGAGGTATAAAATCCGGGAGAGGTCCTTCACATACGGCGAAGGGGAGACCGCCTCATCGACGACCGTCAGATCCGCATCGATGGTAAAAGGCAGTTGTGTGATCTCATCCACAAACGAGATGCAAACGTTTCCAGCCGGTTCCTGATGAAAGCTCGGCAGAGCATCCGAAAATTTGACGTAAGCCACACCGGCTTCCCGTGTTTGGCGGTACAGCGCTTCCATGCCCGATGCACCGACCTTGAGGTTGCGGGTTAGAATCATGGTGTTCATGCCGGTTGATCGAAGCATCAGGCAGATGTCCATGGCGGTTTCAAGCAGATGTGGGTAGCTTTCTGCGGCAAGGCCGACGATAAAGACCGCGGTCTTTCCGGCAGATAGTGTGTTCAGGGGGCAGGGGGCAGGGGGCTGGAGGCAGGGTTTTGTTTCATGAACCTTTGCAGCTTCCTGACCGTTTTTTTTCGATGTGTGAGAAGACTCCCGGAGGAGATTCCGGATTTCGGAAAGGGATAGAACCGCCGGACAGGGGCTGAGCCGATAACTGGAAAAAAGGGGGCTGTGAACAGCGTCTTCGGCAATGACGATCGATGTAAAAGGTAAAGAAGTGAAACCGTGCGGCCCACTGAGAACCACCTGAAAATTACCCGCCGAACCTGTGCAGTGGGTGACCCGTGTTTCCGTGCAAGTTTCAAAAAGTGGTACGAGGGTGTCGATGCTTACGGAGATGGCCGTATCCGGGGTTGCCAGCATGACAGGGATATTGCCGGACAGCAGCGTTTTTGCAATACCTGAAGCAAGGGGCCCGTTTCCGAGAAGAAGCGTTCGTTCTGTCAAGTGATCACCTTATATCCGTGTCATGGTTTTTTAGATAATGAAAGATATCGCCGGCGGCTTTTCCGGCGCTGAGAGTCGATTCTGCGATACCCATGGGTTCGAGGGCGGTTCCCGCAATGAATACACCATCCGGGGGCCGGAGGAGGGCTGATTTTTGTTCGAATGAATAACCTGCCATGTCGATGTTCAGCATGGCAGCCAGATCCCGGGTGGATTCGGAAGGCATCAGGCCGATGGACAGGATCACCATATCGAAAACGGATTCCTGATACGCATGGGTATCAGGATCGAAATAGGAGAGCTTCAACCGGTCGTCCGCAGTTTTCAGAACATCGGCCGGAATGGAACGGATCAGTTGGACTTTCTGTTGGGCATCGGCGTAATAGGTCTGAAAATTCTTCCCGAAATTCTGAACGTCGATATAAAAGAAAGTGGCTTTCACTTCGGGCTGACGGTGCTGGATACAGCGGGCCATCCGGAGTGCGGCCCCGCAGCAGATTTTCGAGCACCACAGATGGCCGAGGCTGGAGTCTCTGCTTCCGACACACTGAATGAAGGCCATATTTCCGGGAAATTCATCATCGGACGGCCGTTTGATTGCACCGTTTCTGCGCATCATCTGATCGAGTTCGAGATTCGTCATCACGTTTTCAAAGCGGCCGTAACCATAGGGTTTGTTGACGGGATGAAACGGGGTGAATCCGGTGGCCAGTAGAACAGCATCCACCGAGACGTGCCGGCATTGCCCGTTCTGGTTCAAGGTGACATCGAAACGATTATGCCTGTCAATTTTTTCGATACGGGTATTCAGAAAAATCTGGACAGCATCATGGGTGTCTGCTTCCCGGATTTTTTCTTCCACCATGCAGGCCCCGCAGGCAACACAGCGATCCGCCGCCTTGCAGGACAAATGGGCGGCATGGCCGCCGAGGGATGCCGAATGCTCGACCAGTATAACGGCCAGACCCAATCGGGCCAGATCGACGGCGGCGCTGAGCCCGGAAATTCCGCCGCCGATCACCAGAATCTGTTTTGTGGCTGGATTCACGTTTTTTCTCCTCAGTCTGCCGGCGGAAGCAGGGTAAGCAGTTCCTGCTGAATATATGTGGCCAGCGCTTCCGCTTTTTGCCGGGAAATCGCGCCGATGCCCTGGGAAAGATCCTGAATGACATCTTCGGCCATATCGGTTGTTTTGTTAATCAGAAAATCGTCCACTTCACCATCTTCCAGCAGCAGGCCGCAGGCCCCGACAGCCCCCACGAATTCATCGTTCACAAAAATGGGTACGACGAGCTTGATCAGACCGGCGTCGCATTCTTCAATTGCCGGCATGCGGGTTTGCATGGCCTGTGCGGCAATGTTCATATGGGCCACGGCGCAGATATAGCTCTGGCCCTTATCGATAGCTTTGATCGCGGGGCAGAGTCGGTTAACCCATTCTTTAAAATCTGTAATTCGGATGCCGTCCGTATTGAAAACATTGGCATCCATCCCGGAACGTTCGTGAATATTTTTTTCAAACGCCATCCATTTTTCAATGGGGCAAAAGTCGGTCAGCTTCATATCGTGTCTCCACCTGTTAATTCCAAATTGCATTCTAATCAATATGATGGTGTACGATCATTGGTAGGGGCAGGTTTGAAACCCGCCCCCAGCATAGATGACAATTAATCGTTTTTTCATTCGTGGTTAACAGTATCTATACGGTCAAATTTATGAATGCTATAGAAAAATGAATGCCGGCTGTCAATAAAAACCTGTCTTTACAAACGGCTGTTTCAGTGTTAAATTTCAATTAATTGAAAATGTTGTTCAATAAATTAACCGAAGGACACTGCAGGAGCCGAAAATGGAATATATCAAAATTAAATTTGGTAGTGATTTTGACGCGGTAAGCTCCGGTTTTGAAAAATCCATCGAGGACATGTTTCGATCCATAAACCCGATTTTTACGCTGTGTGATCGTGCCTGGAATCCTCAGATGGATATTTATGAAACACAGGAAGAAATTGTTATCCGGGCTGAAATCGCCGGTGTGAACAAAGAAGATTTGGAAGTGGAAATCAACAGCAAGGCCGTTCGGATTCATGGTAAACGCTCTGAAATGTCCCGAAACGAAAATGCCACTTACCTGCTGGCTGAAATTCAATATGGGTGTTTTGAGCGAATTCTCTTTATGCCGTCACCCATCGATCCTGAAATTGTCAGCGCGTCCTATTTGAACGGATTCCTTCAGATTCGGCTGGCCAAGCTGCCAACTAATATCGTGCACAAAATCCCCATAACCGATGAATGATCCACGGCGGATTCCATGTCGATCAGATTGAAGAAGTCTTAAAAAATAGATGGACGGTTTAATCGCCGCGCCGAATTTATTTAGTCATCATATCAGAAGTATGATTTTGGAGGTATCCATGTCAGAACAGCAACCGCCTGCAGAAACCCCTGCGGACAACAAATTGGAACTGCTTCCCATCCTGCCGCTATTCGACGCCGCTCTTTTTCCCAAAATGGTATTGCCCCTGGTGGTGATGCAGGGCGAATCGGTGAAACTGGTTGATGAGGCAATGGCCAGTGATCGACTGATCGGACTGGTGGTGTCCAAGAAAATCGCCAAAGAAAGCGCCAGCCCTGAGGAAGACCTCTATACGATCGGCACCAGCGCCTTGATTCTGAAAATGGCCAAAACCCAGGATAACCGTGCCCAGTTGCTGGTTCAGGGACTCAGCCGTTTCAAAATTCTTGAATTCGTGGACAGTAAACTCTACCTTCAGGCTAAAGTTGAAATGATTTCCGAAGCGGAAACCAAAGATACGGAAACTGAAGCACTGATAGCCAATATTATCAATCTGTTTACCCGAATTGCCGAACTGTCTCCCGGACTACCGCCCGAAATCGGGAGCATGGCCAGATCCATACAGGATCCGGGGACACTGGCCGACATGATCGCTTCAACCATCAATTCCACGCCCGAAGAAAAACAAAAAATTCTGGAACTGATCGATATCAACGAGCGGCTGAAAGAAGTGACCCGGATGGCCAATCGGCAACTGGAAATCCTGGAGCTGGGAAACAAGATACAGACTCAGGTCAAGGGAGACATCGATAAAAGCCAGCGCGAATACTACCTGCGCCAGCAGTTGAAGGCGATCCGGGAAGAGCTGGGAGAAAAAGACGATTCCTCAGTCGAGGTGGAGGATTATCGCAAGAAAATAGCAGAAAAAAATCTTCCGGATGAAGCGGCCAAAGAGGCGGAACGGGAGTTGAACCGGCTGTCTCGCATGCATCCCTCGTCTGCAGAGTATACCGTTGCATCCACATATCTGGACTGGCTGACCGCCCTTCCCTGGCACGACAGCACCGAAGACAATCTCGATATCAAAAAAGCCAGAAAGGTTCTGGATGAAGACCATTTCGGCCTGGAAAAAGCCAAAAAACGCATCATCGAGTATCTGGCGGTCCGAAAACTGAAACCCGATTCCAAAGGGCCGATCTTATGCTTTGCCGGCCCACCGGGAACCGGTAAGACATCACTTGGGAATTCCATTGCCAGGGCGCTCGGGAGAAAGTTTCACCGCATTTCTCTGGGAGGGGTCCGGGATGAGGCCGAGATCCGCGGACATCGCCGGACGTATGTGGGGGCCTTGCCGGGCCGGGTCATTCAAGGCATCCGCCGGTCCGGCTCCAACAATCCCGTGTTCATGCTGGATGAAATTGACAAGGTCGGCAGCGATTTCCGGGGAGACCCGTCGTCGGCACTTCTCGAAGTCCTGGACCCGGAACAGAACTTCAGCTTTTCGGATCATTACCTGGATGTACCGTTCGATCTGTCCAAAGTCATGTTCATCACCACTGCCAATGTGCTGGATACCATTCCGCCGGCGCTGCGGGACCGGATGGAAGTCATCAACATGCTGGGCTATACGGAAGATGATAAAGTCAAAATCACCAACCGGTACTTGATTCCTCGGCAGCGAAAAGCCCATGGACTGAAGTCGGATCAGATCATTTTCTCGAGAGGGGCGATCCGGCATATTATCACAGGATATACCCGCGAAGCCGGGCTGAGAAACCTCGAGCGTGAAATCGCCTCGATCTGCCGCGGGGTCGCCTGTAAAGTGGCGGAGGGGGAAATTGAGTCCGCGATTATCAATTTGAACAATATTTCCAAGTATCTGGGCCCGGTCAAGATGCAGACTGAAACCCGCGCCCGTGTCTCGACACCCGGGGTGGCGGTCGGTCTTGCATGGACCCCCAATGGCGGCGATATTCTTTTTATCGAAGCAACCGCCATGAAAGGGGGCAAAAATCTGACCCTGACCGGTCAACTTGGGGATGTCATGAAGGAATCGGCGAACGCGGCCCTCAGCTTTATCCGGTCCAATGCGGTATCCATGGGAATTGCCGAGGATTATTTCGCCAATCACGATATTCACATTCATATTCCGGCAGGCGCCATTCCCAAGGACGGCCCTTCCGCCGGTGTTACCATGTTGACCGCGCTGACATCGCTGTTCACCAACAAGCCGATTCGTAAAGACCTGGCCATGACCGGTGAAATTACCTTGAGAGGGCAGGTGTTGCCAGTCGGTGGGGTCAAGGAAAAAGTACTGGCGGCGCATCGGGCCGGAATTAAAACCATTATCATGCCCAAATGGAATGAAAAAGACCTGGAAGAGATTCCCAAAAAAATTCAAAAAGACATCCAGTTTCATTTTGTTGAAAAAATGATGGACGTCATTCGCCTGGCGCTGGAAAAATGAAACGGTTCCGCTTTTTGGTGATTCTGGCAGGGGTGCTGCTTGTCGGCATCTATGGATGCGGCCGTTCGGTGGTGTCTTCTTCCCGACCGACGCCTTCTTCCAGCCGTCCGACGGCTGCGATCCCGCCATCATATCCCAAACCGTACAAGGCCCTGGGACAGTGGTATCAACCGCTGCCGGATGCCAAAGATTTCAGGCAGACAGGCATTGCCTCATGGTATGGCGAAGATTTTCATGGCAAAAAGACATCCAGCGGCGAGATATACGATATGTATGCCGAGTCAGCGGCGCACAAGACGCTTCCTCTCGGAACGATCGTCCGAGTCCGGAATTTAGACAACAACCGGGAAATGGAAATCCGTATCAACGACCGGGGGCCTTTCGTAAATGGACGGGTCATCGATCTTTCCTATGCCTGCGCCACCAAACTCGGGGTCGTGGGGCCGGGTACGGCGCCGGTGGAACTGGTTGCCGTGGGAACAACGATCCCGGCATCCGGCAGCGGCGGTGTTTCGGCAGATTTTTATTATCAGGGGAATTTTACGATTCAGGTCGGGGCTTTTTCAGATCGGAACAATGCGGAGCGGTTGAAGGCCAAACTGGATAAATCCTATCAGAATGCCCATATCCTGCCCTATGACAATGGCCGGGATACTTTGTACCGGGTCCGGGTGACCAAATGCACGAGCCTGGAGCAGGCCATCCAGTATGAAAAGACGCTGGCTTCGGTTGGATACGATGGGGCGTTTGCCGTGGCCGAGTAACATGGATTCCCCTTTGCCGAGGAGGCACTGAAGATGACGAATCTGAATATCGATGAAAGATCATGTAGAACCGATGTCGTGTCCGTAACGCGGTTTCGCAGCCGCATTCCGGACCTTGCCGATGCCATCATCGCCAGTTGTCAGGACAGGCAGTGTTTTACCCATATCGATAATGATCCCATCCCCTCCGAAGGGTATGTGGTGGATATCATCGATAAATTCCGGGAAGTGCTTTTTCCCGGTTATTTCAGCCGGGAAAAAATCGATCCGATCAGCCTCAAATATACCATGGGGCAGGCGGTGACAGCATTGTTCGATATGCTGTCGGAGCAGATCACCCATAGCATTCGGCACGATTGTTTCCGGTATAATCTTCCCTGCAGCGATTGCAGCGACCGGGGACATGAAATCGCTCTGGCTGCCCTCGAATCCATTCCTTCGATCCGACAGATTCTGGCATCTGATATCCGGGCGGCTTATGAAGGCGATCCTGCCGCCAAAAGTCATGATGAAATCATTTTCAGTTATCCCGGAATTTATGCCATCAGCGTCTATCGCGTCGCACATCGGCTTTCTGATCTGAACGTTCCGCTGCTGCCTAGAATCATGACCGAGCATGCCCACAGTATCACGGGAATCGATATCCATCCTGGAGCGATCATCGGAGAGAGATTTGTCATCGATCACGGTACGGGGGTTGTCATCGGTGAGACAACCGAAATCGGAAGCAATGTCCGGATTTATCAGGGTGTTACTCTGGGAGCATTGTCCCTGCCGAAAAACGCCGGCGAAAAGCTCCGGGGGAAAAAACGACATCCGACCATCGGCGACGATGTCATCATCTATTCCGGGGCGACCATTCTGGGAGGCGATACGGTGATCGGGGAACGGTCTGTGATTGGCGGCAATGTCTGGATTACGGAATCGGTTCCGCCCGATACGACGGTGATGGTGGAGCCGCCGCGGCTGATATACAGGCATCCGTCTTCGGTCTGACCCCTGTTATATTTTGAACGGTTATAATAGAATCTGAAACTTGGGGGCAGGTTCATGAGTACTATGGTACAAAAAAAATTACACTCAACCTGGAACAGGAAGCCTTCTTGGCATCCTTCAGAAAATTCGGCTTTGCGGACCAGAGCAGTTTGATCAGGGCGGCGTTGGATGATTTTAGACGCTGGTTCAGTTGAATGGGATGCCACAAAATGCCGCCCACTTATAGACATTCGGAAAATTTTCTCATTATAACTTTTTCCCAGTTGCATACTGCTGACGGATGGATATGGATATTCGAAAAAACCAGTTACTTGAAGTTGACATATCCGATGTTGCCTATGGCGGCAAAGGGATCGTCCGGATTGAAGGCTTTGCCGTTTTTGTGGACAAGGCGGTTCCCGGAGACAAGGTGCGGATCGCCATTACCCGAAAAAAGAAGAATTATGCGGAAGCCCGGATTGTCGAACTTCTGAAACCGTCTGCGGACCGGATATCCGCACCCTGTCCCCACAGCGGGGTGTGTGGCGGGTGTAAATGGCAGTTTTTGGACTACGGCAGGCAGTTAGCATATAAACGACAGCATGTAGTGGACTCTCTGGCGCATATAGGCTTGATTCAAGATGTGACGGTTCATCCGACGCTGGCATCCGAGCTGTGTTTCGGATATCGCAATAAAGTGGAATTCACCTGTTCGGACAGCCCCTGGCGGGTGTCGAAAGACATGCCGTTTTCTGATCCAGGCACGCCTTTTGCGCTGGGATTTCATGTGCCGGGTGTGTTTCACAAGGTTCTGGATCTTGAATCCTGTCTGCTGCAACCCGATATGGGAAATCTCATCTTGGGAGATATCCGCCGGTATCTGCAAACTTCCGATCTGCCGATGTACTGCCCCCGAACACACCAGGGGTTCTGGCGATTTGTCATGCTGCGACATTCCGTGGCCCATGATCATTGGTTGGTGAATCTCATTACCGCCGCCGAAAACCGCAGCGCCGTGCAGCCCCTGGCGGATATCCTGACCGACAGATATCCGCAGATCATCTCTGTGGTCAACAATATCACCGCAAAAAAGGCGGCGATCTCAGTGGGAGAAAACGAGATCCGATTTTTTGGAAACGGACATCTGACGGATCGCATCTGCGGGTTTGAATTCGATATATCCGCCAATTCATTCTTTCAGACCAACAGTCGAGGGGCCGAAACCCTGTACCGTACAGTGATGGATTATGCCGGTTTGACCGGGACCGAAACGGTTTTTGACCTCTATTGCGGTACCGGCACCATTGCCATCTGCTTATCGAAAGCCGCCCGACAGGTGCTCGGTTTCGAAATCGTGGGGGCCGCGGTATCCGATGCAGAAAAAAACTGTCGGAAAAACGGTGTCTCAAACTGCACGTTTTTCCGGGGAGACATTAAGGATCGTCTGTCTGAAGCAGCGCAACCGTCCGATGTCATGATCATCGACCCGCCGCGGGACGGCATGCACAAAAGCGTCGTGCAGCAGGTTCTGCAGATGCAGCCTGAGCGGATCGTCTATGTATCCTGCAATCCGGCGACCCTGGCCAGAGATTTAGGGATGATGAAAGATGTCTATCAGGTTGTCGAGGTACAGCCGGTGGATATGTTTCCCCACACTTTTCATATCGAATCGGTTGCCTGGCTTCAAAAAAAGGGTGCAGGGGGCAGGTGTCCGGGGGCAGGGAAAGAAATCCTGCCATCTTCTTTCATTGACGGGAGGTGCAGTTGCTGAAACAGGTCGTATTTCTGGACAGGGATGGGGTTATCAATCAGGATTCACCGGATTACATCCGGTGCTGGGAGGAGTATATTTTTCTGCCGAACAGTCTGGAAGCTTTGAAAATGCTCACCCAAAAGGGCTGTACGCTCATTGTGATCACCAATCAGTCCATAATCGGACGCAAGTGGGTGGCCCCGGAAGTGCTGGTGGAGATGCATCGGCGGCTGAAATCCGAAGTGGCATTTCATGGCGGCCGGATCACGGATATTTTTATCTGCCCCCACACGCCGGAAGCGGGATGCTCCTGCAGGAAGCCCAAACCCGGATTGATCGAGCAAGCCTGTCTAAAATATGCCATCGATCTTTCCGATGCTGTGATGGTGGGAGACAGCGCCAAAGATATTCTGTGTGGAAAAGTCGCCGGCTGTGGCCGAACGATTCTGGTTCAGACCGGCAACGGCATCGCGGCTGAGGAGACCCTGGCCCAGGAGAACATTTATCCGACTGCGGTGGTGGCCGATCTGCTGGAAGCCGCGCGCTGGATCATTTCATGAATGTCTCCGAATCCCTGACCGCTCTGGAAGGCTGCCTGGATCGCATTACATTTCACAACCCGGAAAACCATTATACCATTGCTAAATTTTGTCCCAAAGGTTCTCAGAATCCGATCACGGTGGTCGGGTTTATGCCGGAGCCCACGGCCGGAGAATCGCTGAAACTGAACGGTACCTGGGAAACCCATCCCCGCTATGGGCAGCAGCTTAAAATCCTCCGTTTCGAAGTGGTGTTGCCGGCAACGGTTGACGGCATCCGAAAGTACCTGAAGTCCGGTGTGATCAAGGGGCTAGGCGCCAAAACCATATCCCGGCTGATCCGGCATTTTGGGGATCAGACTCTGGTGGCTATCGAATCGACGCCTGAAAAACTGACCGATGTCAAGGGCATCGGAAAAGCCATCGCCCAACAGATCGCCGCATCCTGGAAATCGCATCACGCCGTTCGCTCTCTGATGATTTTTCTTCAGAATCACGGCATCTCCCTGTCTCATAGCGGCCGTATTTTTAAACAATACGGCGCAGCCGCAGTCGATACCTTGAAAGACCATCCTTACCAGATCGCCTGTGATATTCCGGGAATCGGTTTTTACATTGCGGACCGGATTGCGCGACAACAAGGCGCCGCTTCCGATGATCCCCTGAGAATCCGGGCCTGTATCCTGTACCTGCTGGAACAGGCGGCAGCGGACGGCCATATGTTCATGACAGGGCAGGAGGCCAGGCGCAAATGCGCCAGGTTGTTTGACATCGACGCCGAATCAGCCGCTGGCGCCCTGCTGGCGCTTGCGGGTGAAGGGCAGGTGGTGCAGGAAGCCATGGGTGATTCCGGCGGCGACCATGCCCTGTATCTTTCGTCGCTGCATCGCGTGGAGGTCGGCATCGCTCGCAGGCTCAAGGCGTTTTTATCGGTTCCGGTGCATCCTCCGGACATCAATCAGGAGCAGATGACCCGAGAAATTCTGGCGCGTCTGGCCATTCAGCTTTCCTTAGAGCAGCAGTCCGTGCTGGAAGAGATTCTTTTGCATCACATCGCCATCATTACCGGCGGGCCGGGAACCGGAAAGACCACCCTGATCCGTTCCATCGCTGCAATATGCGACCGGCTGCGTCAGAAAACCATTCTCTGCGCACCGACAGGCCGTGCCGCCAGGCGTCTTTCGGAGGTTGCCCGGAAAAAAGCCTCGACCCTGCATAAGCTTCTCGGATTCAATCTGGAAGATAATGATTTTGAAAAAGATGAAGATGATCCGCTGGATGTGGATGTGATGATTGTGGATGAAGCCTCGATGGTGGATGCTCAGCTCATGTTTCATCTGCTGAAGGCAGTTCCTGTAACCGCCACCCTGATCATGGTCGGAGATGTGTTTCAGCTCCCGTCCGTTGGGCCTGGAAATATTCTCTCGGACCTGATTCAATCCGGGGTCATCCGGACATTTGAGTTGAAAGAGATTTTTCGCCAGGCGGAAAAAAGCCCGATTGTCGTCAATGCCCACCGGGTCAGACAGGGCAGTCTTCCGAATCTGGAGAAGGATCGGCAGTCTGAAAAACTGTCCGAGTTTTATTTTATAGAGCAATATCAGCCTGAAACGGTCGTAAAGACAATCGTTGAGCTGTGCAGCCGAAAAATCCCACAGCGTTTCGGATTGGATCCAGTCCGGGATATTCAGGTACTGACTCCCATGCACAAGGGAACCGTGGGAACCATACAGCTCAACCAGGTGCTTCAGGAAGCATTGAATCCCACTGCTTCTTCCGGAGCCGGCATTCAGTTCAGGCCCGGAGACAAGGTCATGCATCTTCGAAACAATTATGCCAAGGAAGTGTTCAACGGAGACATCGGCGTCATTTCGGAAATCGACGGTTCCAAAAGAAGGCTCTCGGTGAACTATGATGAGCGGATAGTGGATTATGAGAGCGAAGAAGTCGACGACCTGACGCTGGCATATGCCATTTCTGTTCATAAATCCCAAGGGTCGGAATATCCGGCTGTGGTGATTCCACTGATGCCCCAGCACCATCCGCTGCTTCAGCGGAACCTGCTGTATACGGCCATTACACGGGGGAAAAAACTGGTCATTATTGTCGGAACCCGGCAGGCTCTCGATACGGCCATCAAGAACGACAAGCCGGGGAATCGTCTTTCCATGCTTGATCATCGGCTGAGAAACGGTTAGGATCATCATCCTGCCCGGAATTAATACAGAATGTGTTGAATTTCACCGCAAATGCGCAAAGAACGCTAAGAGAACTCCATGTACCCAATTGGCTATGATGCAGAATTTACTTGAGGTTCATCATTTAACAAAACATTTTCCGTTATATGGCGGTGTATTCAGGAAAAAAACTGGATATGTCTATGCTGTAGACGATGTTTCGTTGTCGATTCAGGAGGGAAAAACCCTTGGGTTGGTCGGAGAATCGGGTTGCGGAAAAACAACGCTGGGAAGGGCCATTCTTCGACTGATCGAGCCGGACAGCGGCGCCATCCATTTTATGGGGCAGGATTTGATGACGATCTCGCAGCGGCGGTTGCGCGGGGTCCGCAAAAACATGCAGATCATTTTTCAGGATCCCTTTGAATCTCTCGATGCGCGGCAGACCATCGGGGATATTCTTGAAGAGCCTTACGAGATTCACAAAGTCGGCTCTGTCTCGGATCGCAGAATTGCCGTCAAGAATCTTTTGAATCGGGTCGGCATGCCCGATAACGCAGTGTCGCGTTTTGCCCACGAGTTCAGCGGCGGCCAGCGGCAGCGGATCGGCATCGCCCGGGCCATTGCCTTGAATCCCAGACTGATTGTCTGTGATGAGCCGGTGTCAGCTCTGGATGTCTCCATTCAATCTCAGATCGTCAACCTGCTGATCGAGTTGCAACGCGAGATGCGGCTATCCTATCTGTTCATTGCGCACAACCTGGCGGTGGTGAAACATATTTCAGACGATATCGCCGTCATGTATCTGGGCAGAATCGTGGAACAAACGGATTCTGAATCGCTGTATGCGGCTCCGTTGCATCCCTATACCCAGGCCCTGATATCGGCCATTCCGGTTCCGGACCCTTCCCGGAAAAGAAAAAGATTTCAACTGGCCGGTGATGTTCCATCGCCCGCCAATCCCCCTGCCGGATGTCATTTCCATCCCCGCTGCCCGTTTGCGGTGGCGATATGTAAAACAGCGTATCCTCCGCTAGTGGCGGCGCCCCGTATCGATGAAAAAAATCACCAGGTAGCCTGTCACAGGGCTGGAGCTGTCTCCCTGCTGTAGTGTCTTCTGAAAACAAAAAGCCTTCTTTTTTTTCCGAAAAAGGAAAAAAAGAAGGCTTTTTGTTTGATATAGTTATCAGCGTCTATGGATGTTTGGCTGCTGGCGCTGGTTCCGATTTTGTTTTAATCTGTGATTCAATGGCTTGGATTTTATTGTTCAGTGATTCGGTTTCGGTCTTGTCCACGGTCAGGGTTATTGCCTGTTTCAGAAAACCAGCGGCAGCTTTCAGGCCAGCGGTATTTCCGCTGGTGGCGGCGATTTCTGCTTTATAGATCAGCAGCGCTTTGGCCATGCAGTTCAATCGAAAGTCTACTGCATCACCAAACTCCCGGGTGATTGCATAAGGTTCTGCCAGGTGGACGGACTGTTTGATGCCTTCATAATCCGGAATGCCGGGTGCATTTAGAAGTACATCCGCTTTATTCAGATAATAGTTGAAAATGATGGGATAAACATCGATTTTTGAATAAATTTTCTGTTCTTTTTCAGGTGCTTTCACGCCAGCAAGGCATATTAACTGTTTTTCTCCCTTGGGGGCAAATCGGCCTTGCCAAATTTCAATGCCGTTCTTGATCGGTTTAATATAAAATTTTTGAGAATTGCACAGACTGGTGCCAAGAACGATCAATAACAGAACCACCATAAAGCCGGCGAATATTTTAATGGACAAATCCATTGGATCGGCGTCTTTTGTGGCGGGTGCGGTCGGCGCTGGTTGCTCGTAGGTGACCTTGACCTTGGGTGTTGAAGCCTGTTGACGTTCGAGAGCCTCTTTCCGTTCCAGATCAGCAGCTTTTTCAGCGGCAATGCGCTCAGCTTCGGCCTTTTCAGCAGCAGCTTTTTCAGCGGCAATGCGCTCAGCTTCGGCCTTTTCAGCAGCAGCTTTTTCAGCGGCAATGCGCTCAGCTTCGGCCTTTTCAGCAGCA
>CAJBLH010000062.1 GCA_903953895.1 uncultured Desulfobacteraceae bacterium | reverse complement strand
TAAATATAGACCCTTTCCCGGATATTTGTCGGTCTGCTTCGATATTCTATCTTCTTTTGACCACGAAGAATTTGTTCAGCATAAGGTTGCCGAATGCTTAATGCCCTCATCTTGTTTGTCATCTTACCTTATTTATGAAGGGATATAGGGTTGGTCAATTTTCGGTTGTCAAAACCAGGATGTATTAATCACTCCGGTAACACATAAAAAAATACGGACATAAAATGACAAAAGCTACCGATAAGAACAAATATATGGAAGATGGCATGGTTTAGTTTAATCATTTTAAAGCTGTACAGTATTGCACCGATTGTATATGAGATTCCACCAGAAAAAAGCCATATCAAACCTTTCAACGGTAAATTATGAATCAATGGTTTTATGGCAAAAACAATAACCCAACCCATTAAAATATACATTATTGTTGAAAATATACTATATTTTCCAATAAAGAGAAGTTTTAAAATTATGCCGGTTAGAGCCAATCCCCAAGAAATACAGAAAATCATCCATCCTGTTGTACCTTTTAGAGTAACCAGAGTAAAAGGAGTGTAAGTGCCAGCAATGAGAACATAAATAGATGCGTGATCAATTACTCTTAATTTTATTCTAAGCTCTGGTTTTTCAACGCTGTGATAAAAAGTAGATGAAGCATATAAAATAATTAAACTTGCACCGAAAAGGCTAAAACTAAAAATCTGGCCGACATTTCCATAAATAATTGCACGCTTGACCAATAAAACAGAAGCAACAATGCTTAAAATGAAACCGACAGCATGAGAAATGATGTTACATTTTTCCTCCATCGGAGAGTATTTTTTAATTCTCGCAAGATCATTCACTGAATCAAAGCCCCTGCTACAGCAAACCAACGATTAATATGGATACGAAATCACAGAATCTGCGACAACTACCTATTCACCCTCTCCTTCAGTTCCTTCCCTGCTTTAAAAAACGGCAACTTCTTTGGCTTTATTTTCACCTTCTCCCCAGTTTTCGGATTCCTGCCGGTATAGCTTTTGTATTCCTTCACATAGAAACTGCATAACCCCCGGATCTCTACCCGGTCACCGCCGGCAAGGGTTTTTGCCATCAGATCGAAAAAGTGATCAACCACCGCTCCCGCTTCTGATTTGGATAAATCTGTTTTCTCTCTCAGAGCTGCTATCAGTTCCAGTTTATTCAATTTCCCTCCAAGTTAAAATATTTCTTAAACTGCTCGATAAAGACAGCCCGCTTCTAATTTGCGGGCTGCTTTGATTTTGAATATTTCTAATTCTGTGAATTACCATGTTCACATATCATCTTGCTACACATAAAAAATACAATCGTCTGTTTTGTCATTTATAAATTCCCATCTTTTCGAAAGCATCAGCAGCCCTTAAGACAACATCATCTTCAAAATGTCTGCCAATAAGCATCATGCCCACCGGTAACCCGTTTGATTTTGCACAAGGAATGCTCATGGCTGGATGGTGTGAACAGTCAAAAGGTGCTGTATTCTGAATCATTCCGAGTGCCGTTTTGAAATATTCTGCAACCGTAGGCTCGACAGGGATCGGCATGGCTATCATCGGGATTGTGGGCATGATAAGTATATCAACATCTTTAAGCGCCTGATCATAGGCTGCCCGTAGAACAGGAACAAGGTTCTGTGCTTTGGCGTAATAACGCCCATAGTATTTATCCGCCATGTACTGCCCGAGCAGAATGACAAACTTTACAGTATCGGAGAAGTTATCCGCCATCGCCCTTCTGGCCCGACCGTAGTAATCAACAAGACCAGTTGTGTAATATCCTTCCCAGTTCAAGCCCATGCCATCATGAAGTACCATCTGGGCCAGTGCCCCTTCTGTGGCAATTGCATTCCAGATATGGACACCATCTCTATGCATGGGAATTGAGATTTCCTTTACCACGCCTCCCAATTTCTCGAAAAAAGCGGTAGCGTTCCGAACACTTTCATCAACGTCTTGTTCTGATATGCCGTCCCATCCGAATCCTTCTTTCACCACTCCGAATTTCAGTCCTTTTACATCGCCAATCAAGGATTTCATGTATGGTTTAGTAATTACCTCTCCCTGGCGGGGATCAAAATAGTCCTTGCCGGCCACAACTTCCAGAAGCAGTGCGGCATCAGCAACTGATGCTGCAATAGGGCCGATGTGGTCAAGAGTCGCCTCGATGGGAAAAACACCGGTATAAGGAACAAGTCCCCAGGTAGGTTTAAGTCCATAGGCTCCAGACCAGGAACTTGGGATGCGGATTGATCCCCCCTGGTCACCCCCCATGGCTATATCACAATCTCCATTGACAACCAGTGCAGCACTACCGCTTGATGAACCTCCTGAGTTGTAGGCAGGATTGTGAGGATTAAGTACTGGTCCCGTGGCTGAAGTGAAAGATCCACCCGAAAAACATAAATCTTCACAAACGGATTTGCCAATAATCTCCCCTCCCTCATCCAGAATTCTTGTGACCACTGTTGCATCAATATCCGGAACAAAACCTTCTAAAACTGCGGAGCCGTTCATCATTGGTACTCCAGCAACGCAGATGTTGTCCTTAATGGCAATTTTCTTCCCTGCAAGTTTTCCGTTGTCCTTACCCTTAATGGAGCAACGCCAATACCAAGCATTCAAGGGATTTTCTGATTGTGAAGGACGATAGCCAGGAGTTCGGGGATACTTTACCTGTAATTTTGGTTCGCTGAGTTCGGCAAGACGCAGGTACGAGCCCATTCCCCCTTCAATCACTGACTGGTATACTGCAAGATCTTCTTGGCTTAAATTTAAATAATACTGTTTGGCAATTTTTGATAATTCTTCTATTGTTGGTGGAGCAACTCCCAAGGTATTTTTTCCAACCATATCATCCTCCTACTATGACATTTTATGATTAATATTTAAACTGATTGGAGATAAAAGCCTACGAGTACTCTCAAATAAAGCAGTGATCACCCCCCCCTTAGTCGGATCAATATTAAATATAAAGCTATATTTTATAAGTACCATTCATTAATATTTCACTTCATAACATTCTATTTCCCTATCAGATTTACCCAAACGGAACAACAGGAAGTTTTAAACCCTGTGTTCGATATTGCAGAACTGTTTGACAGATTATATTATTTTACGTTATTTTCAATTATTACATAGAGATATATTAATTTAATCCAACTCGGAGGTGCAAGATCGTCAAAAATCTCGTACTTTTGGGCACGCCTCACCCGCAAAAAGGGCATGAGAACATCTTCACCGGTGTTTTCATGCCCTTTTTGTTTACCAGATAT
>CAJBLH010000061.1 GCA_903953895.1 uncultured Desulfobacteraceae bacterium | reverse complement strand
ATTATTATATTTTTTTTCTTGACTAAAATATTATGAATAAGTTAGTGGAACACACAGCATTGAAAATATATATGTCATTCCCGGCTGTTTTTCGCTCCTACCCAAGTCTGGAGGAAACCCGATGCATCTGAAAACCAAGATAGAGGCCGGCGAATTCATCGTTCTGGCCGAGATGGAACCTCCCAAAGGCGCAGATATCTCCGCCATGATCAAGAATGCCAGGCGTGTCAAAGAGCAGGTCGATGCCTTCCTGATTCCTGAAATGAGCAACGCGGTCATGCGCATGAGCGCCCTGGGCGGTGCGATTGCCCTGCAGCAGGCCGGTATGGAAACTGTCATGCAGATATGCTGCCGAGACCGAAACCGGCTGGCACTGCAGGCGGATCTGCTGGCAGCTTCAGCCTGCGGTATTTCCACGGTCATGGCGGTCGCCGGCCAAGACCCCCGTTTCGGAGACCATCATGAGGCCAAGGCCGTATACGACATCACCCTGATGGAGCTGCTGGAATCCCTGAAAAAGCTTCAAGACGGCAAAGACATGGCTGGTATAGATTTGAAAGGATCTCCCCGGTTTCTTGTGGGATCGACGGTTCAAGCCCAGGCCAAGGGAGAGAGCCTGGAATCTGAAATCGAGCTTCTCAATCAAAAAAACAACAGCGGCGTTCGATTTTTCATTACGCCGCCGGTGTTCGATATAGGAGTTTTGGGACCGTTTCTCAATCGGATCGACCGGAGCAGAGTCGCCATCATACCGACGGTACTACTTCTGAAATCTGCAGGCATGGCCCGCTACATGTCCCGGAATGTCGAGCATGTGTTAATCCCGGAATCCTTAATCACACGAATACAGAATGCACCCGACAAAGTTCGGGAATGCACCCATATTGCCTCTGAAACCATCGCTGCACTCAGATCTCAAGGGTTCAGCGGGGTATTAGTATCGACCATCGGGTGGGAAGACAAACTCCCCGACATCCTTGAAAAAATCTAAGAGAACTGCCGAACACTGGGCCGCGTCCGATATGACCGGCTCGCTGTCACCCAAATTCTAAAGGAAATCGCTTATGGAAAAACGAGCAGAGCCCTTTCTTCCTGTGGCTGAAAGCGATGGTGGTGTTTCGCCACCACTCGTGGGCGCCGTTATGGTTGTGGGCGCCGGAATAGCGGGCATGCAGTCCGCGCTCGATCTGGCCAACTCCGGGTACTATGTGTATCTGGTCGAGGAGTCGGCGGCGGTCGGCGGCATGATGTCCCAGATCGACAAGACGTTTCCCACCAACGATTGCGCCATGTGAGTGATCTCACCCAAACTGGTCGAGGTCGGCCGGCATCTGAACATCGAGTTACTCACCCAAACCGAGCTTCTGGAACTCAGCGGAAACCCCGGCAGTTTTACGGCCCGGGTCCGGCAGAAGCCCCGGTTTATTGATCTTTCCAAATGTACGAGCTGTGGTGAATGCGCTAAAGTATGCCCTATCAGCATCCCGGACGAATACAACAAGTCCCTTGCCACCCGAAAGGCGGCTTTCAAACAGTATGCCCAGGCAATTCCCGGCGCTTTCGCCATTACAAAACGTGGCACTGCCCCCTGCAAGGCCATCTGTCCTGCACATGTCAGCGTTCAAGGGTTCGTCGCCCTGATCAATGCGGGAAAATACCGGGAAGCGCTGGAACTCTTCAAGCAGGATCACCCGTTTCCGGGAGTCTGCGGCCGTGTTTGCCACCACCCCTGCGAAACCATCTGCACGCGCAATCAGGTGGACGAACCCATCGGCATACAATATCTTCACCGCTTTCTGGCGGATGAAGATTTAAAAAGCGGTTCTCCTTTTGTTCCCAGGATCAAGGAATCGAAAAACGAAAAAGTCGCCATTATCGGTTCCGGCCCGGCCGGTCTTACCGCTGCGTACTATCTGGCCATCGAAGGCTATGCGGTAACGGTTTTCGAAAAACTGCCGGTTTTGGGCGGCATGCTCACCGTCGGCATTCCGTCTTACCGACTTCCCCGCGACATTATCGAATCCGAAATCCAGACCATCCGGGATCTGGGCGTTCAGTTCAAGACAGGTGTCGAAATCGGAAAGGATTTTACCATCGCCCAGCTTCGGGAAAAGGGCTTTAAGGCTTTTTTTGTGGCCATCGGCGCCCATGAGTGCAAACGGTTGGGCATTGATGGCGAATCCCTGACCGGCGTGTATCCGGGAGTCGAATTTTTGCGGGAAGTCAATCTGGGCAACCGGATTCATCTTGGGGACCGCGTGGCGGTCATCGGCGGCGGGAATGTGGCCATGGATTCGGTCCGAACCGCTCTTCGTACCGGCTCATCCAAGCCGTTCATCATCTATCGCCGCAGCATGGACGAAATGCCGGCTGGTCGCGATGAAATCACGGAATGCGAAGATGAAGGCATTGAAATCAAAACCCTGACCCACCCGGTGCGGATCATCGGAGATGACGCCGGCAAGGTCAAGGGCCTCGAATGCATCCGGATGGCGCTCGGAGAGCCCGACCCGAGCGGCCGGCGACGTCCGGTTCCGGTCAAGGGCTCCGAATTCATCATCGAAGTGGATGCCGTGATTCCGGCCATCGGCCAGGAGTCCGACTGGGCATGTCTGACAGATGAATGCGCCTGCACCCTGACCGGATGGGGAACCATGGTCGTGGATCCCGTTACCCTGCAATCCAAAGACCCGGATATTTTCTCCGGGGGCGATGCGGTATCCGGCCCTAAAACCGTTGTGGAGGCCATTCAGGCAGGGAAAGAGGTGGCCATTTCCATCAACCGGTTCATTCAAGGACTGGATATTATGGAAGGCCGTGAAGTCGACTGGACGGCCGCTGCCGATATACCGGTGGAGGGTGTTTCAAAAGCCGACAGAGAGCCCATGCCCCATCTGCCGCCACAGTCCCGGGTGGCTAATTTCAACGAAGTACAGCTCGGATACGAAGAAGAAAGCAGCCGGAAAGAATCCGACCGGTGCCTGGCCTGCGGCATCTGTTCGGAATGCTATCAGTGCGTGGATGCCTGTCTGGCCAAGGCCGTGGATCACGATCAGGAAACGGTGATTCGCAATATCCCTGTCGGCTCGGTTATTCTGTGCCCGGGCAGCGAGGCCTTCGATCCCACGCCGTTCAGGCAGTTCTATCATTACGGAAAGAATCCCAATGTGATCACAAGCCTCGAGTTCGAACGCATTCTGAGTGCATCCGGTCCCACCATGGGGCACCTGGTGAAACTCTCGGATCACACCGAACCCAAGCGCATCGCCTGGTTGCAGTGCGTAGGCTCCAGGGATGTCAACCGGTGCGGCAACGGTTATTGCTCGTCCGTCTGCTGCATGTACGCCATCAAAGAAGCCATGATCGCCAAGGAGCATGCCGGCGGTAATCTGGATTGCGCTATATTCAACATGGACATCCGCTCCTTTGGAAAGGACTACGAAAAATACTATCTTCGGGCGAAAGACAGGGCCGGTGTCCGGTTCGTGAAATCCCGAATCCATACCATCGACGAGGTTCCTGAAACCCGTGAACTCGTTATCCGTTATGTGGATGACGGGGGGGCGATACAGAAAGAAACTTTCGATATGGTCGTTCTCTCGATCGGGCTTCAGGTACCGCAGTCTTCAGTGGATCTGGCAGGGCGTCTGCATGTGGATCTGGGGAAATACCGGTTTGCTTCCACCCATCCATTTGCCCCCGTTGAAAGCTCCCGCCCCGGTGTTTACGTAGGCGGCGTGTTTCAGGGCCCCAAAGACATTCCCTCGTCTGTCATCGAAGCCAGTGCTGCGGCCTGCGCCGCCGGTGCGAATCTGGCTCCGGCAAGGTATTCCTGTACCAAAACCGTCGTTATACCGGAAGAGATGCCGGTCGAGGGTTTGACGCCCCGGATCGGCGTATTTGTCTGCAATTGCGGCATCAATATTGCGGGTGTGGTGGATGTACCGGCGGTTCAGGAATATTCCACAACCCTTCCGAATGTCGTGTACGCTGGCCAGAATCTGTTTTCCTGCTCTCAGGATGCTCAGGACCTGATGAAGGAACTGATCCGGGAACACCAGTTGAATCGGGTGGTCGTGGCTTCCTGCAGTCCCAAGACCCATGAAGCCATTTTCATGGATACCCTTCAGGCCTGCGGGCTCAACAAATATCTTTTTGAAATGGCCAATATCCGCAACCAGGATTCCTGGATTCATTCAGACAGCCCCCAGCAGGCCACCCAGAAAGCCAAGGAACTTGTCAGAATGGCTGTGGCGCGGGCCGGAACCTTAAGGGCCCTTCATGAAAAACAGATTCCCGTCAACAAGCGGGCCCTGGTGGTCGGCGGTGGCGCTGCCGGGATGACCGCGGCCCTCGGGCTGGCGGATCAGGGATTTGAAGTCGTTCTGATCGAAAAAGAACCGGAACTTGGCGGCATGGCCCGCCGACTGACCCAAACCATCGAAGGCGCCGATATTCAGGCATATCTCGATGATCTGGTTCAAAAAGTCAGATCTCACCCCAAACTTCAGGTACTCACCGAGTCGCTGATCGTTGGATTCACCGGATTCAAAGGCAATTTCACCACGGAAGTTCTGGTTGGTCCCGGCATGTACGAGCGAAAAATCGACCATGGTGCCGTGATTCTGGCAACCGGCGCTACCGAATACAAGCCCGTTGAATTCGGTTATGGTCAGGATGCACGGGTCATGACCCAGGTGGAACTGGGCAAATTTCTGGAAACCCAGGGCGCTTCAAATCTGAAACAGGTGGTCATGATTCAGTGTATCGGCTCACGAAACGATCAGAACCCCAACTGCTCTCGGATATGCTGTCAGAGCGCTGTCAAGAATGCGCTGCATATCAAGGCGATGAATCCGGATGCGGAAGTCAGCATCCTGTATCGGGATATTCGTACTTACGGGCTGCTCGAAGACTATTTCACCGAAGCCAGAAAACTGGGCATCCTGTTTTTCCGTTATACACCGGAAGACATGCCGACGGTTGACTTCACCGCGGAAGGCATTGATGTCGTTTTTACCGACCCGATCATCCGGCGCAAACTGCAGATCAGCGCCAATTGTCTGGTACTCAGCGCCGGCATGGTCGCAGGGGATACCGAAGAACTTTCCTCCATCATGAAGCTGGCCAGAAATGCCGAAGGGTATTACCTGGAAGCCCATGTCAAGCTCCGGCCCGTGGACATGGCCACAGAAGGCATTTTTATCTGCGGAACAGCCCACAGTCCTAAACTGCTTACAGAAACCATCGCACAGTCACTGGCCGCAGCTTCCCGGGCCACCACGTTTCTGTCTCAGGACAGCCTGACCCTTTCTGCTGTTACGGCTCAGGTAACAGCAGATATGTGTGCGTCCTGCCTGATCTGTGTGCGGTCCTGCCCTTACGGTGTTCCACGGATCAACGCGGACGGCGTCAGCGAGATCGATGTGGCGCTGTGTCATGGATGCGGCATTTGCGCATCCGAATGTCCGGCCAAGGCGATCGAACTGAATTGGTATGAAGATGATCAACTGCTCAGCAAGGTAGACGCCCTGCTGGAGGGGGTATTATGACGGAAGCGTTTGAACCGGTTATCGTTGCATTTTGCTGTAATTACTGAGGGTATACTGCTGCGGACCTGGCAGGTTCGATGCGGCTCAGCTACCCCTCCAGCACCAAGATCATTCGCGTGCCCTGTACGGGGAAAGTGGATATTCTCCACATTCTCCGGGCATTTGAAAAAGGTGCGGACGGCGTTTACGCTGTCGGATGCATGGAAGGAGATTGTCATTTCAACAGCGGTAACTTTCGAGCCAGAAAACGGGTGGAACAGGCCAAGAAACTCCTTGACACCGTCGGCGTGGGTGGAGAGCGTGTTCAGATGTTCAACCTCTCTTCAGCGGAAGGTCCTCGGTTCGCCGAATATGCCCGGGAAATGGATCAACGCATTCGCGAACTGGGGCCCAATCCTATCAAATTGGCCATGAAAAAGGCGGCTTGATACAGAAAAAATTAACATGGATGAACAGGATAAAAAATTGAGTGATTCGATCCTGTTGTTTTTTCTTTGATCCTTTTCATCCTGCCCGAAAGATAAGATTGGCCATGTTAAATTTTTAATAAAGCAGAAGAGGTCAAACCATGATTGTAGCCGATAGAAAACCCATCGAAGAAATCATTCAGCAAGTGGAAGCTCACCGCAATGTGCTGATTCTGGGATGCAACGAATGTGTCACCGTCTGTGAAGCGGGCGGAAAGAAAGAAGTGGGCATTCTGGCATCCGCCCTGCGAATGTATTTTATCAACAACGGAAAAGACATGCGGATTGACGAAATTACCCTGGAACGTCAGTGCGATCATGAGTATCTTGAAGAAATCCGGGATCGCATCGATCGGTATGATGCGGTGGTTTCCCTGGCCTGCGGCGTCGGCGTTCAGTTCATGGCCGAGAAATATCTGTCCAAGCCAGTCTATCCGGGTGTTAACACCTGCTTTCTGGGTGTTACGGAAAAGCGCGGACTCTGGACGGAACGATGTCAGGCCTGCGGCCAATGCATTCTGGCGAACACCGCCGGTATCTGTCCGATTTCCCGCTGCGCCAAGCGGATTTTAAACGGCCCCTGCGGCGGTTCCACCAAGGGCAAGTGTGAAGTCAACAAAGACCTGGACTGCGCCTGGCAGCTCATCGTAGACCGCCTGAAGTCGCTGGGGCGCATGGATGACTACGAAAAGCTCTTCTCGATCAAGGATTGGTCCACCGACAGGGCCGGCGGACCCCGAAAAGTCGTCAGGGAGGATGTGCAGATATGACCACCCAAACACCAAGCAAACTGGAAAAAATACTGGCTGCAGGACATCTGGCAGTCACCTCGGAAGTCGGTCCTCCCCGGGGCAGCAATCCCAAACATATCGAAGAAAAAGGGCGTTTGATCAAGGATTACGTCGATGCCATCAACATTACCGACAACCAGACATCCGTCACGCGCATGTGCAGCCTGGCCGCCTGTATCCGCCTGAAACTCATGGGCATGGAGCCGGTACTTCAGATGGTGACGCGAGACCGCAACCGGATCGCGCTTCAAAGTGATATTCTGGGGGCGGCCTCCTTCGATATCCACAACATTCTCTGTCTGTCGGGCGATCACCAGAGCTTCGGGGATTGCCCAACCGGCCAGAATGTCCATGATATCGATTCCATTCAGCTCATCCAGACAGTGCGGCACATGCGGGATGACGGAAAATTTTTGGGCGGGGCCGATATCGACCGGCCGCCCCGCATGTTTGTGGGTGCTGCGGAAAATCCCTTTGCAGACCCTTTTGAAATCCGGGTTCCCCGTCTGGCTAAGAAAATCGCCGCCGGTGTCGAGTTCATTCAGACCCAGTGTATTTTTAATCTCGACAAGTTCGAACTGTGGGTGAAACTGGCCAGAGAACGGGGGCTTACCGAAAAAGTACACATCCTGGCAGGCGTCACGCCGTTGAAATCCGTGGGCATGGCCCGGTATATGAAAAACCGGGTTCCCGGGATGGATGTTCCGGATGATGTCATCAAGCGCATGGCCGGAACCCCCAAGGAAAAACAGCCCGAAGAGGGGCTGACCATCTGCGTGGAAACCATCGAGCGACTAAAATCCTTGGCAGGCGTGCATGGGTTCCATGTCATGGCCATTGAATGGGAAGAAAAAGTGTCTGAAATTGTGAAACGGGCCGGTCTCTATCCCCGGCCCGCGGTAGAAAGTTAATTCCACGTCGTATTCAATATGATACCTTGGTAGCGGGTTTCAAACCCGCCCCAACGGATGTTCGTAAATAATCGTATTGTTTTGAATGCAAATCGGAATAAGTATCCGGGAAAAAATGAGAAAACAAGAAACACCATCCTGTTATCCAACACTGGACTTAGCTGCGCCGGTATGGTAGGAAAGCTAGGATAACCTAGCGTGCTGCGGATTCGTATCTTTTCGCGGTGTCCATTTAACTTCCAAGCGTTATATCCAGTGATATGAAAGGACGTGACTTATGAGTAAAAAACGCATTCTCATCGTTGATGATGAGCCTGATTTTTCGATGATTGTGCAGACCTATCTGGAAAAAGAAGGTTTTGCAACCGAAGTTGCCTATAACGGCGTTGAAGGTTTTGAAAAAATCAAAGCCAACCCGCCGGACGCCATTGTTCTCGACGTCATGATGCCGGAGATGGACGGCTATGAGCTGTGTGCGGCGCTCAAAAAAGACAGCGCCTATGCCAATATTCCGATTGTACTCCTGACAGCGGTTGCAGACCGCGTTACCTCCACAAAATATTCTCATTATGACGGCATGAGTACGGAAGCCGACGATTATCTTCCCAAGCCGGCTTCTGCAGACGACATTACCCAGAGCGTCAAGCGATTACTGGGCATGTAGTTAAGAAAATAGGGGACAGGTACCAGGTAATAAGGTGCAGGGTTTCTTTGCCTGCCCCCTGATACCTGCCCCCTGATACCTTTTATTTCAAGGAGACCTTCACTCATGTCAACAGATGTCATTCGTCTCTCAAAATCAGGTAAAAGCCTGTTTAAAGACAAAGTCATGGCCCTTCTGCCGGATGGCGGAAACCTGAACCTCTGTCTGACCTGCGGCGCCTGTTCTTCTGGATGTCCGGCAACCGGACTGGAAGATATGGACCCCCGGAAATTTCTGCGCATGGCCTCTCTGGGTATGGATGATGAAATCCTGAACTCCAAGTGGGCATGGATGTGTACCATGTGCCAGCGATGCATCTATGTCTGTCCCATGAAAATCGATATTCCCCAGTTGGTATTCAATGTCCGATCGAGTTGGCCCCGGGAATTGAAGCCCAAAGGAATCGTGGGTTCATGCGATATGGCATTGAAACATGACACGTGCAGCGCTATGGGCGCATCCGAAGAAGACTGGCGATTTGTAGTGGAAGACATCCTAAATGAAGTTCGGGAAAGCCAGCCCGGTTTTGAAGACCTTCAGGCGCCGATGGACAAGGTCGGAGCCGAGTTTTTTCTGAATCAAAATTCCCGGGAGCCGGTGACCGAACCGGATGAAATGGTTCCGCTATGGAAAATTCTGCATCTGGTTGGCGCAGACTGGACATATGGCTCCAAGGGCTGGGCGGCAGAGAATTATTGCATGTTTCTGGCTGAAAACGACCACTGGAAGCATATCGTCGAGGTCAAGGCCAAGGCCGTGGATGACCTGCAGTGCAAGGTCTGGCTCAATACCGAATGAGGGCACGAGCTGTTTGCAGTCCGGGCGGGACTGAAAAAGTTCAACATTCCCTACAATTTTGAAATCAAAAGCATCATTCAATATTATGCGCAGTGGATCCGGGAAGGAAAGCTCAAGGTCAATTCCGACTGGAACAAAGACCTGAAAGTCAAGTTTACGGTTCAGGATCCCTGCCAGTTGGTGCGGAAAACCTTTGGAGATCCGGTGGCGGAGGATTTGCGGTTTGTCGTCAAAGCCGTTGTGGGCGAGGACAATTTCATCGATATGTTTCCAAACCGGTCCAATAACTACTGCTGCGGCGGTGGCGGCGGTTTTCTGCAATCTGGCATCCCTGAAGCCAGGCGGGCCTACGGCAGACTCAAATTCGAACAGATCATGGCTACCGGCGCTGATTACTGCATTACACCCTGTCACAACTGCCATGCTCAGGTACATGACATCGGCGAGCATTATGAGGCCCACTACCATACGGTGCATCTCTGGACACTGATCTGCCTGTCGCTGGGGATGCTGGGTGAAAATGAACGCACTTATCTGGGACCCGATCTGGCGGAAGTCGGCCTTTAGGCTTTAGGATGGTTGCGTGCGCACAGAATCTGAAAAAGAATACCTGATCCGGGCTGTCGATGCGCTGGACCGCGAAATGATCGTCGTATCTCCGGATCATCGCATTCTGGCCACCAATCGGTACACGGCTGAAAAACGCGGCAAGCAAATCGTCGGCAGCACTTGCTATGATATTTATTTTGAATTCAGCACGCCCTGTGATGACTGCCCCGCCTGTCGTGTGCTTCAGAACGGCAAACCCATTCTGAGGCATTCCCCCAAAAGCCTGCTGGAAAGCGAGCGGGTTTCCTGTTACCCCATCTATTCCAACGGCGCTATTGAAGCGCTGCTGATGGTGGATTTCGATCTACCCCGGCTCGGAAAACTGGAAGAGCAACTGCGCCGCTCGAATGCCTTTCTGAAAAACATGCTCAACAGCGCTGTGGATGGCGTGATCGCCGCGGACCGAAGGGGTAAAATATTCATTTTCAACGAGTCTGCGGCGGAAGTCAGCGGATACACCGTTCAGGAAGCACTCGAAACTCTTTACATTCAGGATCTTTATCCGGACCGCGGTGCATGGGACATTATGCAAAAAATGCGCAGCGAGGATTACGGCGGTACGGGAAAACTGAAAGAATACCACGTGGATGTTCTGGGAAAAAACGGCGAGAAAATTCCCATCAGCTTGTATGCTTCGATCATTTACGAAGACAACGAAGAAGTCGGTTCCATTGGTTTTTTTCATGATTTACGAATACGCCTTCGATTGAAAAAAGAACTTGAAGCCGCCCAGATTCAACTGCTTCAGAATGAAAAAATGGCGTCATTGGGCAAGCTGGCTGCTGGTGTCGCCCATCAACTCAACAACCCCCTGGGCGGCATCATGCTTTATTCCCGGCTGATTCAAGAGGAATATGATCTGACAGAGCCGGCCAAAGAGGATTTGAGCCGAATTTTAAAGGATGCCGAACGGTGCCGGGATACCGTTAAAGAGTTGCTCGTATTTGCCCGGCAAACCCGGCAGGAAAAGCATTTTCACGATATCAACAAAGCATTGACCCGAACCCTGTTCCTCCTGGAAAAACAGGTTCTGTTTCAGAATATTCTGATCGAGACCCGCCTGTCCGCTGATATTCCTCAGGTATTGGGCGACATCCAGCAACTCAATCATGTGTTCATGAACATCATTTTAAATGCGGCTCAGGCCATGGACGGCCGGGGGAATCTATCCATTTCCACAACCCTGTCGCCGGACGCACAGAATGTCATTGTTAAAATTTCCGACACTGGCCCCGGAATTCCGGATGAGGTGCTGCCCCATGTTTTTGAACCTTTTTACACGACAAAAGAAGAAGGAAAAGGCACAGGTCTGGGGCTGAGCCTGGCTTACGGCATAGTGGAAAGCCATCAGGGGAGAATCGCCGCCAGAAACAATCCGGGCCAGGGATCTGTTTTTGTGATCGAACTGCCCATCAACCCTGAAAATACAGCGTGAGAACGTGAAATAGTTTCTTTCTTACGCACCGACGACAACCCTGTTCATCTCTTAGGAAGGTTCCTGTGACACCTGAAAATACCTTGAATCGTTTGTCCATTCTTATCGTCGATGATGAAGAAAGTATTCGAGAAGGATCTGAACGCATTCTGACGCGTATGGGATTTCAGGTTTTTAAAGCTTCAAGGGGAAGTGAGGGGTTGGACGTTCTGAAGCTGCAACCAGTATCCATTGTGCTGCTGGATTTAAAAATGCCGGGTATGGACGGGATGGAGGTGTTGGGACATATCCAACGACTGAATCCCGAGATTCTGGTCATCATCATTACCGGCTATGCCACGCTTGAAACCGCCATCGAAGCCATGAAGCAGGGAGCATACGACTTTATCCCCAAGCCTTTTCAACCCGACCAACTGCGGATTGTCATCAATCGCGCCAGAGAGCGGATTCGCCTTACCGAAGAAACCGAAAGACTGGCTCAGGAGCGACAACGGAATCTGGCGGACCTGGATACGGAAAAAAGCCGTATTCGCACCATTGTCGAATCTCTCCCAAACGGCGTTCTTGTAACCAACGTCCAGGGTCAGGTAGCGTTGATGAATCCGGCTTTTCAGTGGCTGATGGGCATCGAAGAGGATACGGCTGCGGGAGAGGCCATTGAAGCCTGCATTCAGGATAAAGCGTTTTGCCAGATGGTCAAAGACATTTCCGCCGGAAATGATCCGTCCCTTCCGGCAACCTACGAGTTTACGACAGTCGGCGAAAAATACCTGATGGCCTCCGGAAGGCCGGTCCTTGGCGACAGCGGCGAATGCCTCGGGGCTGTGGTCAATCTGGTGGACATTACGGCCATGAAGGTACTGGATCGCCTGAAATCCGAATTTGTGGCCAAGGTGTCTCACGAACTGCGCTCCCCGTTGTCCACCATTCATGAGCAATTGGCGCTGGTTTTAAAAGACATGGTTGAAAAGGAGTCTTCCCGGGATCAATATCTGCTGTCGCGGGCCAAGGAAAAAACGCAAGGGTTGATTTCCCTGATCGGGGACCTGCTGGATCTGTCCCGGATCGAGGCCGGAAATGTGTGTATCGAGTGCAAGCCTGTCAAGCTGGATGAGCTTCTGAAAAGCATTGTGGATTTTATGGAAATCCGGGCTGGCTCAAAAAATCAGAAACTGCATCTGTTTCTTCCCGACGAGCCGGTCCCCATGATTTCAGCCGACCCCCGGGCTCTGGAAAGCGTTTTTGGAAATCTGATCGCAAACGCCATCAACTATACGCCGGATGGCGGCGCCATCGAGGTCAAGATCAGCCTGACTCCGGACAAAATCCGGACAGACGTCAGCGATACCGGATTTGGCATCGATGCCAAAGATATCGACAATATCTTTAAACAGTTTTATCGGGTCAAGAATGAAAAAACCCGTTTTATCACCGGCACGGGCCTGGGCCTTCCCATCGTCAAGGGCCTTCTGGAAGAATTGGGAGGAAGCATTCAGGTCACAAGTGAACCTTCTCAGGGATCGACGTTCACTGTTTTATTGCCCATTTCCGCATCCCATGCGGTTAAGATGCATGATGAATTGGTTCCGGTATCTCCCCAATGAATTGCTGATCATATATGGACTATTGAGGAATGGATCAGGTATCCTGCGCCAGATGGTCAGCCAATTCCAAACACACCGATTCTCTTCAATGCAGCCTTCTCTTACCGCCCTTCTACAAGTTTGCGCTTTGCATGTTTGACCAATGGATAGACCAGAACGGTCTTTATTTCGCCTCCTTGACGTTGATGGCTCCGATCCATGCGTCCGCGACCGGTGGTTTGCCCAAGCACCAGAAAATTCGCCGCACGGTAGCAGCCCCCATGAAACCGCTGTTGATCCACCATCGTTTCTACCAGCCATGGCTCTACCGCATATTGCTTCAGCCAGTCTCCCGGCAGATGACGCATCACATCCGAAAGCATCTTACTGGCCAAGTTCTCTATCCGCGCCAGAACAAGAAAACGGCTGTTGTTGACCACATGCTGAAGCCTGAGCTTGCGGCGTTCATCATCCCAGCCAATCCAATCATCCCGAACTTTTATCCACCAGGCCGGAGAGGAAAACTGCACACAGCCTACAACTTCGCACCGCGGTTGATCCACGTAAACCAGGTACTGAAGCCGCGCACCATATGGCATCTTGTATCCCAGGTAATGATATCGCTCCATAAGTTCACTGAACAACCGGCGCTGCTCCTTGTTTTCAACAAGCTCCACCCGCAAAGGCAAAAATGCATCGACCCTGCCGCTCAGAACGCTTAAAGGTTGTACAGTTTCCGAAATTACGATGCGCTGTTTACTACCTTTGGATTTGGTCTCTTTTTTTTTCGGAAGCTTGATCTCCCCCTGGTTTTCCAGTCGTTCGAGCAGATCCCGGCATTCCCGGGCCTTAAGTTTACCGGTCGGGCGTTTCCAGTCCAGAAGTTCGCAAACCGTGTGAGCCAACTCAAATCGACTGAGCCCCTTGCAGGTCTGAACAACTTCCCGGATTATCGATATCTCTTCAGCGGTAAACTGCCGATCGCAAAATTTCTGCTGTTGTGTTGTCGTGTCCACGGTTTGCTCCTTTCACCATTGCTCTATAACGAAAGATCGGCGGACTGTCCGAACAAACCCAATAATGAGTATGAAATAGAAAATTACATAAATCAGAATGACCGCAACTGCCGGTTAATATTATTTCTTAATTTTCGCTCATTTTTTTCGCCAGTATTATTTATTTTACTATGAAAATACATCCATCCGCTGGTTCGCAAGCCGGAGATTGGGAACCAGCGGAGCAAATAAATCCATTTTGCAGAAAAAAATAAGCAAAAATGTGAATTATTTAATAGAAATATCAGTATTTAGAACCTATAACAAGTGTTTCTTGTCATAGATGAATCTATTTTTGTTTGAACGGCCCAATCGGGTTAAAAAAGGTTTTTTTGACTTCCAAGAGTATCACGTATATGTTATTTGTACAGATGATTATGAAGGCGCCTTCGGCGCACGGATGGTGACGGAATGATATCGCATGATCATACATGGCTTGAGGTTGAACAGATGGAAACCAGGACGGATCAAATCGTAAGCGTTTTCATGGTATGCTCGAATGGATATACTGCGAACGGGCATAATCTGAGCTTTCCATAAACTCCATCTCCTTGCGGGGGAGGGTTGGGGCGGGGGTTCAAAGTGCTGATTATGGCCGTTAACAGTATAAATGCGCCTGACAGCCTATTAAGCCGCTGATAGGAAAACGACAGGAGGAATGGACGATGAAGAATGCGCTTGAAGAAATCCGGATTGGGCAGGCGGGATGGCTGAAGGCTGTCGGGTATGCCGGGGCGTTGCTCCTGGTGTATTATTCGGCACTGACGCAGCTCGTGCTGCATGACTGGGGGCGGGAGGACTATTCCCATTGCAGCCTGATCCCGTTTGTTGTTTTGTATCTGATCTGGGAGAAACGGGCGCAGATGGATGACCTTTCTTCAGTGCCGTCCTGGACGGGATTGGCTCCGTTTTTATTGGGAATCGGGTTCTTCTGGATCGGTGAGCTGGGAGGAGAGTACTTTACGCTGTACTTCTCTTTGTGGCTCGTCATTGTCGGGCTGTGCTGGCTCCATCTGGGCTGGGAGAAGATCAAGTCGATCGGTTTTGCACTGGTCGTAATGCTGGCCATGTTTCCCTTTCCCAATTTCATCAATGTGAGGATATCCCTGTTTCTGCAGCTCGTTTCTTCCAAGCTCGGAGTATGGATGCTTCATGTGTATGGCATGTCGGCATACCGGGAAGGCAATGTCATCGATCTGGGCTTTACCCAGCTTCAAGTAGTGGAAGCTTGCAGCGGCCTGCGGTATGTTATGCCCATGATGATATTAAGTCTGATCCTGGCCTACTGGTTCAGAGCAGCACTCTGGAAAAAAGCGGTTCTGTTTTTATCCAGCGTTCCGCTGGCCATTTTCATGAACAGCTTCCGGATTGCTGCAACCGGGATTCTCTACAGCATGTTCGGGTCCACGGTTGCCGAAGGGTTTTTCCATGGATTTTCAGGGTGGTTGCTGTTCGTGGTGGCGATTCCGGTGTTGGTTTTGATCATGTGGGGGCTGAAATGGCTGCCGCCGCGGAAAAATGTCGGCGAGCAGGCGCTGCTGTTCGGAGGGGATGACCAACGGGAGGGAGAAAACGCGAATGCGAAAACCGGCGGAAAAGGGGTGTTGCAGCCGATGTTTGTGGCCGCGATGGTGATTTTGGGGGTGACGTTCGGGCTGTCGCACGGGGTGGAGTTTCGGAACAAGGTGCCGGCTTCGCAGGCGTTTTCGGAGTTTCCAATGCAGATAGGGGCGTGGTCCGGAACGCGTGAAACCATGGAGCAGAAATACTTGAATGCCCTGTATTTCAGTGATTATCTTCTGGCCGATTATGTCAATGCTGCCGGCAGGGCGGTCAATTTTTATGTGGCGTATTACCAGGATCAGCGAAAGGGCGAGGCCGTGCATTCGCCGGAAACCTGTCTGCCCGGTGGTGGCTGGGATTTTAAACAGGCCGGAGATGCGTGTATTCCGTTGGATGCAAACGCATCCATGACAGTGAACCGGGCCGTTATGGAAAAAGATGGGTCCAGGCAGTTGACATATTTCTGGTTTGCCAAGATGGGCCGGATACTGACAACGCTTTATCATCTCAAGCTCTATACTTTTTGGGACTCTCTGACCCAACAGCGGACGGAAGCGGCGCTGGTGCGGATCATTACGCCGGTGTATCCCGATGAGACGATGGAAGCGGCGGAGACGCGGTTGCAGGGGTTTACTCGGGAGGCAGCAGGGGCACTTAAGGCGTTTATTCCGGAATGAAAGTTAAATATTCACCGCAAAGATGTAAAGGTTGCAAAGAGAATCTATCATAAACCGGCGTTCTTTAAGGCATTGATGGGAGAAAGGTGATTTATTTATCGACGCTGCTGATGTCGCTGTTTGTGACAGTGGCGCTCATACCGATATTTATCAGAGTGGCGATGCGGTTCCATCTGGTGGACATTCCGGATGCCAGAAAGGTTCATACCACGCCGGTTCCGCGCTGTGGGGGAATTGCCATTGCTGTGGGCGCCTGTCTGCCGATTGTCATCTGGAGGTATTCCGGCGAGTTTATCGGGGCTTATCTGGCAGGCTCCGGGGTACTGGTGGCAATGGGAATGGTGGATGATTACCGGGGCCTGGATTACCGGGTGAAATTCGCAGGTCAGATACTGGCGGCAGTTATAGTGGCGATATATGGCGGGGTACGGATCACCTCGCTGGGCGTCCTGCTGCCGGAGGATATGGTCCTGCCCGGATGGATGTCTGTTCCCCTGACCATTTTCGCCATCGTGGCCGTGACCAATGCCGTCAACCTTTCAGACGGTCTGGACGGGCTTGCCGGGGGACTCTGTCTGCTCAGCCTCTGCAGCATCGCTTATCTGGCCTATCTGGCGGAGAATCTGATGGTGGTGTTTCTTGCCGTATCCCTGGCAGGGGCCATCTTCGGATTTTTGCGTTTTAACACTTTTCCGGCATCGCTGTTCATGGGAGATACGGGAAGCATGTTTCTGGGATTTTCCGTGGTGACTTTATCACTGGCCGTCACTCAGGGTCCAACGCCGTTCAGTCCCTGGCTCCCCCTTGTCATCGTGGGGCTGCCGGTGATGGATACGATTGCAGTCATGTGTGAGCGAATTGCGGGCGGCAGGTCTCCTTTTGTGGCCGACAAGAATCATTTTCACCACAAGCTCCTGCGCATGGGCCTGTTTCATACCGAATCGGTGATGGTTGTTTATGTCCTTCAGGGCATCATGATTTCTGCCGCCATTTTCTTCCGGTATTATGGCGACGGGTTTCTGCTGACCGTCTATCTGGTTTTTTTCAGCCTGGTGGTGTCGGCTTTTGTGCTTGCAGATCACATTCATTGGCGGTTTCAGCGAACCGGTTTCATGGATAAGGCTATCAAGGGGCGGCTTCGAGCTCTGAAGGATCAGGGCTTCTTCATAAAAACCGCCTTCAGGGGGCTGGAATTCGGCCTTCCCCTGCTGCTGATAGGTACCTGCTTTGTGCCCGAATCCTTTTCCCTTTACTTGTGCATTGTGGCGGCTATCCAGATGGCTGTTTTGCCGGCCGTCTGGTTTTTCCGAAAATCCTGGATGCAGAACGCCCTGATACTGACCCTTTATCTCTTTATTCCCTTTATCGTGTACGCCGCAGCCGATTCAACCGCCTTCCGGATCGACGGTACGTCGGTGGAAATGATTTACCACGGGGCTTACCTATGGCTCGCTGTTTTCGTCATCGCTACCCTCAGGCTGACAAAGCGCCGGAGCGGCTTCAAAATATCACCGTCGGATTTTCTCATTGTCTTCATCGTTCTACTGTCTCCGCTGATTGCCGGAGCCTGGATAAAGGAAAAGGTTCTGGCGGAGGTGGTTGCAAAGACCCTCCTGCTCTTTTTCAGCTATGAAGTTCTGATCGGCGAACTCCGGGGAAAAATCGGCCGGCTGACGGCAGCGACCGGCATCGCCCTGTTTCTTATGGCCATGAGAGGCTGAAAGCCCTGCAACAAAAATCATCACCTACAAAAAAGGATAAGCCCATGCATTCACGCATTCATGTTGTTACGCTGCTGATTGTCTTTTTTCTTGCCGGCTGCGGTGGTCCCGAGGCCAAGAAGATGAAATTTTTCGAAAAAGGAAAGGCTTTTTTCGAAAAAGGCGATTATGTCAAAGCTGGGCTGGAGTTTAAAAATGCGATTCAGATCGATCCGAAATTTGCCGATGCTTTTTACATGCTCGGCAAGGTCGAGCTGCAAAAAAAAGATCCGCAGAAGGCTTTCGCAAATTTTTCAAAGGCGGTGGAGCTGAACGCAAATCTTTTTTCGGCTCATGTCGAGACGGGAAAACTGTTTTTAATGGCGCAGAAGCCCGAAGACGCCCTTGCAAAAGCCGATCTGGTTTTAAAAAGCGAGTCTCAGAACGCGGATGCTCAGCTTCTGAAAGGTGCTGCATGGGTAAATCTCAAGAACAATGAAGCAGCCAGAACCTATCTGGACGATCTGATCCAGAAGGGGCTGACAAGATCCGATGTCTACCTGCTCCTGTCCGTTGCCTGCAAGAATCTGAATGACAAAAATGGGGCTGAGGCGGCCCTGAAAAGCGGTATTGCCGCCAACCCGCAGAACATTCCCCTGCTGACCGCTCTGGCCGATCTTTACCGAAGTACCGGTCGAATCGATGAGGCCGTGGCGCTGGTGCAGAAATTGGTGGAGATGGAACCGGATGTTGTCAGACATAAACTCAATCTTGCCGCTTTATACTGGACGTCCGGAAACGAGTCGGCAGCAACCGATATTTTAAAGAACGTTCTGGCTTCCGATCCGGCAAAAGAGGAGAATATTACCCAGGTGGCCTCTTTGTACCTTTCCCGGAACCTGAAAGAAGATGCTGAAAAAGTGCTGAAAGACGGCCTTCAGCAGAATGGCAAAAGCTTTACTATCCGCCTGATGTTGGGTGATATCTATGCTAACCAGAACCGAACGGACGAGGCGGTTGCGGTGTTGAAGGAGTGCCTGCTTCTGGACAAAGACTCTGCCAATCCTGAGATCATCCGGGCCAAGAACGTCCTGGCCAAGGTCTATCTGCAGCGCCAGGAACCGGATGTGTCAAAAAAGTATGTGGATGAAATTCTCAAAGACAACCCCAAAGATGTGGACGCCCATTATACTCGAGGCAATATTTATCTGGCTGCGAAGGACGGTGCCGCCGCGGTTCCCGAATTTCGAATCGTTGTCACCGAGCGGCCGCAGTTCATGACGGCATATGTCCGCCTGGCTGAAGCCCATGTCCTGAACAAGGAGCCCGGTCTGGCCGTCGATACCCTGCAGAATGCCCTGAAAATGAATCCGGACTCCCGGGAGATCATCAGATCCCTCAGCCGCCTGCTGGTGCTGCAAAACGAGTATGCAAAAGCCGAGTCTCTACTGAAAAAGATATTGGATGCCCATCCGGACGATATCGAGGTCATGGCTGATCTCGGGGATGTTTTCGTCAAAATGAAAGACATCCGCCGCGCCGAGGCGGAATTTTCCGACATCAAGCGCAAAGCCCCCAAAAGTCACCTGGGATATGCCAAGCTGGGTGAATTTTACAGCCTTCAGGGTAAATGGGACAAGGCAGCCGTGGAACTGGAGCAGGCTGTAATTCTCAATCCCAAGTCCGCCGCTATTTATGCTTCGCTCATCAGGGCCTATGTCGAGCAGAAAAAATTTGCGGAAGCGATCGCTTTCTGTGAAAAACGGATACGGGAAAATCCCCAGGATGCCGTCGCCTATAATTTCATGGGGCAGGTATACGGCCTGAAAAAAGACTATCCGGCTGCAGAGGCGGCCTATGAAAAAGCCATCGCAATCCAGCCCCTGTGGCCGGCCCCTTTGAACAATCTGTCCCGGCTGTATGTGTCCCGCGGAGAAAGTGACAGCGCCATCAAAAAATTCGAGGATACCCTGGCGGCCAATCCCGATAACCAGGCTGCCTATTTTTCCCTGTGCCAGCTCTATGAGTTGACAAAAAACTACCAGAAGGCTATTGAAACGTACGAAAAACTGGTTCAAAAAAAACCGGAACTCTGGTCTGCAGTCAACAATCTGGCTTTTTTGCTGACCGATCACGGCAGGTCACCAAAAGATCTGGAGCGGGCTCTGGAACTGGCCAAAAAAGCCTACACCGCAAATCCTCAGAATGCGTATATCCTGGATACGCTCGGTTGGATTTACTATCGCACAGAGGATATGAAACAGGGCCTGGAATTTCTGGAAAGAGCCTATATGCTGGATCCGGAATCCACCGGCATCAATTATCACTTGGGCATGGCCCTTCATAAGCTAGGCAGAACCGAAGAAGCCCGGGAGCATCTGGCAAAAGCCCTGGCATCAAAAGATGATTTTTTCGGCAGAGATGCGGCAGAAGTCTTAATGCAGTAATCTCTGCCGAAATTTGATCTTAACCACGAAATATTTTTTCCCCTGTGTTTCGTGTATTCCGTGGTTTGAATGAGTTTTTCTTGTTAAAATAAAGGAGGAACTGTGAAAAAGACAGGATTCGTATGCTTCTGCATCGGGATGATGCTGTTGGGTATGGGCGGTTCGGCATGTGCGGAGGAGGAGCCGTATGTCATCGGACCAGGCGACATTCTGGATATTTCCAACTGGAAGGATGAGTCGCTGACCAAGTCCGTTGTGGTGCTGCCAGACGGGAAAATCTCCTTTCCTTTGATCGGTGTTTTTCAGGCGTCAGGCAAGAGCGTATCAGAACTGAAATCGGAAATCCAGTCCGAGATTATCAAGTATGTTCCGGACCCGGTTCTGACCGTTGAAGTCCGGCAGGTGAACAGCATGCTGATCTACGTCATCGGCCGCGTCAACAGCCCTGGAAAATTCGTGCTGAACGCCAATGTCACGGCTCTTCAAGCGCTGGCCATGGCTGGAGGGCTGAATCCGTTCGCCAAAAAAGATAAAATTCGCATCATCCGCCAGAACGCGAATCAGTCCGTGGTTATTCCCTTCCGGTATGATGATGTCGTGGAAAATGCCGATCTGGCTCAAAATGTCCGGCTCCAGCGAGGGGATGTGATTGTCGTGCCGTAGTGTGAAAGCCTTCACCCAGCCATGAAAGGGAGACAGATGGGATATCGAAGACAGATCGGGCTGCTGGGACTGCTGCTGGGGATGCTGCTGTCGCTGCCGGCGGCAGGGGATGAAATCCGGATAATTCCCATGATATCGATCAAGGAGGAGTATAACGACAATCTTTATTTCGAAAAATCCTCCGGGCTTTCTGATTTCATCACCACGGCATCTCCGGGCCTGAAGCTTGAGCGCAACACAGAGCGGCTGAAAGCCGGTATGACAGCCAGACTCGATGAGCGGATTTATGTGGACAATACGGATCTGAATGCAACAGACCAGGACTATCAAGGCAACATCGGTTACGCGCTGAGCCCGAGGTTCAGTCTTGGCGCTACGGCAGGCTTTACCCGGGATTCTTCTCCAGACCGGGAAATCGAAACCACGGGTCTGGTTATGAATGCTCTCAAACGCGATCGCCAGAAATTTGGAGGCAGCGGAAGATACGCGATTTCAGAGACTACCCTGACATCTTTTTCTGCTGACTATACCAAGGACCACTACGAGAACAACAGCCCGAGCCAGTCCAACCCGTATTTTCGTGATATGGAGGCAAAGAATGCCAATCTGCTGTTTATCCATGATTTAAGTGCGGTTTTACCCGCTACCAAAGGCCGGGCTTCTTTGGGCTATGCCAATTACCGTTACGTTGATTCCACTATCGACAATTACACGGCGATGGTGGGCTTTGGCAGGGCTTTCCATGAACTCTGGAATGTGATTGTGGATGCCGGTGTCCGCTACACGCCGTCACAGTATGAAACATCGCAGTATCAGTTCGTACCGCCGTTTTCTTTCGTTCTGGTGACGAATACGGTGCAAACTCAGGGTTGGGGCGGGGTCGGTAATGCCGTGGTTTCCTATAAAGATGATATCTCCAGCATCGATTTTTCCCTGAACCACGATATCATGGCGGCCAGTGGCAGAACCGGAGCCTCGGAGCGAACTTCCGTGGGTATTCGCATGAGCAGGCGTTTCGCCTACGAGTTTACGGGTCTGTTTTCCAGCGGCTATTTTATGAACAAGTCAGACACGGGTCAGTATTCCGCTCAAGCCATCGATGAGCAGACCTTATACATCACGCCGGGTATTCGATATAATTTTACAACAGATATGTCGATGGATGTCTCCTATACCTATACCCGGACGGCATATCAGGAGGGTTCGGACAGTGATGCAGACCGAAATCTGGTGATGGTTCGGTTTTCGATGCAGTATCCGCTGTTTGAATAAAAAAGGGTAGAAACCACGGAATAAACGGAACGTTTTTCTTAACTCTGTAATCCACTGGGGAATTATGCAGGAAGAAATTACGAGTATTCAGGACTATGTTGCCATCATCAAACGACGCAAGTGGAGTCTGGTGATACCGGCGCTGATCGTTTTTACCATTGCTGCGGTTGCAGCTTTTGTCTGGCCACCGACATACCGGTCCACATCGACAATTTTGATCGAGGAGCAGGAAATCCCGCGTGATTTTGTCGCCTCAACAGTAACTGGGTTTGCAGATCAACGTCTTCAGGTCATCAACCAGCGGGTAATGATTTCCACAAAACTACTGGAAATTGTCAACAGGTTCAATCTTTATCCGGATCTGCGCAGGACCAAGACGACTGAAGAAGTCATCGACAAGATGAAAAAGGACATTGCCTTCAAGACGATCAGTGCCGATGTGATGGATAGCCGGACCGGCCGACCATCTGCTGCCACCATCGCCTTTTCCTTGTCCTATGACGGTGAAAATCCGGAACTTGTTCAGAAGGTGGCAGGAGTACTTACCTCACTGTATTTAGAAGAAAACCTGAAGGTTCGGGAACAACAGACCGCGGGCACTTTCAAGTTTCTGGAAGAGGAATCCCAGAACATGAAGGATCAGCTCCTGAAAATCGATGCCGATCTTTCTGTTTTCAAACGTAAAAACATGGATGCGCTGCCCGAGATGCTTCAAGTGAACCTTCAGGCCCTGGATCGGACCGACCGAGATATTTCCCAGTTGACAGATATGCTGAGAAGCCTGAGAGAAAAGGAAAGCGACCTTCAGAGCCAGCTCAGCAGCATTCCCTCGGAAACGGACAACCAGGATAAAGCCCTGTTGCGAGAATTGAAAGCCAAGCTCGTTCAGATCGAAAGTCGGTATTCTGATAAATATCCGGATGTCATCAAAACTCGAGCTGAAATCGCCAAACTCGAGGAGCGGTTGGAGGCTTCATCATCGGGAACGACTGCACATGAAAAACCCAACAATCCTGCCTATCTTGCCCTGACTTCCCAACTGGCCAGCTTGAAGGCTAATGCCGAATCCATCCGGCGGCAGATTGATGATATGCGAAGAAAGCAGGCGGAATACCAGCGCCGGCTCGAGGCGACACCGAAGGTGGATGAGGTCTATAAGGGATTGATTTCCGAGCGAAACAATACCCAGACCAAATACGACGACTTGATCCGCAAGACCATGGAAGCCAAGGTTGCCCAGGGTCTTGAAAAAGGACAGATGGGGGAGCGCTTCAATCTCATCGATCCGGCTCGACTACCGGAAAAACCGGTGAAACCCAATATTCCGGCTGTTCTATTGATAGGTTTTGTTCTGGGTATCGGGGCCGGGGTCGGTGTGGCTGCGATCAGGGAATTTTCGGATCGATCTGTTCGAAGTGTCACGACCCTTACCAAAAATATGGGACTGCCGGTGCTGGGTGGTATACCGGAAATCGTTACCTGGAGAGACAAAAAGCGGCAGCGGATAAAGCGGGTTGTTGTTATCTGCTGCGTATTGTCAGCGATTGCAGCCGGAATTGCGGTGTTCCATTTCTTTGTGATGGACCTGGATGTTTTGTGGGCCAAAATTGCCAGACGGCTTGATTTGTGAACCTATCAGGAGGGGGGAAATGTTCGGAAGATTCAAAAAAGACAAGTCAAGAGGAGATGGGCTGGAAGAGGACGGCCGTCAAGGAAAAGAGAATGCCGGATGGGTGAACCCTTCATATGGAGCATCCCGGCCCATCCGGCTGGATCCCCAGGTAGCCGCCGAAAACCGGTGCATTGCAGTACTGCCGGGCGCGCCCTCTCTTGAGGCGTACAAGGTACTTCGCACCAAGATTCTGAACCAGACCCGGGAGAAGGGCTGGAACACGATCATGATCACCAGCGCGCTGCCAGCAGAGGGCAAGACACTGACAGCGATCAACCTGAGCCTGACCTTTGCAAAGGAATTCAGCCAGACCGTTCTTCTGGTGGACTGTGATCTCAGAAAGCAGCATATTCATGATATGCTGGGCATCGATAGCCGGCTGGGCCTGGTCGATCATCTGATGAAAGATGTACCGATGAATGAAATCGTGATCTGGCCAGGCATTGAAAAATTCACCCTGATTTCTGGGGGCAGGACGCTCCAGAACAGCGCTGAGTTGCTGGGATCACCAAAGATGAAAGCGATTTTTCTGGAAATGAAAAACCGCTATCCGGACCGATATGTTTTTTTCGATGTTCCCCCGCTTCTCAGCGGATCGGATGCACTGATTTTTTCGTCTCTGGTGGACGGGATACTGATGGTGGTTCAGGCAGGCAAAACATCGATGGAAGATGTTGAAAGGGCTGTCGAAATGATTCCAAGAGAAAAATTTCTAGGTTTTGTGATCAACCGCTACAACAGTGACATCCGTGACTACGATGCTAAGACTTACGGTTATCCGCTGAAACCGGCGCCTTGATTTTTATGGTTATCACTGCGTCCTTGTGACCACATATGTTGAGCGGTCATAGTCCTGAACTCTCTCTGTCTCCGGGAGAGGCCCGGCGTGCGAGTTTTGACAGCCCAAAGATTGCATCCGCTCAGCATATCATGATTCCCATTGAATCAATGACCCCTTTTTAAGAAAAAAGGAGATACTATGGAGTTTACCGAAAAAAAGATTGTTCAAGTGTTTTCCGAGCTGGCGGAAGCCAATCGGATTTTGGCGGGCATAACGTCCTTGATGGATCGGCAGCCGCCTGTCTGCTGGATGATTACCAGCGCAGCATGGGGTGAAGGCAAGACCACGCTGACGGCAGGATTGGGACTGCTGGCAGCCCGAAGCGGCGACAAACGGGTTCTGGCAATCGACATGAACTGGTACTCTCCGGGTCTGCATCCGTGTTTCGGATTGACTCCCGCGTGGGACCTGCAGCAGTATGCCCAAGACAAAAATCTGATAGGGCGGATCCGCCCTTCGGGGATACCTCATCTGGATGTTCTGACCGCACCGGTCTTGAAAGAAAGTGGCGAGAATTCCGGCGCCGAGTATGCCGGCCTGGCCCGGGAGATACTCAATCAGGCCAGGCAAATGTATGATGTACTCCTTGTGGATACGGCGTCGGTATTTCCGGCCAACAGGCGGATGACAGACCCGGTTGTTATCGGAAGCGCCTGTGATGCAACGATTATGGTGGTACTGACCGGTGTGACTCCCCGCCAGCAGGTCAAACAGGCTCAGGTGAGGCTGGAGAGCTCCGGCGCAAAGGTGGCTGGGGTGGTGGTGAATAACTGGAAAAGCAGAATGTAGGAAACATTCAGATCAAAGAGGTGGCTTATGCGCTATTATTTCAAACGGTATCGTAACGGCATGCAGAGAATCAAGCAGTGGCTGCCGTTGGTGTTATTGCCTTTGGCTGTTTACCTTCTGGCTGCCGGGGCGTCGCCGGACAGATTTTCCGTTACTCAGAAAATTGCAGTCCAGAAAACTGCGCCCATTGCCCTTTCCCGCACACCGGTGGATTGTTTGCCGATGGCCGAGCTGCTTTCGCGTCCTGCTGAATTGTTTCTGGACGATTTTGCCATGATGGAACTTACCAAACAGATTCTGAAAGGTGCAGTTACGGGACCCAAGGAAGCGACGGATTTGCGGGATTTAAAAGGAATGATCGAATCCAGTTTAATGCTGAAACCGGACAGCGATGACGCCGTTCATGTGGGGTATTACGGTCCGGATATGAGTCAGGGAAGGTTTTTTGTTACTTATTACGCGCAGCGTCTGGTGAATCGATCAAAAGAGGGAATCGTTCGCACCATGAGGAATCAGAACAGGAACATGGAAACAGGCGGCGCTTCCCAGCCACAGAATGCGGCGGGAACAGAGATGCCTGCCACGCTCCAGCCGGCTGCGTTGGGAGGGGAGATGCAGGTACTGGAACACCGGTCGATGTGGCGGATGGATCGGTTATTTCCAGCCATGGTGATTCTGTTGGTATCCCTGATGATCTGGTGCATTGCGGCAGGGATTGCAGAGTGGATGGACCCGTCTTTCAGTACCGAAAGACAGGTCTCCCGGTACCTGAACATTCCTGTTGTCGGAGTGGTGCCGAATATGAGCCCCCTGATTCAGCGCCTGGAAGCAAAAAAATAAGGACTACCGGAGGCCCGACGCGATTACCAGACGGACGGACTCTCTGGCTTGGTCAATAAAAAATCCCTCAAACCGCTCTGGGAGTTTGTGATATTCAGTTTTTTCCGGATGTTTTTCCGGTGTGTTTTGACCGTATCTACGGAAATAAAAAGATGATCGGCGATTTTCTCCGTTGTCATGCCTTTTTTGATAAGGGACGCCACACGGGATTCGGTGGTCGTCAGTACCGAGGAAACCGTATCGTTAGTTCCGGAAGTGATTTCGCGCAGCATGTCGATGATGATGTCCAGTTCGATGGCGTATCGGGCCAGATGATGGTCTGAGCGCAGCCTATCTACGGCCGGAATGAGCCCGGATTCGATTTTATGCGATATCCGATTCAGAATATCGACACGCTCAAAATCCAGATTCTGAGCCAGTGTTGAAAATGCCCGGTTCGTATCGAGAAGGCGTTCATTCAGAAACTCCAGCCTTTGTTTCTGCTCGAGCAGTTGGGAATGCTTCTGCTGAAGGTCTGCAACCATCAGTTTTTCACGGCGTTCCCTTTCTTGCATTTGAATTGCCCGATCCAGGGAATGCCGCATCAATTCCATTGCGATCGGTTTCTGAAGAAAATCGAAGGCGCCGGAGCGGATTGCCTCGATGACGGTTTCCGTATCCGCATAGCCGGTCATGACAATGACTTTGGCTTCGGGAAAAACGTTCAGTATCCGGGGTATCCAGTCTATCGTCGATCCATTCGGAAGCCGCATGTCCAAGAGAAAAATATCCGTGGAAGCACCGTTTTCAATCAGCTCATCCAGAAGATAAGGCTCGGGCAGAATATAGGGGATGAAATTCCAGGAAGCGATCATGGCTTCCATGATGTCGCAGATAATCGAATCATCATCGACAACAGTGATGCGATGGTCTGGTGGGCCCTCCGTCCGCCCGTCTGGAGCAGTTGCTTCCAAAGTCTTGTTTTCTGCGGTTTGACTGCTTGCAGATGTCACTGACTTCATGGTGCCATTCCTTTCGTTTTTCGAAAGATTGTTAAAAGAACCGCGGTCTGCGCGAAACGCCATTTTCGCTGTATGCCGCGGTTCTTTTTTCGCGTATTCCGAATTCGAAAATGTTTACGGTTAACAATTTTATTTTGACATGTCAAGAAGATAGCTACTCATTCCATCAATGCACACTGCCGGCGCCGTATTGTAGAATCAGTCCGGATGGCAGACCCTCGCCGAAAATGGCGCTGGTTTCCTGCTCCCGAAGCGGGATGACTTCAAAGAGGACCCGAAGCTGATCTGATGAAAATCCACTTCCGGACAGCCGGTTGCTGATCCGATCGATAACAGCGGAGTCCATATCCCGTGTCCGATCACCGGTTTTTCGGGCCAGATGAAGGAGCGCCTGGCCAACAGGTCCATGATCCGCCCAGTTGCCCGTTATCAGGGCTTCGACCCAGCCCTGGATCAGTCCCGGTGGAATGACCCGGTCGATCGGACCATTCAATAGTTCTCGGGCGCCGATTCGGGATAATGCCCAGAACTGCTGAGGCCGGGGATTTTTGGACTGAAGATCGGTGAGGACCAATTGTCCGAGTCGTATCTTGTCCTTAACGGCCAGGCGTTCCATGCCGGCGGCCGCCATCTGCATCTCCAGATATTCCTGAGGAGCGGTACGCTGCCTTATCGGTTTGGGGGCAAACAGATAAGGCGTCAAATCCTGAAAGAACTGGCGCTGGTGCCCGGCGCTCAGGCCACCTGCGATCCGGCGCCACAGAATCCACCAGTCGGACCGGACCTGGCTGTGCCGGCTGTGAACCGGGCCGGGTTTGTAAATCTTCCAGATCGCCTTGATGCGGTGTCCGTCAAACCCGTCTCCGAAACCGGGTCGCAGGCAGAACCCGAAAAGGTTCAGCCACCGGCTTTCAAAATCCGGGGCGGTCAGACGCGCCTGAATCAGGGAAAGCAATACGTCGGCCATGCTGCGGATCAGCGAAAGCGGCCATTTTTCCCGGGGCCGCTCGATGATACCGGAAATGTCTTTGACCAGCGAGTTCAGCACGGGGCCGGATACGGGCTGCAAAAAAGCCGTTCGTAGAACATCGTGAATCGCCTCGACCTGGGATGTCTCGAACACCTCCGAATCGGCGATTTTGGGTGCATTTACGGCATCCCGAAGCTGAAACTGCAGTTTCCATCGGTGATCGCTGATTCGGGAATGACATCCCAGAGCCAGGGTTCCGATTTCCGTGTAGCCGGCTTCGATGGCTACTGGAATACGGATCTGCTCAGCTTTTTTGCCATACTGGATGACGGTTTGAATCGACGGCAGCCGGGTAAGGGAATCATCCACGGTCACCAGTTGTCCGCAGCGGTCGCCGGAGCGAAAACTGGAACTGTATAGATCAAAGCTGACCGGCTGATTGGTCAAAACCTGAAAGTCCCGGTCTTCAAGCTGAATCCGGCTGCCTTCATCGAGTCCGCGCTCTACCAGGCAGACGGCCTGATCCGCACCGGCCGTAGGGGTGGCGACGCCAATATAATAAGACCGGGCGCTGCCGCTGCCGACCCGTACCCCGCGACCGGTCTTGACGAGCCCGTAGTACGCGGCGCCCAGGGCCACGGCCAGATCCGGGTCCGGATTGTTGAGTACCCGCGGCAATGAAGGATCATCCTGGCCGAACCAGTGGCGAATGGCCTGTCGGATACGCTCCTGAATAACCTGCGGTTTCAAGGCGCCGCCATTGAAAAGGATGCAGTCCGGGGCGCGAAACGTCATTTGCGGAGAGTGGGAGACATCGGCTTGGTGCCGGCTCAGAAACCACCCCAGATGTCTGGTAATGGCCGGTTCCGGCTCATAGGGCAGGCCGAATTCCGTGATGCCTTTTCGGGAAGCATGGGCCGGCGGATTGGGATCGGGGTCCAGCAGCGGAAAAAAACCATCCACCAGAATCGATTCGACTCCGGCAATATCCAGATCAGCGGAAAGGGTTCCGCTGATCAAGCGGCTGCCTTCTCCCATGATCGTTATCTTCCGGGAGGCGGTTTTATTGTCGAGTAGCATTTCCTTGGCCTGTCGGCATTGATGGCACAGCGTTTTCCACCGGTCTCCGGTCAGCATCGCATTTTTGCCAAGGCGCATTTCAATGCTTCGGGCAAGCGCCAGGTCCATATTATCTCCGCCCAGAATCAAGTGATCGCCGACAGCGATACGCTCGAACCGGGGGCTGCCGGCGGCTTCCCTCAAAGAAATCAGGGTAAAGTCGGTGGTGCCGCCGCCGACATCGCAGACCAGAATGAGTTCATCGGGAGAGATGAAACGATTCCAGCGGTTTTCGTTGCGGATCAGCCAACTATAGAATGCGGCTATTGGCTCTTCGAGCAGGGTGACAGCATTCAGGCCGGCGGCGGCGGCGGCTTCCACGGTCAGCTCTCTGGCCACTTCATCAAATGACGCCGGAACGGTTAAAACGATGAGCTGGTGTTCCAGATACTGATCTTCATCCTCTCCCCGGAAGCTGTTCCAGGCAGCCCGGATGTGCGCCAGATAGGCGGCCGTTGCCTGAACCGGAGAGATGCCGGAGACACCGCCTGCAGAGCCCCAGGGCAGGATGCGGGCTCTGCGGTCGACATGGGGGTGGCAAAGCCAGCTTTTGGCTGAAGACACCAGACGGGACGGAATCTTGGCGCCATGATCCCTGGCAAATGCACCGACAACCCGGGGCAGATCGGAATCCGCAGCAGAAACGGACCAGGGCAGTTGAACAGCTTCGGCAGACAGGTCATAATCGCCGGGAAGATAGAGAAAAGATGGCAGCACCGCAAGCCGCGAGACTTCCCCTGGCCCGGTCAACTGGGGGATTTTGAACAATCGGATATCTGTGCCGCTGTCTTTTCCTCCCTGCAGGTCTGCATAGGCGACGGCGCAATTGGTGGTGCCTAGATCGATCCCGACAACAAAGCGTTTATCAACAGAATCCACGATAATCTCCTCAACCGGCCGTCCGGGGTGACATGTGCGAAATCGCCGTTTCTGGCAAGGACGCCGGCCAGAGCTGCACGATGAGCATACCGGCCAGCATGAGCCCGCATCCGATAACCGCTCGAAGTGATAATGCTTCTCCCAGCAGCAGCCAGCCGGAAATAGCGGCAAAAACGGTTTCAAGGCTCAGTATAATGGATGCATGGGCTGGCGGCGCATCTTTCTGGGCGACCACCTGCAGAGTATAGGCAATGCCAACGGATATCAGGCCCCCGTACAGAATCGGCAGAATTCCGTCACGGATTCCGGAAATCGTGATGGGTTCGATCAGGATCGCTGTTGTCAGGCTCAGGATCGCACAGACGATAAACTGAGCGCATGCCAGTTTGATGGTGTCCATTTTCGGGGACAGCCATCCGATGATCAGCACATGGTTCGCCCAGAAAAAAGCACTGGATAGAACCCATATGTCACCGGTTTCGATGGTCAGGGTATCTGCGACACATAACAGATACATCCCGATGGTTGCCAGCAGCGCACCGGCCCAGCCGCTCCATCCCGTTCGTCTGCCCAGAAACAGCCCGATGATTGGCACCAGGATCACATAGAGTCCGGTAATGAATCCGCCTTTTCCGGCTGTGGTATAAACCATACCGATTTGCTGCAGGCCGGCGCCGCAGAAAAGCACGATGCCGATCAGCAGTCCTTTTAGTAGAAATTCCCGGGAAAAAAACGCATGCCCCGGGTCGGACGGCGTTCCATATCGGCGGTTACGATACAAGATCAGGGGAACAAGCGCGCAGCCTCCCAGCATGAAGCGGACGGCATTAAACGTAAATGGGCCGATGTAGCGCATGCCCGAGCGTTGCGCGACAAAAGCACAGCCCCATATCACGGCGGTTAGCAGAAGCAGCCAGTCTGCCCGTAACGAACGATTATTCACTGCTTTTTTCATCGAAATGCCTCGCTCATCGCAACGACGGATGACGAAGATGCCCGGACAACCGGTACTCCACCTTCCGAAAAAAGGAAAGTACCCCGTAGACCAGTATCAGGTAGAGGATGGCGGCGGTGATGTACAATTCATAAAAAGCAAAACTGCGGGATGCGACCATACGGGCTACCCCCGTAATGTCCATGACGGTGATGATGGATACCAGTGAAGTCGCCTGAAGCAGAAAGACGACTTCGTTGGTATATGCCGGCCAGGCCAGACGAAATGCTTTGGGAAGGATGATCCGGCGATAGAGCAGGAGTCCGGACATCCCGCAGGCCCGGGCTGCTTCGATTTCTCCGAAAGAAATGGCCTCGATGCCGCCGCGCAGAATTTCGCAGGTATAGGCGGCGGTATTGAGCGTCAGCGTCAGCACCGCACAAAACGTGGCTTGCTGGAAAAATGTCCACAGGCCGACCTGTGTCAGAAATATTTGAAACTGTCCGCTTCCGTAGTAGACCAGAAATACCTGGACCAGCAGGGGGGTGCCGCGAAAATAAAAATTGAACGCATATACCGGCATCCACAACAGGGGGTTCCGGTGGGTGCGCATGATGGCGAATGGAACCGCCAGGCACAGCCCGAATGCCAGACTGACGGCCGTCAATTCGACCGTTGTCACAGCGCCGTGCAGGAGCCGGGGGATGCTGTCCTGAATGATCGATATATCCACGATGGCTATGTCCTTCGAATCCCTCGGTTTGCCCAGACTTCGGCCCGCTGCTGAAGGCTCATGGATACGACCGTCAATAGCAGGTAAATCAGGGAAGCTGCGAAATAACAGGTAAACGGAAGTCGGGTGGCGCGGGAGGCGATATCGGCATTTCGCATCAGCTCCGGAAGCTGAATCACCGAGACCAGCGCCGTTGCTTTGATAAGAACCATCCAGACGTTTCCCAAGCCCGGAAGCGCAAACCGCCACATCTGGGGAAGCAGAATCCGGCGAAACAGAAGATTCCGGTTCATTCCTGTAGCCTTTGCCGCTTCGATCTGGCCTCGGGATACCGCCAGGTAGCTGCCCCGAAAAACTTCCGTGGAAAAAGCCCCGTAAATGAATCCGATGGTGGCAACGCCCGCAATAAAAGGATTGAAGTCAATATTGACGTCGAAAATATCCTGAATTAGTGTGGGAACGCCGTAATATATCAAAAGAATCATGACAAGTTCCGGGATGCCGCGAATCATGGTGGTATAGGTGCCGGCTATGGCCCGAGCGACCTGGGACCCGGACAGCTTTCCCCAGGCGCCGACCAGGCCCAGCAATATGGCGACAGCCATAGAGACCACACCAACAAGTACCGTCAACTGGACGCCTTCCCACAGCATCCAGCCATAACCTTTTAAGTTGAACAGGGTCATTTAAACCCCTCCCGGTCTTCCCCCACAGGGGGAAGGATTCGTATGTTTGCCCGGTGGAAGGAGAATGTTTTCTCGATGATTCCGCTGGATGCTATTGGCCGTAGACATCAAAATTGAAGTATTTAGCGTTGATGTTCCGATACACACCGTTGGTGCGAATGGTGTCTATGGCCTTGTTCAGCTTTTCACGCAGCTTGTCATCTCCTTTTCGAACTGCGATTCCAACACCTTCGCCAAACCATTTCTTATCGACATAGCTAGGGCCGATAAACTCGAATCCTTTCCCGGCATCCGTGGCAAGGAATCCACTCAGCAGCACGGTGGCATCGGCAATCATCAGGTCCAGACGGCCGGCGACCAGGTCCATATCTGCTTCATCCTGTGTGGGATAGGCTTTGACCACCACAGAATCCCCGAACATGTCTCTGATGAAATTCTCGTGAATGGTCGCCCGTTGCACGCCAACGGTTTTTCCTTTCAACCCCTCCTTGGATACGGTGATTCCGGCGCCTTTTTTGGTCACAAACCGGGCCGGCGTCTGATAATATTTGTTCGAAAAATCGACTTTCTGTTTGCGTTCATCCGTGATGGACATGGAGGCGACGATGGCGTCGAATTTTTTAGACAGCAGGCCAGGAATCAGCCCGTCCCAATCCTGTTCCTTGAACTCGCATTCCATGCCCATTTCCTTACTGAGGGCTTCGGCAATATCGATATCGAAACCGGCCAGTTTTCCGTTATTATCCTTGAAGTTAAACGGTGGGTAGGCGCCTTCCGTACCGATGCGCAGCTTTTTTGTTGAATCCGCCGCCGATGCATTTCCAAACCAGCATACCGCCAGAACTAAAAGCAGAATGACAAGACTCCATTTTCGCATGATTCACCTCTTTATCGTAAAAGTGTTAAACAAGTGGTAGTGGCCACCCTTACTCATTCTTTGCAAGATACCCTGTCAGGAATTGCCGGCACCGCTCGGAGGACGGGTAGCCGAAGATTTGATCCGGGGGGCCTTCTTCTTCCACGCCGCCGTTGTGAAGAAACATCACGCGGCTGGATACATGGCGTGCAAAATCCATTTCATGGGTGGCGATCAGCATGGTGCGGCCTTCCTCCGCCAATTGCTGCATGACGCGGAGTACCTCTCCCACCAATTCTGGATCAAGGGCTGACGTGGGTTCATCCACCAGCAGGGCCGCAGGCTCCATGGCCAGCGCCCGGGCGATTGCTGCACGTTGCTGCTGACCGCCAGAAAGCTGGGACGGATAATATCCGGCCTTGTCGTCGATGCCGACTTTTTTTAAAAGCGCCATGGCAAGTTCAACGGCATCTTTTTTGGGTCGCTTCAGCACATGCACCGGCGCCTCAATAACGTTTTCCAGAATGGTCATATGGGTCCAGAGATTGAAATGCTGAAAAATCATGCCCAGCCGACTGCGGATGCGGTCTACCTGCCTCTGATCTTCAGGAACGGTTTCTCTGCGGCGATTTTTCTTCATGCGGATCAGCTCACCGGCAATATGCACCGTGCCGGAGTCCGGGATTTCCAGAAGGTTGATGCACCGCAGCAGCGTGCTTTTCCCGGAACCGCTGGAGCCGATCAAGGCAATGACGTCTCCTTCATCGGCCGATAGGGAAACCCCTTTTAAAACCTGAAGATGACCAAACCGCTTATGAACATTCTCCACGACAATGGCTGTAGGTGAAGCTGAATTTGGCAAAGGTGGTTTCTCGATAGACGGTGAGTTGCTGGAATCTGTACTTTCCATTTGCTTGGACTTCCCCTGCCCGGATGGCTTCCCGATGACTGAATGGACTTTGATTGTTCATGCCATGGATTTTATGGTGAGTCAATGAAAACTACTTTAAGTTATTACAATCCGCAGTTTCGATTTGATATTATTTCGCTCCTGGATTACTAATGCCGGGTCAAGCGATGGTCATGAATCCGGCAGTTCACGGCAGGTCTTCAAGGAGATCGGAAATAATGGTGTTAAAGGGATATGCAAGTATTGTTGCGGCAGCGGTGTTGTGGGGAATGATCGGCCCGTTTTCCAGGCTGGCTTTTCAGGAAGGCGTTTCGCCCATGGAAGTGGCTTTTTGGCGGGCGCTGCTGGCCTGGATTCTTTTCGGCGGTCATGCGGTGATTCGGCGCGAAATCAGTCTGCAAGTTAAAGACATTCCGTATATTCTGATATTTGGGGTATGTGGGGTTTCCCTGTTTTATTCTTTTTATCAGATGGCCGTAAAGCATGGCGGGGCGGCTCTGGCGGCTGTTTTGCTGTACACGGCTCCGGCATGGGTCATCGTTTTGTCGCGGGTGTTTCTTAAAGAATCCATTACCCTGGTTAAAATATCGGCCATGACGTTGACCCTTATCGGCATCACAGCCATTTCTATGGGCAAAGGAGGCGGTGCGGGCGGTGCGATCAGTGTGCCGGCTATCGCCTTTGGATTGGCGTCCGGCTTCTGCTATTCTCTGTATTATATCTTCGGAAAGCACTTTTCGGGCCGATACAGTTCATACAATCTCTTCCTGTATGTCCTGCCCGTCGGCGCCGTCGGCCTGCTTCCCTGGGTCACTTTCGCTCCCAAAACGCCGACGGCATGGATGGCGCTGATATTGCTCGTGATCATCAGTACATACGGCGCCAATACCTGTTATTATCTGGGACTGAAATATCTGGATGCCGGACGGGCCTCCATCACGGCGACACTTGAACCCGTTGTAGCCGCCATTATTGCATATTTCTGGTGGAACGAGGTTTTTGATCTGCAAAGCTACATCGGCAGCGCCGTCATTTTGTCCGCCGTGGTATTGATGATTCGCAGCGGTGACGCCAAATAATCGCAAACGGCTATTTGCCTTTCCGCATCAACCACTCATGGAGCTCCGCCACATGGGCCGATAGCGGGAACCGGCCTTCCGCAAAAACGCCGTAGTCCCCGCCGCCGGCCATGGCCGATGAGAACCGGGAGTTGTTGGCGTCAAACAGCCAGATCGCGCACCATTTTTTTTCAATGGCTTCATCAAACGGGTTCGCGCTGCGGTCAAGCCCCGAAGCAAACCCTTTTTTCCAGATATCCCGCATGATGTCGGTAGCGGTACGGGTGGCGGCATTGGTCGATTGAATGGCATGGTCATAGCGCTGCCAGTGTCCTTTCACCCACGACAGGCTGTGGCAGGACAGGCATACGGACTGCATGGTCTGTTGACGTTTCGCGTATTCCGCGTCGTTTATCAGGTAGGATGCTGCGGGAAGCCCGTTGAAATCAGTTGGCAACTGATGTCCGGCGCTGTTTCGAATGCGGGTGGTGTCTGGACTGATCGGTTGTCTGTGTGCGTAAATAAGCCCGAATATTCGATTCGAAAGTCGGTCGCTCATCCGATGGGTTCTCTGGACGATGACATCACCCTCTGGGTGGGTCAGCAGACTGATATGGCAGGCCGCACAAGTCGGTGCGGTAAAATCCTTGCCAACAGTCCAGGGCACAGCCTGAAAATCCCAGGTACTCTGCTTGGAAGCTGCGATATTGCCGTGTTTGCTGGTTTCATAGACTTTATAGGCCGGAACGTCCGGTCCGGAATGACATTCCTTGCAGGTATAGGGCTTTCTGGCGATCTCCATCGAAAAGGCGTGCCGGGTATGGCAGGATGTGCAGGCGCCGTTGCTGCCGTCGGGGTTGACGCGGCCAACACCTTGATTGGGCCATCCATCGATGATCGGAAATTCCAGTTCGCCGGCGTCGGTATCCCGTTTTTCAAAACCCGTAACCGTCAGTCGGGTGCCGTGGCAGTAAAAACAGGTTTCCGCATTTGTAGCGGCATCCGGGGGATTGAATGCCAATTTGCCGGATTTGCGAACCGGAGTTCCGAGAATGCTTTGCTTCAGAATCTGGTAGATGGGGTTTTCCGCCAGATTTTTCCAGGCATGAGACATGATGTTTTCTGCGTACTGATCCCTTTCCTGGCGGTGGCAGGCGGCGCAGTCTGCGGGGCTGACCACTACATGCACCGAAAAGCCATTGTGTGAAAACGTATCGGCATGGGATTCCGGCCTCTGGGTATGGCATTCGGCACAGCCTACCACAACGGATTTCATGTCATCCGGAACCGAAGTGCTGGAGATGCGTTTGCTTAGTTCTGCTGTGGTCAGGGCTTTTTCCGGGGTAACCATCGCATGACGGCTTTTTTTCCAATCTTCGACGATTCCGGGGTGAAGTGCGGCATGGCAGTCGAGGCACTGCTGGGAAGCGTTGCTGACAATCGGCTTGTCTTCGCACAGGCCGGACAGGGGAGCCATGATCCCATAAAGAATGGAGAGCGTCAAAAATAGAAGCTTCATGACGGTATGCTACCTGCCGAGCGCCATCAGCCGATAAACCAGCATGCCGGACAGCCAGGCCACATCTTCAGGAGAGAGGATGTCGCCGATGGTTTCATCGAACAGGATGTTGGCCTCGGGCGGAAATTCCGTATCCCCTTCCCAGAGGATCAGTTGAATCGGAATTCGGGGCAGCACCCGGAATTCAAAGCCAGCATCTCCGGCAGGTATGGCCTGGCCGCCAAGGTGTTCTGCGGCCCGAACAAGGCCCTGAATATTTGCACCGAACGTTTTTTTCAAGGGATCGATGGCGCGTTTGACAAAGGCGCTGAAATAAAATGAGGCGCCTTGAATTTCGCGGTAGGCAATCCAGTTGCCTGTCGGAAACTGGAGTCCGCCGGCCTGCAGATAATGGAGAATCAACACCTGTTCCTGAATGGGGACTTCCTTGGGCTCCGATGCCGTATCGCAAAAGGTAAAATCGGGAAGGCCGATGAGGTATGTCCGATTTAGAAAAGAAACACGGATGCCGTCAGCGGTTTCTTCAAATCCGGAGCGCTTCAGTATGTCTTTCCGGGGCGCCTGCCGGAGTGCTTCTATCGCAATGGTTGCGGCATTGTAATAATCGTCGATGCGGGGCATATAACCTGCTTCCTGAAAACTACAAAGCCCCGCAGATCCGGGGCTTTGAAAGTACTGATAATCAATAGAAATTCTATACTTCCAGCCAGGAGTCGGAATACAGAACATTGCCTAAAATGACGTTGGTGGTTTTGGCATAATCCTGCATTTCCTTGGAAAGGCCGGCCATATTCGGCTGGTTGCCGTCCATGATGCCGTAGATCATATCCACGATATCCTGGCGTTTTCCCTTGGCAATGGAGGTCAGTTGATCATCGAGCGGATCAGAGATGACCGAATACATGCCGTGTTTTTCGAGCATGACCATATATGTCTGATTCAAAATGGGCCGCAGATGAGTCGGCGGGCCGTTTGAAATGTTGGACAAACCGCAGGTGCTTTTGGCGCCCGGCGCAATGTCTTGAATCATGGCCTGAAAATTCATGAGGCTGATGAGCTGGGGCTGCTGGATGTTGACCGGTGTAACAATTCCGTCAACCCAGATCTTTTCATTCGGGATGCCAGCCTCATTGGCGGCATAAAGCAGCTCCACACACAGTGCTGCGCGTTCGTTTTCATCTCGCGGCAGGCCTTCCGGTCCCCACATCAGGGCGATAAAATCCGCGTTGTACTTGGCGGCGATCGGAATCATACGCTCGTATCGCTCCGGACGGCACATGATGGAGTTGATCAGCGGAGGCAGCTTGCAGACCTTCAGCGCGGCTTCAATAGCGTCGATGTTGGAGGTATCCAGGACCAATGGAACATCATCCACAACTTCCTGAACCACCTGAACCACCCAGGGCATCAGATCCACCCCGTCTTTTTTGGCCGGTCCCAGATTGATGTCAATAAAATCCATTCCCTTCGACTTCTGAAACAGGGCTTCTTCCTGAATGGGCTTGGGATCGCGTTCTTTATAAGCCCGACCAATTTTTTTGTTGATAACATTCAAGCTTTCGCCAATTAGATACATACAACCTCCTTGGGTGAAAATGGTGAGGGCAGGGGCAAGGTACTGCGCCCAGCCCGAATTTCAGGGCAGAAGATGAATTTCTGCCCGAAATCCGGATTTTCTGACCCTTTTCAGGGAAAAGAAATCATCTGGCTTTTAAAAACGCCGGGATATGGGCCGCTTCTCTGGGGCCGACCGTAATGGTCCAGCCAGTGAGTTCTTCTTCTACATCTCCGGCAATTGCCGCAGCGTAACCCGGAATAATCAGTTCCTTGTGTTTGATCTTGTCGGCGATGCCGCATTTCTTGACAAACATACCCACGTCATCTCCGGAGAACTTGCCGGCGGCCCAGGCCGTCATGACCGACAGACCCTCGGAGTCTTTGATCAGCAACCAAGCGGGAACCCTGCTGCCTTCAATCTCACCGGATACGATAAAATAGGTGAGAGCAAAGTTTGTGGTTACCAGAACCGGCGAATTCTCGTTCGGATTGCCGATTTCATAAATTCCTTCAACGACAGTCATGGGTCGCTGCGGATCGGTAAAGATGTTGAGCCGTTCCAGAAGCAGCGGGAAGACAGACTCGCCCTTGAAATCGGACAGCACGACAACCCCTGCATATTTGGCGATCAGCATACCGGCGATCAGAGTTTCCATATCCAGATTGGACGCCATTTCGCAGGGGAAGGCAATGGTCGGAAAGCCCAGTGCCCGGTTTCCCTGTTTCAGGGCCGCTCGGCGGATGACGACTTGATCTTCGAGGGCCTTTTTCATTTCCCGGGAACCGGAATCGATGACCAGATCCTTCAGCCCCATTTCGGTCAGCTTCGTGGTCAAGGGAATCAGCGCTTCAACCGAATCCGCTTTTACCGCCAGCGGCAGATTGTTTTCTTTGGCCAGTGCGCCAAAAGCGTCGACATTGGCGGCGGTGGCCGCATACATCAGGGGTTTTTTGAATTTACAGGCGTCAATACCGGCTTTCATGACAGCGGCGTCGCCGGTCATCAATACCAGGTTGAATTCTGTGGTTTCGGCAATCAGTTTGGCTTTTTCGGCAAAAGCGGCTTTGTCGCCAGTGACATCCTTCAGGGCGACCATTTCGGGGCGAAGATTCAGGCCCACGCGCTCAAACTGGAAAGCATTCCATACCTTCAGCTTGGCTTGAAGGTCGGCAACCGAAATGCTGGATTCGACCATCGCCGCCAGGCCGGTCTTGTTGAAAAAGGTTTTCTCGTGTCGGTAAAGAACAGTCTCTCCGCCGGAAGTCAATGCCCGAACCCCTTTTCCAATGGCGACAGGCCGAATGGGTGGAGCGGAGGCTTCAGCCAGTTTTTCTCTGGCCTCTTCGGATACATAGGGGCAGCTATCCAGTTCCGCCTTGCTAGATGCCAGATTCATGGCAAACGCCAGACAGGTCGGAACCCCGCATTCCTTGCAGTTGGTTTTCGGCAGAAGTTTGAAAATCTGAATACCGGTTAATGCCATTGTTATCTCCTTATTTGTATTCACCAGGAACGCAAACGGTCATTTGCGTCCGGAAATGTTGTTGGTGCGTGAACCCACCATACAAAAAAGCAGGCTATGACCAAGGATGGATGACTGAAGGCTGCTGCTGTACAGCCTTCAGCTTTTCCATCTTCAGTTCAAGATACCGGGCCTATCAACCGCCGATGATCGACGGCATGGACAGGGCCGGATGGCCTTTTTCCTGGAGAAAGGGCATAATTTCTTCTTCGGTGATGCCCACGGTTTCGTCGGCAATCATATCGTAGAAATTGGGAATCCCCATCTCTTCTCCGCGCTTGACGATTCTTTCTTTCAGCTCTTCTTTCAGAGCTTTCGGCATCCAGACCATGCGGTGAAGCCCGCCATCACCCTTGATGAACTTTCTCTGGGTGATGTTGTATTTGGAATGGCCGACAAATCCAGGTGAGGAGGCCCCGCCGCCCATGACACCGGCCAGGGTGGTGAACTTCATGCCGCAGGGCGTTTCACCGGCATAATCGCGTCCGACGGTCATAACGCCGTTGCAGGTGGGAAGTGTAGCAGCGATACATTCGCAGCATCCGCAGGTGGTCATGGGATCGGTGACCATGGAGTAAAAATTATAATGTGTCACGGCCCCGCGAGAGGCTTTCAGAATGAATTCATTAACGCCCTTGAACTGACCCAATACGGGGTCGAGACATTCCCCTTTTTCAATGGGCTGATTGGGGCCTGTGGGATTGATTTCATAAGAAGCCTTACAGTCCATCCAGTTGTATGCGCCGCAAAGACCGGTTCGTTCCGGGCTGACGGTGCAGACATGGTTGGGTGCAAAAGACTGACAGAGTGTACAGGAGTAAAAAATTTCTTCGGCTTCATCGGTCATCTTCTCAACGCGCTCATCCCGCATTTTGTATTCGGCGCGGGCACGGGTGGTCAGCTTGTCCACATCGTCCTTCTGGGTGAAAAGCGTTACCTGAATCTTGTCAAGAATCTTTCCGAAATCCTGGTGTAACTTGGCATGAAGCACAACCCCGATGTCTTTCAGGGAGAAGCCTTTATCCACGGCGGCCTTGCTTACCCGGACCCAGGAAATATCCCGCTGTCCGATGTGCATGATGCCCTGAATATAATTGATGAGATGGTGGATCTGGCGTTCCAGAATGGGTTCAAAATCAGTCTGGAATTCGCGGCCCGCGACCTGGACATAAATACCCAGGGAGAAGGTGCCGCCTTCTTTCACGTCCTTTAAATCCGGTCCGTCAACAATGACTTTTCCGTCTTCAATTTCGCCCATTTCCGCCATTTTGACCAGCTCGGTACACTGAGTCTTGCCACCGCCGCACTGGCAATACAGATCCGCACCTCTGACGCGCTCGCCCTCATAGGCCGGGCCGAATGCGCAGGGAATGTCGATCTTGGAAACCGTGACCTTGAGACCCCGGACTTCAACGGATTTCTGAACCATGTCTTCATGTTTGACGTTGGCTACAACATGCTCGTAGGTGCAGATACCGGTCGGCAGAATCTCCGGAATGTCGGTGTCGGCCAGGGTCGGAAAACCCCAGTTGACGCAGCCGGCAGCCGCAGCAGCCCATTCCGCATTTACATCACCAAGTGCATTGACGAATGCAAAGATACGGTTTTTGTTATACATCAGCATGGTCTTGTAGTCGCCGGGTTTGATCCCGCCGAAGGCCATGGCGGCGCGGTTGGCAAAGCCAAGAGCGAAAATGGCGGATGAAATATCCGGACCAAAGGGAACGATACGGGTATTCCAGCCGATCTGAACTCCTGCCTCGATCAACTGTTCGGCAACTGTGGTGCCGTTCTGGTTGGCGGCAAGGAAAATATAGAGACTACGTTTCTGGTATTCTTCCACGATCATCTTGGCGATTTCAGGACTGGGGGCGGCGCCCACGATGGCCGCAAATCCCGGAGCCGAGCCGTCCACAAATTCTACACCGCGTTTTCTGAACACCGTGTCATCGGCTGCGCCCAGCCATATCTTGCCGCTGGCTTCATCGATATCTTCGGAGTGAAGATAATAATCCGGATCCGTCAGATAACGAAGCGCCTCTTCGATTTCAAATGCCAGCAGCGCCGCCATGCCGGCATCCAGCAGTGGCCCCAGATAGGGAAGATGATGCGAGCCCTTGACATGCGGGGGCAACAGACCACGGGCAAAATCCAGCGGTTTTTTCATGTCTTCCAGGGTTTCGACCTTCATCCCAAGAAGCGAGTAAATGACCGGCAGATAATAGGCCGTGTTGGGGAAACCGACTTTGGTGTCGGCGTTATAGGTTGCCAGAGCCTTTTTGTATTTGCCTTCGACTTTCGAAACGATATTATAGCCGCCCTGAATGGCCGCAAATGCAACTAATCTTGACATAGAAACTCCTCCTTCGTTGAGGAAATAAGTGTTAAGCGTTAAACATGCTGTTAACCTTAAACCTTAAACCTTATGGATAATTACGCGGTCTCCAGCTTCTGGCGGTCGGCCATATCCATCAGCACGCGTTCCCTGGCTTTGTCGATGCCAAGGGCTTTGCGCTTCTTGTCGATATGGGCGATCATCTTGTGGGCGTGTTTGATCGGATCATCTTCACAGTCCCACATACCACCGTAAATTTTTTCCAGTTCTTTGTACATGTAATCCTGGAAAACCGGTGCGCCGGTCATTGGCAGATGGACGCCGAATACAGTATAGACTCCGGATGCTACAAAATACTGTCCGATACTGATAGCTTTTTCACTCATCCATTCAGGGGCGCTTCCGACTGCCGGAAGATCGCAGAGATCTTTGCCCAGGCCGCCGGCTCTAACCACTTCGGTGGCGGCCAGCAGAATCCGGCTGTTGTCCACGCAGGAACCCAGGTGCAGAACCGGCGGGATACCGACGGTTTCGCAGACTTCGGCAAGACCGGGACCGCAGAAAACAGCGGCGGTTTCCGGAGACAGAAGCCCTTCCATACCGCAGGCAATGGCATTGCAGCCTGTGGTCAGAACGATGACGTCATTTTTGATCAGCTCTTTGATAATGAGGATCGCGGATTCATTGTGGCGGGTTCTGGCGTTGTTGCAACCGACGACACCGGCAATGCCCCGGATGCGTCCGTTGATGATGTTGTCGTTTAAGGTGTAATAATCGCCGCGGAAGGTTCCGCCCAGGTGATATTTGATGGATTCAACGCCGAAGCCGGCGATCTGTGTGGCTTTGTGGCGGGGAATCATGACTTCGGCCCGACGATTGGTGAAGTTGTCGATGGCCATGGTGACGATGCGTTTGGCGTCATCCATGGCATGATGTTCGTCGAACTCGATGTGAATGACGTTGTCCTGTTCCATCTTGGCGATTGGATGGGTGGTGATCAGTTTGGTGTGAAAGCATTTGGCGACATTGGCCAGGTTCTGAAAAACACACTGGACATCCACGACCATGGCGTCACACGCGCCGGTAACGATGGCCAGTTCCTGCTGCAGGAACGTACCTGCGGGCGGAACGCCGTGACGCTGCAAAATTTCATTGCCCGTACAGCAGATGCCGCCGAGCTGGATGCCTTTGGCGCCCTTGGTCTTGGCGTAGTCGATCATTTCGTGGGACTGAGCTGCTGCAACGATCATTTCGGAGAGAATGGGTTCATGGCCATGGATGATGATGTTAACATGATCTTCCTTCATAATTCCGAGGTTGGCTTCGGACTGCAGCGGATACGGGGTTCCGAACATGACATCCTGAAGATCGGTAGCGATCATGGATCCGCCCCAGCCATCCGCCAGCGCGGCCCGCGTACACTGTTTGACCAGGTTTTTGTAATCCTGATCCACGCCCATGTGCGTACGGTGCATGATTTCAACGATTTCCCGGTCGATGTTGCGGGGCAGCACGCCAAGTTTCTTCCATCTTTCATACAGGGGCTGGGGGGCTCTTTTCAAATAGTCCAGAGTGTCGGAAGTTTTTCCCCATTCTCCCAGGGCTTTTTCCGCCACTTCGAGGGCGATTTCATCCAGATCCCGGTCAACGGTCTTGCCATCTGTTTCAATCGTGGTAGCGACACCAAAGTGCGGGGCAATGGAGATCAGCTTCTGCGGATCCTTGATTCTATAATCTTTGGTTTCTTTTTTGGCAACAGACATGAAGACTTCCGCAACAGCACGGCCATGGTCTGAGTGGGCTGCTGCGCCGGCCGCCACCATGCGGGCGAAGTTGCGGGCGGCAATGGTATTGGCGGTGGCGCCACAGAGGCCTTTTCGCTCATCGGGTCCGTCGGATTTGGTCAGGGGGAGACGACAGGGGCCCATTGCGCAGTTTTTGCAGCAGGTTCCCTGAATGCCGATATTACAAGCTTTCATGGTAACTGCGCGGTCAAAAACCGTTTCAATGCCCAGTTCCTGCGCCCGGCGAATCATTTGCTGGGTTGCCGGATCGATGGATGCAGCGATCGGATCGGCCAGTTTGGGCGCTTTGACTTCTTTCACTTCTTTGGCTTCCACTACTTTTTTCAGTTCTGCCATTTTGAGGTTCTCCTCATCATTATAGGGTATCTTGCCGGCATCATGGAAAAACGCCGGCCAAAATTATCGTTAGCAAACTCTGCGATGAATGCGATTCAATTGTTCAAGGATTTTTTCAACAGCCGTCTTTTGTACTGCAGCCGGCGTTAGAGAAATGGACTCTGCGGCAGCGGTCTGGTGCTGGGCTGTGCGGGCTTCACGCTCTTTGGCGCGTTGCTGACGGATGACGTCTTCTTCGGCCTCGCGTTTGGCGACTTCTGCTGCGGCTTCAGCCTTGGCTTTGGCGTCTGCATCGGCTTTGGCTTTAGCTTCTGCGTCGGCCCTGGCTTTTGCATCATTTTCGGCATTGGCTTTTGCGGCTGCGGCAGCCTTGGCTGCGGCTTCTACATCGGCTTTGGCCTTTGCCTCTGTGTCAGCCTTGGTTTTGGCTTCCAGGGCGGCGGTATCGACTACGGCCGCAGCGGCGGGTTTGGCTTCCGGTTGCGGCGCTGCCTTGACTTCGACCTTTGCGGGTGCCGCCTGGGGCTTTTCTGCGGCCTTGGGTGCTTGCGCTTTCGCTGGCGCAGCCGCCTTGACTTTTTCTTCTTCGATCGTCAGGTCCGGGGCCGGAGACAGAGATGCCAGGTTTAATTCCACATCAGCGAGTTGCTTCTTGATGGGGGCGACATCTGAAGCTTTTCCGCCGGCAATCAGAAGATCGATAAAGGATTTGGCCATGCGGATGGCTTCGGGATGACGCATGATGAGAATGTCGGAACCGGCCATCAGATAGGTGACGGCCCCAACGGCTTCCATCAGGATACCGCGCTTTTCAGGATCACCCAGGGTCGGCGCATCTGCGGCCGTCAGTTTGGCTTCCTTGCACTTCCATACTTCGTTCCCCAGATTGTTGATGATGGGCAGTTGAAGTTTATCATCTCCCTGAGCCATGGCGGCCATCCGGAGACGCTCCATTACGGAATAGGAATATTCCAGGCCGTAGCCCAAACCGCCGGTTGTGGGATCGATGATCATGCGGCTGGAAGGCATCCCCAGATTTTCCAGAAGAATGTTGACCTGTTTGGCAAGGTTGACATCGATGGGAGAAGAGGAAATGACGGTGTGGCCATACCCCATGGCGGCAGCGCCGATTCCCTTGTGGTTTTTATCTTCGACCGGCCCGATTACCAGGTTGGCGCCCTGACAGTCTTCGGCGATTTTCTTGAATACCGCTTCATCTTTCTGAGCATTGGCGCAGCCCCAGACAATCAGCGGCACATCGATGGCCGCCAGTACTTTTTTGACGGTGGCGGACGCTTCCTCAGGACTGGCGTTGTTTAAATTGGGATCCACGCTTTTCAGTTGAAGGACGATCATTTCCGCCCCGAACTGGTCCACGCATTTTTTCGCCCAGGCTGCCGGATCGGAAACCACATCTTTAAAATGTGACAGAGCGGCATCAGCCCAGTCTTCCGGTGCGATATCCCAGACTTCCATGGCGATTCTGGGTTTGTTGGCCATCTTGCCTTCAAACTGATAGAACGGATAGCAGGTTTCTCCTCCGACGGTTACCGCTTTGGGGCCTTTGCCCAAAGTGATTTCCTTGATTCCGCCGGCATATGTTTCTTTAAAAATGTCTAAGCCCAATGTTACCTCCCTCGTTAGATGGTAAAAAGGTGTTAGAAATGAATAACTTCATAAATACGGACTCCAGAATGTGGGGCGGCGGCGTTTGCCGTTCCCCGTATGAACTATCAGCCCCCCTTTCGATATAAATGTCATTGTCAAGAATCTATTAATCTACCGCAGTAGTTAATGTAGCGAATTATTTCGAACGTTATAACCAATTCCGTTGCTGATTGATGTTCTTCAACTCACGCCCGTTTCAGGATAGATCAATTGCTTTGGCAATATTATCGCCTATCTTAAGATGATCACTTTGTCAATAGAAGTTCAAGAAAACCATGAAAATAATCAATCGATCAATTTCCAAATATACACAGAAAAACAACAGAAAGACAAGCTAAACCTTGACATCCTGATGTGACGTTATTGCGGGTTTACAAAGGTCTTGACCAAAACGATTCCCATCATCAGCAGCGGATAATAGCTGCCCCGGTTAAACAGCGCCATGGCATCCTGGCGGGTGCGGGAAACGCTGAGCCGAAGCGCCGGCATCAGCAGCAGATAAACTCCGGCTCCAAGTGCGGCAATCAGATATATTGGCGAATAATGGACCGGAGAAAGTTGAAATACGGCGGTATTGAGCGGCAGCGCCAGCAGAATACTTCCCAAAATGATCATGCTCGATCGCCGGGCGCCAAAACGGATAGGAAGGGTTCTGGCGCCGGAGCTGCTGTCGGTTTCCACATCGGTCCAGTCGTTGGGGATATTCTGTGCGCCGATTTCCCAGAAAAAAAGGCACAAAAAAAGTGCGATTAAAAACCACGCCGATGGGTGTGGGTCAACCGCAAATATCGCGGCTACCGCTCCAAGGGTTTTGACGGCCCCGCTGACAAGGGTGCGGTAATGGCTGATTCGCCATAGCAGGCAGTATATGGCTTCGAGTAAGCATCCGGACGCAAATATCACCAGGCATGCCGGATTTAACAGATAAGCACCGATTGCCGCCAGAATCGCCCATGCCACTGCCCAGGCCAGTCCCTCACGAAAAGAGAGAAAGCCGCAAGCCATGGGATGACGCACCAGGATGGCATCCAGATCTCCGTAAGCCGGACAGGCATCGCCCTGCCGGGCAGCCAGTCGGTCCTGGGGATAATCCACGATGTCATTCAAGGCATACACCGCTGTATAGCCGGCGAATGTGGTCAACAGACCCAGAAACACCACGGAGAAGGACGGAATGTGACCTATCCAGATCAACGCCGCAAAAATCGGGGTTGCCATATCGATCAGTCCGTGCGGTGTCCGGGACAGTGCAAGAAAGAGTTTTAGCCGGTATAAAAAAGTGGGATGTGCGTCGAACTGTATCGGTGTCATGAATCTGCCCTGATGTTGAAAATGTTTGAACCCCAGTATACGATTTGCTGCTTCATTACCTTTTTTTGGCGTGCAATGCAAAACCAAAATGACGGATATCTTTTGGCGGATTCCGATATTTCGGCACTGGTTCAGTAGTATGGGATATTACACGGCTGCTGCAACTCGGATCATGAAGATATTCTCCCAGGAGAGCTTTTCTTTGATAATTCCCATTGCAACTGCAGGTACTTTTTTTGTAGTGAAATGAACGCGAATGAAGT
>CAJBLH010000060.1 GCA_903953895.1 uncultured Desulfobacteraceae bacterium | reverse complement strand
GTCAAGCCAGAGATTGTCATATTTTTCGATCAGTTTTCTATAAGCAGATGTCTCATCAAATCCAAGATGTGGAACACATATTTTAATATCCGGAAAATATTTTAAAACAAGTTCTAATTTTTCAGCACTGCAAAGCTGATATTGTTGATATTTTGATAGTGGATTTTGAATCCAGTAAATTTGCATCAGCCATGTCTCTTCTAAGTGCATCCTCCAGGTATCGGGCATAACTTCTTGAAGATGATACCAATGGATTCCCGCGCAATGTTATGTTGTTGACCTTTTCATTTAATCTTTTTGGTGTTACAGCCCCGATGTCAACCTTAGAAAGATTTTGCCGTTTAAGAGTGTCAATTATTGCGTAATCAGAAGTATATACTTGAGACCGGATAGATTTGTGAAAATGAAAGTTTCATATTGCGCGATGTTATAAATTAGCATGCAAAACTATTGCGCGATCCTAATTTGAAGAATTCACAAATTTATGCGGTCTCGAGTATATTTTGGAGTTTTTAGTATATCTGTAGTACAACCAGTAACGGTCAACATGATCAGTAAACCCAAAATGGTATATGATTTCATGAATTTATTCTATCCTTCTACAACGGCAAGGGTCTAATTTATTCTTACCCATGCCCTTATAGTTATATATTATTTAGGAAAATACCAGAAATCATAAATTGTTCCTTCATCCGCACCTGCACCATCGGATAACCTTCCATCATAAGTGAAAGTTATTGACTTCGCATCTGAAGGAACAGGAACATTTGCTTCAAATATCATAGGAATGTACTTAGTCGAGTGAAAATGATCTGCTGCATAGATATCCACGTTATTGATAACGGTACTATTATCGTTCAGTATCAGCAATTGTACGATCAGATGATCGACTGCATTGAAACCAGTTTGAAGCCCACCGAGTAAATCGACTTCACCAGATATTTTTAGCGATCCATTAACCAACTGATAGTGATAATTGATTGATAACTCATTTGTTTTCCATATTCCCTGTTGATCTCCTTGTTTCAATTCGATAACGCTGTTTTCCTGAGTTATCGTCTTTCCCTTATAAGATAAAAAAGTTCCGCTACAACCAGATATCGAAATAACTGCACATAAAATAAATATATTTTTATAACAATTCAAATAGTTCATATTTATATCCACCATAAATTATTTTGTTACATATACCTGAATATTATCAGGATTCATATCCACCTTTTCCAACCGGTCGATCATTTTAAATCGTTCAAGGTAATCAATACCAAACATAATGCGATTTTTATATTTTTCCAGCAGTAACTTACCGAGATGCGGTTCAGTTTTAAAAAATCCCCCGTGGATTAAATCCAGTATGTTTGAACTTTTCTTTTACCATTCGATGGTCGATCTCCCATTAAACTTTGACATGGCGCTGTAATCAAATATTTTTCAGCCGGCACTTACAATATTCGAATCGAAGATGACTCGACAGTGATAGGCCCAACAGAATTACCCCCGTTACCCCATCTCTTTCATCTTCACTGCATCTTAACGATTATCATATTTTTTCGGGATAAATCGATAAATCAATTTCTCTGGCGAGCGATACCAGGTTTCCACTGCCGATTAGGTTTTGCATGGCGGCTAAGACAAAGTTATTTTTTACGTCATAAATAAAAATTGATC
>CAJBLH010000059.1 GCA_903953895.1 uncultured Desulfobacteraceae bacterium | reverse complement strand
TTCTGAATATTGTTTTTTTAATATAATTCGACTCTCTTTTAGCAAAATAAACGGTCATACCCTGGGTAGCGAGATAGAGTAGCTCACAAATATGGGGTTTTCGTTCAGACACTATCTAAAAACAGCTTGGGAATCTTGTTCAGAAATTCGACAACCGGATTTTCTGTAATGAAAGAAAGTCCTTGCATAGACATCATGCCGATGGAAAACCGATCCGGATATTCGGCCTCGATCCGATTTCCGACCTGCTGCGTCAGCCATGTCTTCCCCGTCTGCCGAGGCGCCCAGATGGTGAAGTAATGACCACCTTTTTCCGGATGACCCATCAGTTGATCGCAACATTGCCGCACCAGCAATTCTCTGGGCACACAAAAATGAAGTTCATTGTCCACTGGTCCGTAGGAGTGAAATCTGCGCATTGGCGTGTCCTTTCATTATGGCAAATTCATCGTTTTCCAAATTTCATCGCTCCGATTTCATTCCGCAAAAACCTCGAAGACCCGATATCCCATGTTGCCAAAACAATAAATCACGAACCGTTTTATCTGCGATTCCGGATACCGTTGCCTGATTCCCTGAGCATAGCCTGTAATCTGTGCCGTATCTTCATCTCGCAACACAAAAGCATCAATCTGGGTTTTCATTTTTGAAAACTCGGCGTTCGAAAAATATTTGAACTCCATCACCCAATGCATGCCGGCAAATTTTTCATGAAACTTGCCGATCAACTCCAGATCACTTTTTCCCAGGGGATAAGAATTCTCGACACTGAATGCAAACCAGCGGGACAGATACCGGCTGCAAAGCTCATAAAAAGTGGTGCGATAGAAATTTTCGTTGACCTGCTGAAATATGGCTTCGGGCAACTGGGACACATATTCGCGCCAATATCCGGCAAACAGAGCGGATATATCCGGATCGAGAACAAATGACTGCATTATCTCCGCATAGCGGGTGGAAACGTCGATATGATGCAGTTCATTGAAATATTCCACAAATATCTGGCGCATGTTCAGATTGGGAAGCTTCAGATAAAAATCGTCGTGAAGCGTTAGCATGCCTAAATAGAAAAATGATATGGGGAAAAACTCTTTTTCGAAAAATTGCCGCATGTCAAACTGGGCGGCCATCCGGTTGGTGTCGTATCGTATGGTATTGTCAGAAACCAGTCGATCCACAAACTCTTCGGTGCTGCCCGGGTATGCCGAAGTGATGCGCTGAACCCATGACAAATCGGTTCTCAGGTTCATATCCGTCAAGAATTTGGGAATTTCCTTGTAACGGCAAAAATAATCGAAAAAATAGCTCAACAGCGTTGGATTGTAAACGGCTTCACCAGAATGGGATACAAAATGATAGCCATTGTAATGATTCAACAGAATCGCTTCGATTTGCCTGCGTTCCAGAAGACCGATATCATAATCTCTACAGATGTCATCCAGAAGAGCATCCAATTCGTTCTGCGTAAAGCCCAACATACTTTCAAAACCTTTTTCCAGAGTGATGTAACTGGCGATGTTAAATCCGGATGCCAGTTCATCCATGGTGACGGGCAGGACGCCGGTGATGAAAATATTGGAAATTGCACCCGTTTTTCGCCCTTCTTTCAATGTCTTGAAAAATGTTTTCAGAAAACCGTCATCTGCAGTCAACTGCCGATAGAGGTCATCTTTTCTGCCGGTGATCAGTTGATTGGCAAAATTGTCGTATTCATCGATGATCACATACAGACGGGGAAGGTTGTCCTGGCTGATCGTTTGCAGCAAGGTGTCGAGATTCGATGATGCACTTCGATCGAAGTCAATTACAACCGGATGCTGAAAACAGGCGGAATACCGCCTGACCACACCATTCAGTTTTCCATTGCACACATGGTCAAAGCTTTTCTTGATATTCTGGATATCCTTTCCCAGCTCCACAATGGAAAAATCCAGTGAAAGCACCATATAGGCATTTTTCAGCGGTGTCGGATTCCGCCCGATCCAGGTGTGACCGAACAGCTCCTCGAACCGATCCTTGAGATGGGCGCTGTAATAACATTCCAGAATACGGCACCACAGGGATTTGCCAAACCGACGCGGCCTGAGAAACACCGGATTTCGAACGGCTTCCAGGATGGGAATGTAATGGGTTTTATCCACAAAATACCCATTTTCCGATACAATCTCTTCATAATCGGCCACTCCGTACAAAATGCGTTTTTTCATGGTTTTCCCCTTACGGCTCATGTCCACCCGATGGCTACAACCGTTACGGTCACATCCTGGCTTCGGTTTTCTCCGGACAGCTTGTCCAATATCGCTTCATCCGCCACCGGCACTAACAGCGCCAGCGTCACCGCATTCAGACCGAGACTGCGGGCATAGGCGGCGGCCTGCTCCGTGGCTTTTCGGGTTTCAGACATATCCACAAAGCTTTTCACCTCGACGATTCCTTTCCTGCCGTTGCAGCGGATGTGAATATCCACTTTGCCGTTTCCGGTTGGAAACTCCTGGCTCGTAACACATCGTCTGCCGATGGCCGCATGAAGCCACGCATAGAGATGAAAATGCCCCACCGCCTCGGTGTAATTCAAGTCAGACCGTCGGGGCTGATCCTTGAAAGGGTTGAGCCCGTTGGCTTTCATCCGCACGAGATATGCCTTGTAGC
>CAJBLH010000058.1 GCA_903953895.1 uncultured Desulfobacteraceae bacterium | reverse complement strand
CCGTAAAGTTAGCTATAATATTTAATTTATGTTAATTTATGAGTTGACAAATTTATATATTTCATACATCCTCATCTCACCTATTTTTTGAGGGAGATGAGCATGCAACAAGAAAGCATCTTTAAAGAAATCCCAGCGCAAGACAGCAACATTTTCTCCATCGGCCACCGGTTGCACATAAAGTTTGCCGGAGATAAAGGAACCTGCGTTTCATTGTTTAATAATGATGTACTGGTGAAAAGTATCGACCTTTCTGACAGTGTTGCCAAAAGGCTGTTTATCGTAGAAGCGGTTGAGCTTGGGGCGATAAAAATCCATCTCGCAGAAGCGTTGCAAATAAGCCGCCAAAGCATTGATAATTATCTGAATGCAAAGAGATATTTTGGCTTGGAAGGATTGATCAATAACTATTCGCCGACAAGAAGTAAAAATATTCGAAAGCAGCGTTTGGAGAATATCAATAAAAGAGGTATTGGCAATAAAACCGATATTATACAAGAGATACGCCAAGAGGAGCAAGAAGGACTTCCCCAGCAAACTGAGCTGGTATTTGGCCAGGATTTGATGAAAGGCATCAATTCGGAAGATCAGCCGTTTACTGAGGAGCATGATTGGGAGCCGAGCCGATATGCTGGAGTGTTCCCCTATTTGATGACCCTTATTCATTTGAATAATTGGCTTGAGATGGTCATCAGATATTTTGGGGACAAGTATAAAATATTCTTTGCTTTTTTACTGTTGTTCGCAAAAGGGATGCGTTCCATTGAGCAGATTAAAAATGTTTTTCGGCGCGAGGCGGGTTTAGTCCTTGGCATCAGACGACTGCCGATCAGGCAGCAGTTGCGTGGATGGCTTTACAGTGCCTGTAAGATGGAACTTGCAAGCCAAATGCTGCGGGAATATTTCCGAAAACAAGTCCTTACCGGCACAGTGGCTACATGGTTATGGTTTGCCGATGGGCATTTGTTGCCATATACCGGCAAGCAGAAAACTCATCATGCTTTCAACACCCAGAGACAGATAATGGTTCCCGGTCGGACAAACATAGTCAGTTGTGATATCAACGGCAAGGTGGTCGATTTTGAAATTCAGGAAGGTAAGGGCGATATGCGCGCTTACTTGGTAGCCCTGGGTCAGAAATGGCAGGAAGTGATTGAAGAAGGGCCGGTCATGATTTTCGATCGAGAGGGATATGGGGCTGATTTCTTTTACAAAATGAATCAAGCAGGTGTTGCTTTTGTGACATGGGAGAAGCATATCGACACAAAGAAGCTCAATGATATCCAACCGGACCAGTTCAAAGAAGAGTTTGAAGTTAATGGAAAAACATACCGGGTATTCGAGGACGAGAAAGTCTTTACCCACACGATAGAAAACGAGAAAATAAGCTTTGCCCTAAGACGCATCAATCTTTGGAATGTAACCGCTAATCGAAAAACATGTGCGCTGTCGAATTCCGATGTAAACAAAATGAATACACAGCAGTGTGCTACAGCCATTCTTAACCGCTGGGGAGCCTCGGAGAACACATTCAAACATATGGGAGACAGGCATCCGCTCAATTACCAGCCAGGATATGAGTTTTTTGAAAGTGAAAAGCAGATTATCGTCAATCCAGAGATCAAAAAGATAAAACGTGAACTGAACCAGAAAAAGAAAAAGCTCGAAAAGCTTTGCAAGAAATTGTCAAAGAGCAGCCAAGTGTTCAATAAAGATGGCAGTATAAGAGAAAACAGCAAGCATGAGCGGCTGAAGGCTCAGATACAAGAAGAAGAAATCCAGATTCAACAACTCAATGAAAAATATAAACAGCTTCCACAGAAAATAGATACATCTTCACTGGAAGATTATGGATGTTTTCAACAAATAAGCAATGAAAGCAAATACCTGTTTGATTTTGTGACCAGCAGTGCCTGGAATGCCCGCAAAAAGATGGTTGAATGGTTATCACAGTATTTTGATAACAAAAACGAATGTGTCGATTTGTTTTATGCCATCACAAACTGCCATGGCTGGATAAAAAGCGATAATCAAAAAGTCATCGTTCGGCTTGAACCCCTCCAACAACCCAGTAGGCGTTCAGCCCAGATACAATTTTGTCGAAAATTAAATGACTTGGCAGTAACTACACCGAGCGGTAAATTGCTTCAAATCGAAGTCGGCAGTTCGCCTTTCGGTTAATTTGAATGTCCAAAAAAAATGTACTTTTTCGACTCAAATTAACGAGGTCTG
>CAJBLH010000057.1 GCA_903953895.1 uncultured Desulfobacteraceae bacterium | reverse complement strand
TCGACGATCGCATTCCCACCCAAGAAACCATTCTGGCCATGCAGGATGCTCGAAAAGGAAAAGGCAAGAGATACGACAGTGTTGCGTCATTGTTTCAGGATTTGGGAATCTGATGCTGATCATTCGGCCGACATCCCGTTTAAAAAAGATATGAAACATGCCATCAAACAGGGCCGCAATCTTGAGAGGCTAAAACTTGCCCTGGAGGCGATTGCTTCTCTCGAACTATTGTCCCCTGATTTCAGAGATCACAAACTCAAGGGGAAATGGCGCGATTTTCGGGAATGTCATATCGAATCAGACTTGCTGCTCATCTACGCCTGTACTGAATGCGAGCTGAGACCGACACGGCTGGGCACACATGCAGAGTTGTTCGAATGAGATTCCCTTTTGGCAAGGAAAGTTCCTGTACGGTATCGTAGCATGGGGTATCAACAATCTTCGTCGTTGAGGCGTACCCAAAAGTACGCCTCACTCATCAGGATTTACGCGCCTTGCCTTCAGCACGCTGATCCCGACCGTCAGTTGAAATACCCCATACCCCACCGACACCTTCCAGTGCAGCATCCCGTTTCCATTGACCAAGAGCTGATAATGATGCCTTCGATGCGGTTGGGTCAGATTTTCCCGAAGGATTGCCCCGGATCAAGGGGTTTGAGACACATAGGCAACTCGCTCACGAATACCATTCTGCTTCCAATGCAGGAACCGCCTGATATCTGACTTGTCCATGGCATGATATCGGAGTGACCGGACTTCCCCTGAAAATCCTTGGGAGAATAGGAACATTCACGCAAACCACCGCAAAGCATTCAACATCTCCCTTTGATTGATCCATATATGTGAAGTATCGGTACACCGATACTGCTTATCATATTAACATCGTTGAAAATAAATAACACTCATCAAAATTTATGCACCGCACATAACGGTCTGCACATAACCCATAGACCAGTGCAATTTTTTTCAAACAGGCGCTTCGAGTGCAGATCCAACTCTATTGGCCACGTTGAACATCTTAAACATATCTCGATTTAGGAGATTATTTTATGTGAGTTGCCTGAACTGAATCTAAGGAGATCGTCGCTTCAGCAAGAATCAGCTAACCTGGCTTGTGCAGCAACGCCCGTGCGATGGCAATCCGCCGGCACTGACCGATGGAGAATGCGATAAACAGAGGTATTGTCAGATCAGAACTTCAATGGATGTGCTTCTTTTCAGATGATTCCAAGCTTTGCAGTTGCTGCTTCAATGGCTCGATCATTTTTTCCATCTGCTCTTTTGATAAAATGCCAAATCGATATAACTCTTCTATGTTTTCGATTTTTCCCTCTATTTTTCCCTTAATTTTGCCTTCATTCAAGTAGTGTTCTGTTATGGTCGTTGCGGTAAAGCTCATATTGACCTCCTGTTTAATTTTCTCGACAGATTTCTCAGGCACTTTTTTATAGGCTTGAACCCATTGCTCCGTCAACAATTTCTGGTCATTGGTCAATTCATTTTCCGTATTTCCATAATCAGAAACAAATCATCTTTAAGACTTTCTTTAAGCGCTTCATACTTGCTGATAAATTCTTTATCAATATAAGTGTTAACACGCCTTCAATGGTTTTGCAGACATCCTTTTGAGGGTTCTTGTAACAGGGTCAACTCCTATACCCGTATTTTCCAAGGCCACCACTCCGAGAATTGGCTCCGAATCTTCAGGCCCAAATATTACTTGCGTTACTGTTTCTGATCCCATGAATGAAACTCTCGCAAATCCGAATTTGTATTCTACAGGCTGCCCATTAGCTAATTCATATACTTCTTTTCCCTCAACCTTGATTCCAGCTTTAATTAACTCAGATGCCGGGGCCAAACAATCAATAGCTCCCGTATCAACTATAAAATCAGCTTCGTATGATTCTGCTGTTTTCTCCAAATTGGTTAATCTCGCTGTTATTCTTATAATTCCCATGTTCGATCCTCAATATTTCTTAATTAGCCAATTCGTTCCCGAAAGCCGTTCCGCTCTCAATCCCCAAGCGGCATTCCATCAATCGGGTCTTCGCCCTTCTCTGAAATCTGCAAGCCCAAGTCAAGATCGGTCCTGTCGATTTGCCCGATCATGACTCGCCAGCAAGAGCGGTCATCTCCGAATCAATTATTTTTACATTATGATTGACATTTGCTCAAGGAGGTGTTCATAAGTCCCCTGTGTCGCAACTTTACCCTGTTCCAGTTGTACGATCATATCGCAGCGGCTTACCGTGGAGAGGCGGTGAGCAATGATCAGGATCGTCAGATCCCGCCCTAATCCCTCGATAGCGTCCATTACATCCTGTTCAGTTGCGTTATCCAAAGCACTGGTGGCTTCGTCAAAAACCAGAACGGTTGTCTGTTTGTAAAGTGCTCTGGCAATACCAATTCGTTGGCGTTGGCCGCCAGAAAGACGTATGCCGCGCTATCCGATCAAGGCGTTATAACCTTCCGTGCCGCTTTCGATGAATTCAGCGACCTGAGACTGTCGTGCAGCCTGCCGTACCCGTTCCATATCAATAGCTTCGGGTGTTCACCAAAAGCGATGTTTTCCGCCACAGTGGTGTCGGCCAAAAAAATACTTTGCGGCACATGGGCAATGGTGCGCTGCCAGGCCCGCAGTCTTTCGCCAGACAGGGGCAGGGCCGATCCCAAACAAGAAAAACAGGGTCGTATCACCTAAGGCAACTCACATGAAATAAACTCCCATATTTCTCGGATATAAATCCGGCAGAGCAATAACCATCGCAGAAGGGTCATTCATTATCATGTTAACCGCTTTTATGGGAACTTTTGTGAGTACTGAGGCTTTCTTGTCACCGCTTGGGGCATCAAAGAATTCAATCGTTATGCCCTGCTTCCGTTTTAATTCAATAAGAGACATCAACAATGCTTCCATTGCCGCTTTATCAGACGGGCCTTCAACATAGATCATGACTTTCATGCCAGCCTTTTCAGTTCATCGCTGCGAGGCATAATTTCCAATTCTTCAGTCCCGAAATCTTCCAAGTTTTGCATGAGTACCCGCGAATTCTTCGGCTTGATGAATTTGGCTTCCCCGCTTTTCAGTCATGAGATAATGAGGTACAGAACTAAGATTACCAGCATCTTCATGAAGCATCTGCTTTTGCGGAGAAGGAACGCATTCCGCAGATACGGAAAAATATCCATCCTCGACCTTCAGTACCTGGCATCCATTGACGGCGATGCTTTCCCGGGTGCAGCGCAGTTCCTTGCGGTTGAAGCTGCAAGACCAATCCAATTGAATTCATTCTTATTCCTTATCAAATATGTCAGCCGGCAGATCGAACTTGTCGATAATATCATTCAGAGCATAGGACAATATCATGGTTTTTTTGCCATGTGCTGTCACGGGGTATGATCTTTTTGTCTGTGGGTCAAATATCTTTGGGTGGCGTCCCTTTCCTGTCACATAGACGATGCCATATTTCCCGAGTAATTTGATAACCTTTCTTAATTCCAGGGCCTTAGGCATAATGAATTTCTGGCTTCACTTCTTTAACGTTATTAAATGTTAATACCTTTAATGATTTGTTTATTGATCGCTTCAGGCTTCCCAAAGCAGATTTTGCTTCGATTTCGTTGAACATTCGCCAGTATTTATTTTGCGCAGGATCATAAACCACATCCATTGCGTTTTCTTCGATGGCGGTTAATAGATACTCTTTGATTACTTCGCCAAGAGACTGAATCGCTTCTTTCTCATTCTCTCCATGAGAGGAAACTGTAAAATCCAGGCACCTGGCAACAACTACTTTTTCCTCCTGAGTTAACAATACGTGAAGATTGGGAGACTTCCAAATATCGCCTAAACTAATCTGAATTCTCTTAGCGCTTAAACCTTTCATTGTCCCCCTATGAATGAAGATAGGCCGTTTTATAAAATCGACTCTTCGGTTATTGCATGCATTCCATCTGCTTCATTGTTCTGATGTTTAGCGCCCCTCGCCAACAAGAGAGGTCATCTCCGAACAGGTATTTATTACATTACGATTGACATTTGCTCAAGGAGGTGTTCGTAAGTCCCCTGTGTCGCAACTTTACCCTGTTCCAGTTCTACGATCATATCGCAGCGGCTTACCGTGGAGAGGCGGTGGGCAATGATCAGGATGGTCAGATCCCTCCCTAATCCCTCAATGGCGTCCATTACATCCTGTTCAGTTGCGTTATCCAAAGCACTGGTGGCTTCATCAAATACCAGGACGGTTGCCTGCTTATAAAGTGCTCTGGCAATACCAAGTCGTTGACGTTGGCCGCCGGAAAGACGTATGCCGCGCTCTCCAATCATGGCGTTATAGCCTTCCGTGCCACTTTCGATGAATTCTGCGATTTGAGACTGTCGTGCAGCCTGTCGTACCCGTTCCATATCAATAGCTTCGGGCGGTTCACCAAAGGCAATGTTTTCCGCCACAGTGGTATCTGCCAAGGCTCATGTTGGGTTTCAGGGTCTTACCGGACGAGCAACTCGACCAGGGAATGAAGCAGTGCTTTGCCTCGTTTTGTAACATTGTGAGTGAATTCAAATAAGCCAAGGTAGAAGGGGAGTTTTTCCTGTGAGATACCACGATGCGGACGGAGCCAGCTTCTCAGAAGAGACCAAAAGCCTTCCATCGTATTTACATGGACTTCACAGTACCCGTCTC
>CAJBLH010000056.1 GCA_903953895.1 uncultured Desulfobacteraceae bacterium | reverse complement strand
GGCGATGATGGCGGGTACCGGGTCAAGGGGAACCGTGTACCGGCCATAGAGATATGCGTCGATCTCAGCGTCTGCGTCTGCGATTGCGGCATCTATGATATCTTCATCGACTGCCGGGACTTCGCCGTCTTCACCGGTTATTTCGTAGGTGATGTCGATCAGGGATGCTTCGCTGATTTGGTTTGTTAATTCAAGCAGGGTGCAATAAGCCATGGGTTACCTGTATTGAATGGTTGGTTGTGACACGGACAGACATGGACAAAGACGGACGGTCATGGACAAGCGCATGCGCATGACCGCCGTTATGCTGTTAGGTCAGCAGCGTGTCATACCAGAGAAAGCCAAGGTCGGCACCGGTCACCACGATATCTGTTTCTTCAGCGGCTTCATAAACATCTTGATGTTCAGCCTCTTCCCGCCATTTTGACACTCTCCTGGGCATGCCGTCGGAATAGGCGATACGTGCCTGAAGCCCGGCTGTCGGGGTTTTGAGGCCGACGGAAGGCGCCCGGTAGAACAAGAAGGCGGAACCCTTTCCGGCGTTCTTTTCCCAGACGTTGGAGGCGGAAAAATCAGTTCCGGCTTTGGTTTCTTTGGCGGATGAATAAATAGCGTCGCCGATGAGGATTTGATCCAGCTCGAAGACGGCGGCCAGCAGGTCTTTGCCCAGCACGCCCTTCTGTGTGTAGCGGATCCGGTTGAGCAGAGCGTCATTCTTTTTGAGCGCATTGTATGTGCCGTTGTCGATCACCAGGCAGTTGGGTTTGAATCCGGTGGTTGATCGAATGGTTTCGATTCTGGCCAGAACATCATCAACGAAAGTATTGGTGGAATCATTCGGGGCCCACAACCCGGCGGCGTCTTCACCGGCAACACTGCTCCATGTACCGCCCAGGATTTCGGCAGCGACCAGCCGCTCCTTACGCAAATCGATCTTGTCCGCGACAAACTGAATGGCGTCCATGTCGGGGGACATCGGGGGAGCGCCTGCAACCATGGCATTCCGGCGGTCTTCATCGGTAACCTCTTTGGCAAAGGCATACTCGACGGTGTTCAGGCTGATGTAATCGGTCGGGAACCCGCCACGGTTGGCCCGTGAACCTGGGCCACGAATCCCGGCTTCATCCCGGAACCATGCGCCCTTGAGATACCGGGCTATTTTGGCTTTCGGGGCAACCCGGTCGATGATCGGGAAAACCTGATCCCCGATATAGTTCTGGTTCTTGTAGTGGATGGATACGTTGGTTAAAAAGGCGGGCACCATGGCGCCACGGATATCGGTAGTCATATGTCTATCTCCTTTTGGAAATCATGTTCGTTGGTTAGGATACAGCGCCCACCTGATGGACAGCACCGGACAGCAGGATTTCTCCAAGTTCGTCTTCATCCCCGCCGACCAGACAGCGGCCCAGAACGACATCGAGGGCGCCATCGGCGTCAAGTCCCTTGCCTGCATCGGTTGCCGATACATATTCATGTTTGATCCATTCGTTCGCTGCGACGGTTTCACCCAGTTGGATTTTGGATATCCCCATCAGCATGACGGAAGCCGCTTCCCCGGATGCAGGGGCATTCTGAAGCACTCCCAGCGGCAGGTCGGTTGTCGCATGATCCGGGCGCCGGACTTTGCCGGTATCCAGAACCACAATGCGGTATTGATCGTTGCTGAGGTCTTCAGCGGCCTCGAAAGATCGAATTAAAATACTGTTATCTGTAGCCATATTCTGTATTCTCCCTATTGAAAATAATGAAATAAGTTATATTGAAATCAAATTGTTAATGTATAATTGGTTTGTTTTTCCGTTTTGAATTAAAGGAAAGAATCAATTCATGCAGTCGAGCGCCAGTTCCGGGTGTTCTACCTGGACGGACAGCAGCGCCTCGGCATAAGACATGCCCTGATTGTCGGTGCGCTTCTTGTCAACCAGTGAGGCCATGCGGGCAGCGGAATCGCCAGGATTGAGCCCGGTCTTGCTTTTGGCCAGTTCGGAAAATTCAATGACTTTGGGCAGGTTGGCCAGGAATCCGCGAAACCATGCCGCCTGATTTTTCTTGCCGTCTTCATCTTCGGAATACTGATATTCGGTTTCGGCATCGAGTCCGGCCATGAATTCTACGATCCCGGCTTTCTTCCAGGCGGGAACGGCTTTACCGGCCAGAATCAGTTGATCCACTTCGGCATTCAGGGCGGTGATGTGGGCTTTGTGCTGAAGCTCCCTGTTGGTTTCGGCAAACTCCGCCATGACTTTGGCCCGTTCTGCTTTGGCGGCGTCTTCGGCAGCCTGCTTTTTGGCGGCTTCCATGTCGGCCTCAGAAAATGAGACAGCGGCGGGCAGCTCCTTCATGACCGGTG
>CAJBLH010000055.1 GCA_903953895.1 uncultured Desulfobacteraceae bacterium | reverse complement strand
GTTCCGGAACCACAGGGTGGGCAGCAGAACGAGCCGGGCCGTTTCCGGCCCGCGATTGTGGACGGAAATGCGGATGAGTGTGTCTTCGGGGGCATTTTTGGCATATTCGACGAACACGTCGAAATACCGGTCGTCGTCAAACACGCCCGTATCGAGCAGTTCATACTCGAATTCCTCGCGTGACCGGTTCCGGTTCGTTTCGATCAGATCCAGATAGGGATATTCGCGCTGCGGGTATTTGTACAGGTACTTCATATAGGAGTGGGTGGGTGTGCTGTCGATGTAGAAGTAGTATTCCTTGACATCCTCACCATGGTTGGCCTCGCTGTTGGTGAGGCCGTACAGACGTTCCTTGAGGATGGGATCGCACCCGTTCCACAGAGCAGTGGCAAAGCACAGCCGCTGCTTGTCGTCGCATATCCCCCCCATTCCGTCCTCACCCCACCGGTAAGCCCGAGAGCGCGACTGATCATGTGTGAAATAATCCCAGGCATTACCGTTTTCGCTGTAATCCTCTCGGACGGTGCCCCATTGTCTTTCGCTGAGGTAGGGCCCCCATTTCTTCCACGGAATACCCGCCTCGCGTGCATCATTCAATCGTTTCTGTTCCGCTGTGTCGATGATTTTCTGCGCTTCCATATTTACGCCTCCTTTCAAGATCGTTGTAGATATTCCAGACAGATGCGTTCAGTCGGCTCCTGGTCAGTACGGCATCATCAATTTCTTGAATACATTGAACGGTCAATAATTGCAATTCGATAAACTCTCTCCTCTCAAAATTCCGGTCAACAGAAGAATCTATTCGCCTGCTCTGGTATTTATGATAACATGACGGTGGTTACAATCCTGTCGCCTGCAGGTATCGATTTGGGCCGACTGGAAACAGTGGGGCAGCAAAGTTGTAGATAAAACGTTTTGGATCTGAAACAATCCTCATAGGGTGATGGAATGAATGGCAGCCGTAAGACCCAGCAGCAGCTTCTCCTGGAAATCGAATCACTTGGAAAAAAGCTTGATGTTGTGCAGCAGTGTGATAGTGAGGCTAACGAACGGCTGGTTGTTTTGGAGAATATCCTGAAAGAACGGCTGAGATCTGAAACGTTGATGATCGAGATGTCTGTGCGATTTGTCAACCTGCCCGCCGACCGGATAGACAGCGAGGTTGAGGACGCCCAGCGCCGCATCTGCAGATACCTGGATCTCGACCGGGCCTCGCTTTGGCAGGTCGATCCGGAAGAGCCGGGGGCGCTGCTGCTGACACATTTATATCAGATTCCGGGAATCCCGAGACCCGTTGGTCGGATGATCGGAAGTAAATTCTTCCCATGGGCGACCCGGAAAGTCCTCGGAGGGGAGACGATTGCAATTTCCAAATTGTCTGATCTCTCGCCGGAAGCAGCCCAGGATGTGGAAACTTTCCGTCTGTACGGCACCAAATCCAACGTGTTGGTTCCATTATCGGTTGGTCAAGGGCCGGTAATAGGCATGTTGAGCTTTGCTGTTACACGCCAGGAGAGAGACTGGTCGGAAGCAGTCATTAACAAGTTCACGCTAATTGCGCAGGTGTTTGCCAACGCGCTCGCCCGCAAGCAGGCCGACACCGAGCGCAAACGAATGGAAGATCAACTCCTGGATCGCCTTATGGAGATCGAAGCGCTCAAACAACGGCTTGAAAGTGAGAATGTCTATCTGAGGGAGGAGGTCAAGCACCTTGCTGAGCATGCAGACATTGTCGGGCAAAGCGCACCGATGAAAAAGGTACTGGGCTTGGCGGAGCAGGTAGCCGCAACGGACGCTACGGTTCTCATTCTGGGGGAAACCGGAACCGGGAAAGAACTGCTGGCCAGGGCGATCCACAGAATGAGTTTGCGCAATGACAGGCCGCTGATAACGGTAAACTGTGCCGCGCTTCCGCCCACACTGATTGAAAGCGAGCTGTTCGGCCGCGAGAAAGGCGCTTACACGGGCGCCATGACCCGGATGACCGGTCGATTCGAAATTGCCGACGGTTCGACGCTTTTTCTGGATGAAATCGGAGAGCTTCCGCGTGATCTGCAGGGCAAGCTGCTCCGGGTCCTTGAGGAAGGCGTCTTCGAGCGGTTGGGTTCTACAACCCCCATGCATGTCGATGTCCGCATCATTGCCGCCACCAACCGGAACCTCGAGCAGGAAATCAAAGAAGGCAAATTCAGAAAAGATCTCTTCTACCGCCTGAATGTATTTCCCATTGTGATCCCCCCCTTGCGTGAGCATCCTGAAGATATTCCTCTTCTGGTCCGGGCGGCCGTAACTGAATTTCAAAAGAAGATGAAAAAAGAGATAGAAAGCATTCCGAAGAATACCATGCAGGCCCTGCGAGCCTATTCCTGGCCTGGAAACGTCAGAGAACTCAGGAATCTGATCGAACGGGCCATGATTTTGAGCCATGGCAAAACCCTGCACGTTGATATCAAGAATCATGCATCTTTAGAAATCGTCGCTGCCGGCAACCTTGAAGATGTGGAGCGCAAGCATATTCTGGTTGTACTCGAGAAGACTGGCTGGCGTGTTGCCGGACAGGGCGGCGCAGCCGAGGTTCTGGGGCTTAAGAGATCAACCCTGCAGTCGAAAATGAAGAAACTGGGCATCAGACGTTCCAGCCAGGCCATGCCGGAATAATAGCTTCTGCCGATATATCAGCACATAATTCCCCGCTTCCATTTTTACCATCACGCTACTTTTTCATAAAAACTATTTAATAACAGCAGATTGACATGGTAATCGCTCTCCGATTATTCCCTGGCACGTTTCTGGCGATCCAATCTTGATGAATTCGCAAACATCCCGACCATCATCATTGCGTCTTTTGCTGGAATGACGGGAGGGGCCGGATGTATCTCGCACGGGAGGATTCCATGATTCTATCGACCGTAAGGATGATGATACCACCCCAAAAGCGTGGCGAGGCATTGAAAATTCTCAAATCGATAGCTGAGCAATGCAGGGACGATCTTGGCTGTCTCAGTTGTCATATCTACGAGGACCTGCAGGAAAAGAACGTCCTGATGATCGAAGAAGTTTGGAAGGCCGATAAAGACCTGAACCTTCATATTCGCTCGAACGAATATCGCAACCTGCTTCTGGTTCTGGAGATGGCGCTTCATCAGCCTGAGATCAGGTTTGACACGATAGCGCAATCAACAGGCATTGAGACCATCGAAAAGGCAAGAGGCCATGCAAGTGAATAGGTAAGATGATCCGTAAAACGGAATAAACAAGGAGACGGAATAAATGAAAGTCATAATCGTTGGCGGAGTGGCAGGCGGTGCGTCGTGTGCGGCGAGACTGCGCAGGCTGGATGAAAAGGCCGAAATCCTCATGGTGGAACGCGGGCCGTATGTATCTTATGCGAACTGCGGGCTTCCCTACCATGTCGGGAACGTGATTGAAAAAGAGTCAAGCCTTCTGGTGGCCTCGGAACAGACGTTTCGCGCCATGTTTGCAGTGGACGTTCGGACCAACTGCGAGGCGATATCGATCTCAGCAAAAAACAAGACCGTGGATCTTCGCAATGTTCAGACCGCTGAGGTCACAACCGAGTCTTACGACAAACTCGTACTCTCTCCCGGAGCCCCTTCGGTCCATCCTCCCCTGCCCGGCATCGATCTGCCGGGGATATTCCATGTGCGGACCGTACCGGACGCCAGGACGATCCGGGAGTGGGTGGAACGCGGCACGACATACCTGGCGGGAATGTACAAGTACTCGGGAATCCAGATCGCCAAGCCCGTGCGGCGTGCGATTGTTGTGGGCGGCGGCTTCATCGGACTTGAGATGGCTGAGAACCTGGTACATATCGGCTTCGATGTGACCCTCATCCAGAAGCCCGATCACGTTTTGTCACCACTGGACCCGGAGATCGCGTGCCTCGTGCAGGGCCATATGAAAAGGCATGGTGTGAAGGTTGTCGCCAACGACGGCGTGGTCGGATTCAGGCAGTTGGACGGCGGCGCGATCGAGGTTCAGACAAGCTCTGGAAAAACATTTCCGGCTGACATCGTCATCCTTGCGATCGGTGTTCGGCCGGACACAACCCTGGCCAAAACGGCTGGCCTTGCGATCGGCGAGCGCGGCGGTATTCGTGTGGACGAGTACATGCGAACGAGTGATCCGGACATCTTTGCCGTTGGGGACGCTGTCGAAGTCAAGGATTTCGGCACAGGGCAGTGGAGCCTTGTGGCGCTGGCCGGGCCGGCCAACCGGCAGGGCCGGATCGCAGCCGATGTGATTTGCGGGCGCGATTCCCGTTACCGTGGCACCCAGGGCACCTCGATCATCGGGCTGTTCGGGGGTGCCGCCGCCTGGACCGGTGTCAGTGAGAAAACGCTCAAGCAGCTTGGCGATACGGACTACGAGAAAATTTACCTGTTCCCGAATTCACACGCCGGATATTACCCGGGAGCCAAGATGCTCGGGTTGAAGCTCATCTTCCGGAAATCCGACGGGAAAGTCCTTGGCGCGCAGGCGCTGGGTCAGGACGGACCGGCGGTGGACAAGCGGATCAGCGCCCTGGCCATGGCGATCCAGTTGGGCGCGACGATTTACGATCTGGAAGAAGCCGAGCTTTGCTATGCTCCCCAGTTCGGCAGCGCCAAGGATCCGGTCAACTTCGCCGGAATGATTGCCGCAAACGTCCTTCATGGCGACATGCCTGTCAGTCATTGGGACGCGCTGGACGGCGCCTTCCTCCTGGACGTTCGAGAGCCGGTGGAACTGACCGTGGAGAGCGTGCCGGGTGCAATCAACATACCGCTGGGGCAGCTTCGGAAACGCCTTGATGAGCTTCCCCGCGACCGCGAGATTCACATCATCTGCCGTTCCGCCCAGCGCGCTTACTACGCAACGCGTATCCTGTTGCAGAACGGATTCAATGCCCGGAATCTCTCCGGCGGCACGATATCGCGTGCGATGTATTCCCTGGCTGAACTGATATATTGAAATTTCTTGATGGAGATGAGCTTCAACGTGCCACTGCCCAACCGGGTAGCCGTAACGATTTTTCCATGGAGAATATGATTTATGAGCATCGCTGAGAAGAATAAAGGGAATTTGAAGCAAAAAATCATTCACGAGCTGGCCGAGTACTGGATAAATGTCTGCTATCTCACGCTCGTTTTCGCCGCCTTTACGATTTACCGAAGATTTATCCTGGCCGCCCATGATATTACATACACGAACTATGGGTTTGCCGTGATCGAAGCATTTATCCTTGCAAAAGTCATCATGATCGGAGACGTATTCCATCTGGGTCGCGGCCTTGAACAAAAGCCCTTGATTTTCCCCACCCTTTACAAGACGGTCGTCTTCACTCTCTTCGTCGCCGTCTTTACCGTTTTAGAGCATATGTTAAAAGGGGTTTGGAAGGGGACGGGGCTCATGGGAGGTTTTGCTGAGTTTCTGGGGAAAGGGCACCATGAAATACTCGCAAATAGCATTATCGTTTTTATCTCTTTTTTACCATTCTTCGGCATCAAGGAGTTGGGACGGGTGTTGGGACAGGACAAAATACAGGCGCTCTTTTTCCAAAAAAGAGACGGCTAATGACTCGAATCGGGGCCAGGATGCGTATGCAATGAAAGCGTGCAGGCGAAGCACGGTGTTAAACAAAAAGAAAATCGTCAACCAAAGAGAGGATTGATGTATGAGTGAGCCCAATAAATTTCAATGCCCCACGATGTTTTCAGGCTTGAAAGGAGCCGTGTGGGCCGATTTGCCTATCGAAATCTCAGGCGGCATCACCCTTGCGGCGTTGATCATTCCTCTCAACATCGGATATGCGCAGGTGGCCGGGCTGCCGCCGGTGTTCGGCCTCTATGCGGGCATTATTCCACTGGCGATTTTCGCCCTCTTCACCAGCTCGCATCATGTCGTGGGAAGCCAGGATGCTCCCATTTCCGCGATTCTGGGAACGGTGCTGATTGGATTTGCTCCGTTAGGAGATTCGCTGCGGGTGGAATATGCACTGGCCCTCGCGTTGCTGTGCGGCCTGCTGTTCTTTGTGTTCTGGCTTTTTCGACTGGCATTTCTCGCCAATTTTCTATCCCGCGCCGTGTTGGCCGGCTTTATCACCGGCCTGGGGATCGAGGTATTTACCAACCAGCTCAGAAGAATCCTGGGAGCCGCTCATTCAATTGACGGATCGGGATTGGCGGCTATCGCCGAACACCTCCATGGTGCAATGGCCACTTCCGTCAACACCACGGGTTATTTTGTGGAAGTCATCGCTCTGGTTGAGTCCATACCGCACGCAAATCTTTACTCGGTCGCCATCGGGGCAGGCGCTTTTGTTATCGTGCGATTAATGAAAAAATACGCGCCCAAAGCCCCGGCGGCGTTGATCGCACTGATCCTGATGACGGTCATCGCAGCCGTTTTCGGCTTGGATCAAAAAGGGGTTAAAGTGCTGGGGGCAATGACATCGGGACTGCCATCCCTGACCCTGCCAAGCGTGCCGCTATCCGACTACTTGCGCTTGCTGCCCGGCGCCCTGGCGGTGGTTGCCATCACCCTGTGCGAGGCATTGCTGCTGGTCCGCAGTTGCAGCCGGAAACACAACACCAAAGCGGATGGCAACCAGGTGTTGTTTGCCTATGGCATGGCCAGTATCGCCAGCGGGCTTACCGGTTCGCTGGTTTCGGGTCCCAGCGCCTCGCGCACCGCGGCAATGGATGCCGCAGGCTCCCGCACGCAGATATCCAGCCTGGTAGCGGCAGCAACGGTCGCCCTGGTCATGGTTTTCTTTACAGAGGAGCTGGCGTATCTGCCCACTGCGGCATTGGCCGGAGTTGTCGCCAACGCAGTGCTGAATCTGATTGAAGTCGAGGAACTCCGGGAATTCTGGCACATGCGCCGATCTGAATTCTGGATTGCTATCGTCTGCCTGCTCAGTGTCCTAGTGTTTGGGCCATTAGAGGCTGCCATCATAGCCTTTCTGATGGCCACCATCGATCTGCTGCGGCGGGCCTCCCGGCCAGGCACCTGGGTGCTGCGGGAAGCACCGGACGGCAGTCATTTTATTCCTGAGGAAACAGACCGTGCCTCTGATACTTCCGGTTGAATTGATAGGGGAAAACAGGATGTACCCGACCAACCGCCATGCGATCGAGGCATTTCGCAGGGGGGCGGAGCAAGTGAGGCTTGAAACTGTCTCGGAGTAAGAGCTGAGCCCAATAACGGCTTAATGGTATAATCATATTCTGATGGTCTTGTAACCAGTCGTCACACCGGTGAATACTGGTGCCCAGTCTTTTGGCAACTATTCGAAAACAAGAGAAATAACACAATTAGAAAGGAGAAGTGATTATGACTGAAGAAACAAAGAAGATTAAAGAGACAACAATGGCAAATACAAAATTGAACACCGTTCCATTGAACTGGAAAGAGGTTTACTACACCAATTGTCCCCTCGTGTCCGCCAGCAACGTTGACCAGGAACTGGGTTGGACCCGGGAGGAGTACAAGAAGATTGGTGTGAAGTACGCTTTCTTGCGCTCCGTCCGAGAGAACGACTGGTACCCGCACTACATTCACAACCTCGATAACCTCATCCGCTTCGGCGGTCTGTTTCCGCCCGTCCACGTTCAGGCGGACATCCGCAGGACCCGGCTCCTGGGTGTGACGCACGCCCCCCACGAAGGCGGTTGCATGATGGTGCGCGCCAGGGACGATATCTACCGGATGACCGACCTGAAAGGCAAGAAAATCGGACTTTCGAAGAGCCTGAACGCCATCAAGAACGACTGGTGGCGCATCCAGGAGGAGCAGGGCATCGAGCTGATGCTCCGGATGAACGGCATGACCCGCAAGGATGTCGAGATCATGGAATTTCCCTACGCGGATGATTGGTACAACAACCCTGAGATGCTGGATCCCATGGATAACGCCTCAGAATTGTGGCTGAAGCGCGACCACAAGCGCGATCTGGCCTTCCGTCCGCTGGAGACAGCGCTGGAAAAAGGTATCGTCGATGCTATCTATACCCAGAGCAAACCCTTTCAGCATCTCCAGGAGGCGACAGGCAAGTTCAAGGCAATCGAGGATCTGTCCCGGTATCCGGACTGGACCCTTCAGGTGGCCAATATACCTGCCGTCATCACCTGCACCGACGTGATGGCAGAGAAGCACCCCGAGCTTGCCGTCACATTCATGAAGGGCATGATCAAGGTGGGCCGCTGGGCCAACGAGCACAAGCATGCGGCGGCTGCGATCCTTGACAAGCAGACATTTTACCTGGATGTGGATGATACCTACAGAGGCATCAAGGATATCGACATGGTGCCGAATTTGTCGCCCCAGAACATGGTCTCCGTTGAGATCGGGAAGGACTTTATGTTGAACCACGGCTACATCAAAAACGACTTTGATGTGAAAAAGTGGGCTGCGCCGGAATTCCTCGAAGCCGCGGCGAGAGAACTGATCGAGGAGCGCTGGCAAAAGATAACCGGGGACAAGCTTCCCGCGCCAGCCACACGGATCGGGTAGTCCGGATGATGCACGGAACTTTCCCCCCGCTGATCGCAGTTATTTGTGAATTAATCCATTTATTTTTCAAGGAGGAGTATGATTTATCGAATGCGCATGTTGTCAGGTGCGAAGCAATATTTATCGAATTCATCTGCAAAGTACGGCCCGCTGCTGATAGTTCTGGCTGCACTTATTGTCCTTGCACTGCCGGGTTCTCTCATGGCGGTAGATACTGGCAAAACAGATCAATGGCAGTTCATGATAGAACCGTATTTGTGGACGCCGGGCATTAACAGTTCGGCCACAAACGGCACTGATATCAGCATTGATATTAATGACGTTCTGAGTGATTTGAATTTTGCGTTCATGGGAGTTGTCGGCGTTAAAAAGGGGAAGTGGTCGTTCATGGTCGATACGTTCTATGCTGATCTTCAGGATATAAAGGACAGCAGTACCAATGTATTGAACAGTGTAATCGATTTTCAAACCGAGGTGAAGTTGAAGACTTGGATCGTTACTCCGGTCATCGGATACAGCCTCCTTGATTGTGAAAAAGGCAATCTCGATATCGTTGCTGGCGCCCGCTACCTCAAAGCTGAATTATATGTTAGTGTGAACAGCGACAGAGCCCGTGCGAGCTACCCGGAAGTTTCCGGTTCTGATGAATATTGGGATGGCATCGTGGGTCTAAAAGGTGAGATTGCCTTATATGAACAGTTGTATATGCCCCTTTATCTGGACATCGGCACGGGCGACAGTGATTTTACATGGCAGGTGACCGGAGGTCTCGGTTATCGATTCGGTCTATGCGATGTTGTTGCTGGCTACCGGTATATGAGTTGGGATTTTAAAGACAGCAGCTTTTTAAAAGATTTGAACCTCAGCGGCCCCTTTCTCGGTGTAAAATTTGTATTCTAATCCACAGATTGTTTAGCAGTTAAGTTTTCGTGTTATTGCTCCGGAAGGCGGATTCAGCCCGCCCGGAATGGCGCTTGGTCCGTGGTTAAAACCACCGGCTTTCAGCCGTATTTTCTTTCAGGTGGTGGTTGTTCACTTTTGTTGACAGAAAATTTAATACCAGCACCGTTCCCAATATTCAAGGAAGCGATGTTGACAGGTAAAGCATTCCATTCAAGAATCAAGCAAGAGGCGAAGATGATGATACAAGTTCAGAAAACAACAGCCCGAAGAATGACCTTCATGCTGTTGATAGCTGTACTCTGTGGATGTGCATCCAGCAGCTCGTCGAAACCCGCCAAAACTTCGGAGCGGAGCGGTTTTTTGAGTAATTATGAACTTCTGAAGCTGATCGAGGGTGATGACAGCGCGAAGGCGTGGCGCGCTCAGGACGTGGATTGGAAAAAATACGACAAAGTCCTCATTGAACGCATACAGGTGTTCATAAAAGAGGACAGCGAAAACAAAGGGATTGACCCAACCGATCTGAAGATGCTGACAGACTACTTTTATCAGGCACTCGTAAAAGAGATCGAGCCTACGGCACAGATCGTGAGTACGGCGGGCCCTAACGTGATCGGGCTGCGTATCGCCATTGTCAACCTTGTGCCGACAAAATACGGTCTCAGCATCGCAGGCACCCTGACCCCTTATGCATTTGTTGTCGAAGCCGCTTCGGGACCGGCCAGCGGAAGACCGGCCGGATCCACGCCTTATCTGGGTGAAACCGGTATCGAGGCCCAGGTACAGGATGGTGTTACGGGACAGATAATCGCCGAATTCGCCGACAACAGGTTTGGCAAGAAGTACGACGTCGACACGTCCAGGAGTACCTCTGGTATGGCCAAACAATGGGTGAACGGATATGTAGACTCCTTCACCACCTGGAACTATGCTAAGCAGTCCTTCGACCTGTGGGCAGGACTCATAAAAATACGGTTCAATGAACTGCGGGGCATCAAAGCCATGAAGTAAGTCGTGAAAGGGTGCATTCCCTATTTAAGTGGCATAGTAATGCGCCGCTGCGATTAAGTTTGAATAGGTTTAACATATTTCCCCATCTTCCGCAAAGCAAGGTGCTTCTTAGGAAGAGCATAACCTCGGCGGTTCGGGCTTTCCAGAAAATGCCCGGAGATTTTAACCGGAGATTGATTACCCGACGGACAGCACTCTCTACGCACCCACTTCCTTGCGGTCCGGTTATACCAATCGGCCTACACTCTTTCCCCAATCCATTGTTTTGTGCGGAGTCCGGGATATCAAGGATTACCGGATTCCTTCCGGTTTGGATTCATTGGTCAATGGAAGATTCCTTCACGACACATCAAACACCCGAAACCCCTGATTACCGAAGCAGCAGCAATTCCCGGAGGCGTCATGAACCAGCATAATTAAACGGCTTAATTTTTTTGATTTCCGCAAAATTTTCGAAGGCATCGTCTACGGTGGCAGATGTCAGACGCAGACAGACCGTCTGGCTGCCGCCGCCTGGCACATTGAGTACATAGTGCGCAGCGGCCTTGGTTCCGGCTTTGGCGGGATTTACGGCATCAGTCTGCTCGGAGATGATGTATGTATGGAAGGCGTCCTTGACATAGGCGCAACCGTTGGGTTGACCCCAGAGACGGTCGGTATTGCTCTCGTTTTCGGTGAAGATCAGTGCCGGGGCGCCGTCGCAGTACAGCCGGTATGCTCCCAATTCGGGATGGGAGGTACACATGACGCCCGGTGATTCCTCTTTCAGTAAAGGTTTTGGATTGTCCTCACCCCACGACCAGGTGTTCCGGAACCACAGGGTGGGCAGCAGAACGAGCCGGGCCGTTTCCGGCCCGCGATTGTGGACG
>CAJBLH010000054.1 GCA_903953895.1 uncultured Desulfobacteraceae bacterium | reverse complement strand
GCCAGCGTTCATTCTGAGCCAGGATCAAACTCTCCAATTAAACTTTATAAATGCCAGCTCTCGCTGACACCCTATTTATTAACCGGGTTCCTTAAACTCACAAGCTGTCACTATCTAGTTTTCAAAGATCAAATAATTAAACCGCTAATCTTACTCGAAATTACACCACGCAATCTTGAATCTCAGATTAAATTCCGATCAACTACTCGTTCCTAATCTGTATCCAATCCGACCACTATATTTTTTTTGATCCGCTTTGTCAAGATTTATTTTACCTTTTCTGATGGCCCAACAAGCGTTGTTTTTTAGTTTAAAGATGATCTAATTTCTCCACCACCAAAAGGTCGGACTCTATATTTCCCGAAGCCAGTTGTCAATCCTTTTTTTCTTCAAAATGATTTTCTTTCAAAATTTCTGTCTGAGGCGACAGCATATTTGAAAATTCACGATACATCCCCAAAAGGAGACTCTCAGTTTAAATTTCAAGCGATACAATTCACGACATGCACTTCACGTGCATTGCTGGAAAATCGTGTTCTCAGCTAAACTTCGGACGGTTACACTCAGCAGTTCTGCTGCTACCGCATAAAACACGAACCGGCCATCACCGATTACTCTTTCGCAAAACTGGTGTACCCAGTCGGCCATCGATTCTCCGCAAAACTGAACTGCCTCACGGATGGACTCACTGTTGGATTCCGACAATCCCCTGTTTAGCAGATAGAAGATGTATTCCAATTCGATACAAAGATGATCCGCCGGCTCATTTCCAGGCAAGGAAATGGATAGACCGTGGTTTTTCAAACGGTTTTTCATATCAAAAGCCGGCGGTCCCATCAGCCGGCTGTTTGATTTTTGATAACATGACTGATACAGTGGGGCTGGAATCCCACTGATATCGTTGATAAACAGTGCAATATATCCATCGGATAAATCCGTACGAAGAGCTTCCGGATCTTTGTATTCATCCGCAAGGCAGTTAACCGTCTGTACCACAACGGACAGATCGATCCTGAAATAAACCGCACTATCCTGAATCAGCTTAACAAATTCGCCGCTTAGGATTTCTTGACAAAGCGATAGATCCGGGCCCCAGAATACTCGGCACAAGGTTTTCAGAAGATGAAGATAGAGCGCACTATTCAAATCATTGCGAATGGGCGATATGTTAATAGCAATCTCGCGGATAAAGAATTGAGTTGAAATTCACACGTGGCATGCGTATATATAAAATATTTTTCTTATATCGTCAATGTGATTAACTGCACTTATTGGATTTCAATCTTCCGCATATTTTCCGGCTGGTATCTGTCCTGTTAATCCTAACGCAAAAAACAGATACCACCAAATGTTACACAATAGACATCACAAGGAGGCAGCATGTATCTACCGAATATCTATCAAAAATTTGCCGAGAAATATCCTGATGTTTTCAAAGAATACAATGAACTGGGCGCCTCCTGCCGCAAAGCAGGGCCCCTGAATGCAAAAACCCAGGATCTGGTCAAACTGGGGATAGCCATGGGATGCAACTCCCGGGGCGGTGTTATGTCTCATACGCGAAAAGCCCTGGCAGCCGGGGCAACCCCAGAAGAAATTTTTCATGCCATACTCCTGTCCCTGACAACCATCGGATTTCCCAATATGATGGCGGCCATGAGTTGGGTCAATGAAGTTGTTGAAGAACAACCGAAAAAATAAAAATTATCTTAAGCACGGGAAATATGTTTGTTCTTATCAATCTCATGGAAGGGGATTCCCACGTGAGAGCCTTTTATGTGTACGCTGCTTCTGCCCATTTTTTTCAGCAATGCATTCTACCGTTTAATATCTCATGAATCGGCAATATCCAAGAAGGAATATATTGCCTGACCGCTGTTGATAGCCACCGGCTCACTACAGGTTGGCCCGAAGGCTTTGTCTGCCTTCTCTCCATGCCTTATATCCTTCGATCAGAATCGGAATGACGGAGATAATGATGATCGCCATGATGACCATCGTAAAGTTTTTTCTGACCATGGGCAAATTGCCAAAAAAATATCCACCAGTGGCGAATAAGGCAACCCACATGATTGCTCCGGAAATGTTATATATGATGAACCGGCCGTAACTCATGACACCTATTCCGGCAACAAAAGGGGCAAAAGTACGGATGATAGGGATAAATCTGGCTATGATGATGGTGATTGCCCCGTGTTTTTGATAAAATACATGGGCTTTCATCAAATGCTCTTTTTTGAAAAATCGATTGCGCTCCTGAGTAAAAACTTTCGGCCCAACATATTTTCCGATATGGTAATTCACAGTATCGCCGAGTATTGCTGCAACCACCAACACCCAACTGATCAGAGCGATGTCAATCTCTCCGCCTGCTGCCAGCGCACCCAGCGCGAAGATCAGGGAGTCGCCGGGCAAAAGAGGTGTAACAACAAGCCCCGTTTCACAAAAAATGATAAGGAACATGATAAAATATGTTAGTGTTCCATATTGTTGAATGATATAAATTAGATGCTTGTCGATGTGCATGATAAAGCTGATAAGCCAGGTAATAAATTCCATTAAATTCCTCCGGGTGTTGCCTGCAGATTTATATTTCCAGTCACTACGGAGATCATAACACAAACCAGAGCTTTATTGAACTGCGAAATGATTACGCCACCGTCAAAGAGGAAGCCGGGGCAATGCCTGACAGCATGATTATATATCAGAATTAACTCGACTATACCCCGTGTTTGGTTTATGTTAAATCAACTGCAAACAATTATGGATATCTGATGGAGAAAGACTCAAAAAAATTTGAACGCCTCCGTGATGACATGGTGAAGTCGCAGATCGTGGCACGCGGCATCGCCGATGTCCGCGTTCTGAATGCCATGCGAAAGATCCCGCGGCATTTATTCGTCAGCGAAGCGCTGATGGATCAGGCATACGGAGATTTTCCCCTTCCCATCGGAGAGCAGCAGACCATATCCCAGCCCTTCATTGTCGCAGAGATGACACAGGCTCTTGCCCTGAGCAAAAGCGATCGTGTGCTGGAAATCGGAACCGGTTCCGGATATCAGGCAGCGATTCTGGCTGAAATTGTCTATCGGGTCTATACGGTCGAAAGAATTTTTTCTCTGTATCAAAAAAGTCGCCGGCTCTTTGACACCCTGCAATACCACAATATAGTCACCCGATACTCCGATGGAACCAACATCTGGCCGGATGAAAGTCCATTCGACGCCATCTTGGTCACTGCTGGAGCACCCCGTATCCCGTCAAATCTCGTCAGCCAACTAGCTGTCGGAGGCCGGATGGTTATACCGGTAGGAAATATCCGCTCTCAAGAGCTCATCAAGTTGATTCGTGATGAAAATGGAATCCATCAGTCGATCCTGGGTGGTTGCCGTTTTGTCAAACTGATTGGCGAACAGGGGTGGAAAGAATAAAAGGAAAGGTAAATGGCAAAAATCTATCACAAATCACATGCGCTTTTTGAAAAAGCCGTAACCCTCATACCCGGCGGCGTCAACAGCCCGGTCAGAGCTTGCAAATCCGTGGGAACGATTCCGGCATTCATTCATCATGCCGATGGTTGCAAGATTGTAGATATGGATGGTAACGATTATATCGATTATGTCGGTTCCTGGGGGCCCATGATTCTGGGCCATCGCCACCCTGTGATACTGGAAGCCATTGTTCGTGTTCTGGAACGCGGAACCAGCTTCGGCGCCCCGACTGATCTGGAAATCGAGCTGGCGCAACTGGTAATCGATGCAGTTCCTTCCATTGAAATGGTTCGGATGGTCAATTCCGGCACCGAAGCCACCATGAGCGCCATTCGACTGGCGCGTGGTGTCACCGGCCGGAACCTGATTATCAAATTCGACGGCTGCTACCACGGCCATGCCGACGCCCTGCTGGTGTCCGCAGGCTCCGGCGTTGCTACGCTTGCCATTGCCGGAAGCCCGGGTGTTCCCGATGCCGTCGCCTCCCAAACCCTTTCTCTGATCTACAATGATATCGGAGGGTTTATCGGAATAATGAACAGGATAGGGGAAAAAGTGGCGGCGGTCATCGTTGAGCCCGTTGCCGGGAACATGGGGATGGTGCCGCCGGTACCTGGCTTTCTCGAAACGCTCCGATCCGAAACCATACGATGCGGCAGTTTGCTGATCTTTGATGAAGTCATGACCGGATTCCGCGTGGCATATGGCGGCGCCCAGTCTCTGTACAATATTTCACCAGATTTGACCACGCTCGGAAAAATCATCGGCGGGGGTCTGCCGGTCGGTGCCTATGGCGGAAAACGCGATATCATGATGAACATCGCACCCCAGGGCCCCGTATATCAGGCCGGTACACTTTCCGGAAACCCCCTGGCCATGGCGGCAGGAATCGCCACCCTCAAGCAGATCAAAACTCCCGGCTTTTATGAAACATTGAACACCACTTCTGAAATGCTCATTGACGGCCTTGCGTCAGCGATATGCCGCACCGGCATCAAAGCCAGAGCTGAACGGGTCGGATCGATGGCCGGCCTGTTTTTTACCGATAAAATCGTCCGCAATTTCGACGATGCCAAGACAGCCGATCTCACCCTGTTTTCGGCATTTTATCGCGGCATGCTGGATCAGGGAATTTATCTGGCGCCTTCCCAGTTTGAAACACTCTTTATATCCGCAGCTCACGATAAATCCCATATCTCAGATACCATTCGCGCGGCGGAAGCGGTGTTTAAAGGGCTTGCGGCGTGAGCTCCGGTTTAAACAGCATCCCGGATAACGTTCGGAGAATCTATCTGATCGCCGTTTGTGGAACCGGCATGGGGGCATTGGCCTGTATGCTGAAAGACATGGGATTTCAGGTGGCGGGATCCGATCAACAGGTGTATCCTCCAATCAGCATTCTTCTGAAAGACAAGGCTATTCCTGTCCTGGAAGGGTTTGATCCGGATCACATCACAGCGGCGTATGACCTGGTCATCGTTGGAAATGCCGTTCGCAGAGACAATCCCGAGGCTGTCCGCATGCGGGAACTGAATCTGCCGTTCTGCTCCATGCCAGAGGCCATCAACCATTTTGCCGGTTTCGGGAAAAAATCCCTGGTCATCACCGGCACCCATGGCAAGACCACCACTTCCGCACTTCTTGCCTGGATGCTGTTTACCGCCGGGCTTGATCCTACCTATGTCATCGGCGGTATTTTAAAAAACTTCGGCACAAACTACCGGGTAGGCACTGGAGAGTACCTGGTACTGGAAGGAGATGAGTATGATACGGCCTATTTCGACAAAGGTCCTAAATTCCTGCACTATGCTCCGACAGCAGCCATTCTGACCAGCGTTGAATTTGATCATGCGGATATCTTCCGCGATCAGGCCGCCGTCAAAAATGCTTTCGATTCTTTCATTTCTAAGATGCCCTCACAAAGCACGCTGGTTGCCTTTGATCAGGACCCGACTATCCGCGAACTGGTTCAAGACCGCTCATGCCGGGTATTGTCCTACGGCACGGCTGCCGGATCGATGTGGCAGTTGGGAAATCATACTGCGACTCCACCCTGGACCCATTTTAACGTCATAAAGAATGGAGAACCATGGGACTGCTTGCAGACGCGAATGATCGGAGAACACAACCTGTGGAATGCGCTTTCAGCCATTGCCGTTGCCGATGTGTTAGGAATTGAACGATCCTCCGTTTTCATGGCATTGCAGACATTCGAAGGTGTCAAACGCCGTCAGGAAATTCGCGGGATCAAAAACGGCATCACGGTCATGGATGATTTTGCCCATCATCCTACGGCCGTCCGGGAAACCCTGCGCGCGGTCAAATCGTTTTATACATCCGGACGCATCATCGCCGTGTTTGAACCGCGAACCAACTCCAGCATGAGACGGGTGTTCCAACAAGAATATCCCCTGTCTTTCGATGGCGCCGATATCGCTTGCATTCGAAAACCACCGCTTCTTGACAAAATTCCCGTGGCAGATCGGTTTTCTTCCGAGCTTCTGGTCAGCGATTTAATAAACCGGGGCATCGACGCCCATTTTTTTCCGGATACAGATGCCGTCATTGATTTTCTGATTACGACTGCAAAACCGGATGATCTGATTCTCATCATGTCCAATGGCGGTTTTGACCGGATTCATGAACGCCTTCTGGCTGCACTCTGATTTTTATTTCATTTCCGCCCAACATCACACTCATAAAAAGGCGTTATGCAGCTCGCTGAAACCCAAATTTGCTCGGGAGATTGCTTGGATGTACTTAAGAACTTTCCCGACAATTATTTTCACTTGATTATGACATCACCACCTTATGCAGACAATCGAAGCAAAACATATGGTGGAATCAAACCAGACGAATATGTAGAATGGTTTCTGCCAAGAGCAAAAGAATTTTTAAGAGTATTAAAACCAGATGGCACTTTTGTTCTAAACGTCAAGGAAAAAACTTCAAATGGAGAACGGCATACATATGTCTTGGAGCTAATCATCGCCCTGCGCAAACAAGGCTGGCTATGGACTGAAGAATTCGTGTGGCACAAAAAAAATTGTTTTCCGGGTAAATGGCCGAATCGTTTTCGGGACGCTTGGGAGCGATGTCTTCAATTTAATAAATCAAAAAAATTTAACATGTACCAAGAATCCGTCATGGTACCAATGGGAGAGTGGTCAAAAACTCGTTTGAAAAACCTGAGTGAAACCGACCAAAAGCGTGATAATTCTAAAGTCGGCAGTGGTTTTGGTAAAAATGTTTCCAACTGGCTCAATAGGGATATGGCCTATCCAACCAATGTGCTGCATTTCGCAACAGAATGCTACAATCGTAACCACAGCGCCGTATTTCCCACATCATTGCCTGAATGGTTCATAAAATTGTTTACTCAAGAAAAAGATTGGGTGCTGGATCCTTTTCTTGGTTCAGGTACGACGTGTGAAGTCGCTCAGAAATTAAACAGAAATTCTGTAGGAATCGATGTGTTATCAGAATACTGTGATCTTGCCATAGAGAGAACAAAGCGATTTCAATACAGGTTATGCGAGGAAAAAGCAGGACATGAAAACCATAACGCAAGAAAAGATAATCGCTTATGTCGAACAAAATATCCCAAAATTTCACCAAAATCGCATAGAAAAACTGAAGAATCTCAAGTTGAAGGAAATTCTTAGACGAAAGAATCCCTACCTTTTCAAAGTCAAAGATATCACGACTGCAGGAGATTTTATCAAAACCATTCTTGACGCCTATTTATCCTCGCAGGAAGAAAGTATATTTGGCACTTTTCTTGAAAATCTATCTATTTATATCTGCAATCATGTATATGATGGCAGTAAATCGTCTGCTGAAGGGATAGATATGGAACTTGAAAAAGACAACACCAAATATATTGTTTCCATTAAATCAGGCCCAAATTGGGGAAATGCGAGCCAGATCAAAAAAATGCGCGACAATTTTCGGAAAGCTAAGCGAATATTGGGAACAAACACGGCTTCTTCACCAAATGTTGTTGCCGTTAATGGTTGCTGTTACGGCAAAGAAAACTCTCCAGACAAAGGTGACTACCTGAAATATTGCGGCCAAAGATTCTGGTCATTTATCTCTGGTAATGAATCGTTGTACACGGACATCATCGAACCTCTTGGTTATAAAGCGAAAGACAAAAATGAACAATTCATGGAAGAATATTCAAAGGTTGTGAATAAATTCTCACGTGAATTCTTGGAGATGTTCTGCGATACAACCGGTGCAATACATTGGAACAAAGTCATCCAATTCAATTCCGGCGTGATTTAAGAAAAAAAGCAATATCAGATCAAAGGGGTTCATGTTTATTTTCCACCGTCGACCGAAACTGACACAATAAATGGAATTCCCGACAGACCATGAAGAAACCGCTTAAACTTGTTCTTTCTGGAGTAAGCCTGATGCTGGGAGTCTGTTTTTTTGCCGGACTCCTCTTATCAGGATATCTGCATACTGACCAGGCGCGAACTCATCTGCTAAATGTTGTGAATCAGCGGATAGCCGGCAAGCTTTCTATCCAAAGTCATCGTATTTCCCTCCTGAAGGGCGAAATTGAAATTTGGAATGCCCGGATAGGCGATTCTGTTGAAAACGAACTGATAAGTTTTGATAATCTGTTGATAGACTTTTCATGGATTGGTCTACTATCAGGCAATCTTATATTTCAACAAATTATCCTTAAACACCCGGATATGAAATTAGCCGTGTTGCCTGATGGCACGTTTAACTTAAACCGCCTTTATCCAACGCATCGGTCAGATCAGACATCAGACGCCAGCACCTTTTTTCCCCCAATTGTGTTCAACACGATAACAATTATCGATGCTTCATCCAGTTATGAAGATTCACAGGAGAACATCTCAATCTGCCTGGAAAACATGGACGCAGACATTTCGGCCGATTTACTGAAGCAGGCCGCCAGCACCCATATCCGAATCGGCAACGGGCATATTTCAACCCAAAGTATCCATACGGCGTTCGGTCCTGTTTCGATTCAGGGTGGCCTCACAGACGGGGATTTTCTACCTGTACAACTCAGTCTGCTATCCCCTGCCCTGAATGCCGATATTTCGGGAAGCATTTCAAACATCCGGCATGATCCTGAACTCTGCTTGAGCCTAACCCTGAGCAGTGATCTTGCAGCACTTCAGCATAGCCTGAACATGGAAACATCGCTTTCAGGCCGGATTCAAGTTGCTGGCAATCTTTCCGGCCCCCTTCTCAACCCGAATGTCGACCTGAAGCTGACCAGTGAACAGGCAAAAATTGCCGATTATTCTCTGGATCATCTTCGCATGACGGCAAGCATTACGGACCGAATTATTGTTTGGGATTCTCTTTACGAACCGACCGGCAAAGGCTCAATCCACATCTCCGGAGATGCGGATTTGAAACAGGCGTTTGCTTCCGGACTTTTTGCTCCGGCAGTCGATTTGTCCACGCTATCCGCCCAGATGCAGGTTGCTTTTGATGCCGTAAATCTAAAAGCCCTTCTTCCGTCTGCAACCGGTGTTGTCAGCGGAACCCTTGCCGTGCAGTGCAAGGGCTATCCGGATTACGAGCCGAAAGCCGATATCGGCATTGATCTTCAGGCAGCACAAATTTCTTTATATCCGGATACCGAACCCATGACTATCCGGGTGAATTCCCAATCCAGGTGGAACAGCGGCAAACTCCAAATTCACCAGTTTCTGGCGCAGACCGGCAGCACCCGCCTGAAAGCGTCGGGAATCTGGGATGCATCGGACAACCATATTACCGGAGATCTGGCCTGCCAAACCGAGAGTCTTTCTAAAAGCCTTTCTCCTCTGGGAATTCGTGGTGCATCTGGAAGCCTTGACATGTCGGCCGGACTATCCGGTACACTGGAACGACCGGAATTTAGCCTTAAATTAAAAAGCAGCCAACTGGGATTTGGCGACATTCAACTTGGATCGCTGAATGTGGATGCAGATATAGGGCCTTCCGGCATACTTCACATCTCTTCCCTTTCCTTGAAAAACCGTGGGGCTGAACTGACCGGCAAGGGAGAAATTCCTGTTTATACAGATGGGATTTCAGATTCCCGCAGAGCTGTTGCTTTCGCGGCAGCCTTCCGCCGGATACAACCATCTGATTTTTTTAAATCTTCAGGCATACAAGGTTTCATCGACGGCGGCTGTAAACTGGAGGGAACGGAAAAATCGCTGTCTGGATCGCTTCAAATTCAGGCGACCGGGATGAAAGTCCAGACCGTTCGACTCGGAAATATCACCGGGGAATTTCGACTGGCTGAAGGCAAAATTCAATCTCAACGACTATTTCTGGAAAACCGGCAGTCACATGCGGATTTTTCCGGAGCTGTCCAGATTTTTGAACCGGGCAGCCTGTCTTTTCACCGATCTATGCCTTTTCGTTTCAGCGGATCCGGTACCGCTTTGTCTGCTGAGGATTTTGTCGATTTTTTAAAAGGAAAACTCTCAATCGCCACCGAAATGGAAGGCTTTCGCGGACAGATCACGGGATCGGCAAAGATTCAATCCGGACAATTGGTAACTGGCTCCAAAAACTTCAAGCAGCAACTAACCGCCGTTGATTTGGCAGCCGATTTCAAGAATAATAAACTGAATATTTCCAGAGCGGATGTATTCTTTTCACCCGATGAATCCTTGAAGGCATCCGGCTGGGTTGCTCCGGATAGATCTTTTCATGCCGAACTGGCAGCAAACGGAATTTCTTTCGGTCATATCAACGCACTGGCCGATAACTTTCCGTCTGGTGAGGGAAAACTGTTTTTGAATCTTGTGGGAAATGGTCAACTGGATCATCCTCGGGTTCAAGGCGAAATCCGATTAAACCCTTTCCGCTTGTATGAAAGCAACTGGGACCATACGCGTATCGAGTTGCAGTTGGCCGATGACCTGGCCCGTTTTCAATTAGATTCTCAGATCCAGGGATATTTTTCCTTTCGACTTCCAACCCAGGATTATACGGCTGAACTGGATTTCTCTCGGATAAACCTCTTGCCTTTTTTCCGGGCCGCAGGACTGGAAAAGGTTGGTGGCGCCGTATCCGGGCAAATCTCAGCTTCCGGAAATTTCAATTCGCTGAAAACCCTGAACGCCAGTGCCGGTCTTTCCGAACTGTCGCTGAATGCAACAGGGCATCCCCTCATCGAAGGTCGAGACCTGCGTATCGGCATTCAAAATGAAGCCGTCGTCATCCCCAGGAATCGCCTGATTCTTTTTAAGGATGGCACCCTCGATATCGGCGGCGAAGCCCGAATAGGGCAGGACATATCGCTTCGCCTGAACGCCGATATTCCAGTGAGTGCTGCTAAACATTTCAACGAGAAACTTTCTGATTTACGCGGGAATCTGACGATTTCCGCCATGATGAAAGGCTCCTGGTACAGTCCGGACACCGAAGCATTTGTTGATATCCGCAATGCCGGATTGACATTGGACAACATCGCTCAGGATATTCATGACGTGAATGGCCGGATACATATCACCCCCAAGATGATCGCCATCGATGACCTGGAAGGTCGGGTGGACAACGGCCGCATTTCACTGAAAGGACGTGCAGAGATCGATGCCTTCCGAATACAGGCGATGGATTTCAAGATGGGCGCATCCCAAGTTCCGATCAAGAGCCAAGATACCCTTGATGCCAAACTGAACGCAGATCTTTCTCTCCATGGCACGGCACATGCGTCTTCGCTTCAAGGAGAAATCATCGTACTGGAAGGCCTGTATTATAAAAATGTCAATCTCAATCCGATCCGCTCTCTGATTCAGCGTGAGCGCGGCTACCAAGCGCATTCTGAAATCACGTTCCCTGCCGCGATCCAGAATATGCTTCTGGATATTCGGATTCCCCCCCGCAAGCTGTTTGTCGTGGACAATAACCTGGCGCAGTTGAATTTGTCTCCCGACATGCTTATCACCGGAACATTGCAGCGCCCCGTCATCCAGGGCAGAACCCGGGTCGATTCCGGCAGCCTTCAATACCAGAGTACGACGTTTACCATCAAAAAAGGTTTTATTGATTTTATCAATCCATATACCATGGAATCTGTTCTGGATATTCAAAGCCAGGCAGCCATCCAGAACTGGACCGTCTTTCTGGATATTTCAGGACCGTTGGACAAATTGAATCTGAAGTTGTCGTCGTCGCCTTTCCTGGATGACAATGATCTTCTCTCCCTTCTGATAACGGGAAAAACAACACGAGCGGCTATCAGCAAAACGACCGACAGTTCATCCTCTTCGCAAAAAATGCTGGCCGATCTGCTGTCTGCATCGATCGGCAGCGATTTGAAAAAAGCGTCCGGGCTGGATATTCTGGAAGTGGATTCAACCGGAAAAAGCCGCCATGTCAATGATGATCCCTTGAAAGTAACATTTGGGAAAATCATTTCTCCGCGAATTACCCTGAAATATTCGGTTGAATCCAAGGCAGGGGTGACATTTCAGCGTACCATCACCGAATACATGTTCATCGAAAATATTCTGCTGAGCGGATTTCAGGACAGCCGAGGTGTTTTTGGAGGTGAAGTCAAATTTCGCCATGAATTCCGCTAAAAAACATGGTCTGACAAGACCTGTCAGAGATTGGCCGTCAGTTCAGACCCGCAGTTTTTCAACGAAGCGGGAGTCAAGAAGTCGGGAAATCGCAACGCACGATCTTCGGGCATCCCGGCTTTTCCGCGCTTCGGTTTTGACGCTCATCGTCTGCCTGCTGGCGCCGTCCTTTCAATCTATTTCTGCGGCTTCGTTCCCGCAGGAGTTCCCCTGCTTTTTCAAAGACCGCGGCGGACGGATAAAAGACATTCAGGTCCATGGTGCATTTCCACTGTTTGAGCGGGATATCCTGGACACCATGACCATCCATATCGGCCCTGTTCTGGATCATAACATCCTGTCTGAACAACCATCCAAGATTGAATCCTATCTGGAGTCAGAGGGATTTATCCAGCCCGCTGTTACGGTTGAGGCTGTGTTGGACGAATTGGATGCCCATTATGTGATTCAGATAAATATCGACACTGGCCTTTACCAACATCTCAAAAATGTCCGAATCACCGGAAACCGGACATTCTCTGACATACCGCTCAAAGCCCGAATGTCAACCTGGAAAAAGGCCATGCTTCCAGGCGTATCCGGTCGCCTGATTCATCACGATATTCAGAAAGATATGCAAGATATTGCGGCATGTTATCGAAGTGATGGATATCTGAACGTTGAAATCGTTCATCATATCGTACCCTACCCGGATCAACCCGATCAGGCGGACCTTGAGATAGCCGTGACCGAGGGCCCACATTATCGGTTTGAATGCGAAGGCAATACCGCCTTTTCTGCCGCCAAGCTGGAAAGTGACTTGGTTTTCCGGGAAGATGGCATTATAAACGACATCAGCATCAAGAGAAGTATTCGCAAAATCAAGACCCGATACCAACAAGCCGGATATCTGAAACCACATATCGCTATCCGGGAAATTCAGGATTCCGCCGAAGCGACTTTTCCTGAAAAAGTTTATGGGATATTCATCACGGAAGGCCCCCAGACCCGGATCAACCAGGTGCGCATCGCAGGTCATAACACGCTGCCCTCTGCAGATATAGAAAAACAAATCCTTTCACGGCCTGGCGGGATTTTTCGACCTGGAGATCTGGTTCAGGAAACAATCGATGAAGATGTAAAGGCCATTGCTGCGCTTTACTTCAGTAAGGGATTTCGAAAGGCTGAAATCAGCTCTGATGTGTCGCTGAGCTCGGATCAGACCCTGGCGGACATTCAATTCAATGTTCATGAAGGAGACCGGACCATCGTCTCTGACATCACGCTGACAGGACTTCATTCAATTGCAAAAGAAGTTGTCTTTGATACGCTCAATCTGAAAATCGGAAGCTCTTTTTTCGAGGACTTGCTTGAAACCGACAAAGACAAATTGACGGAGTTGATTTCCGAAACCGGCCATCCCCACGTTCAGGTGCAGGCGCAGGTAACTTTCTCGGACAATTCTTCTCAGGCAAGGATCGAATATCGGATCGATGAAGGCGGCTATGTGGCAATGGGGGATGTGATCGTATCCGGCAATTTCACCACCCGGGAACGCATTCTGAAAAATGAAATGGAGACCAAGACCGGAGATCCGTTTTCCCTGAAAAAACTGCTTCAAAGTCAGAAGAATATCCGGAACATGGAAATTATTCGATCCGTTCAATTTCAATCCTGTGGGCTTAAAGAAAAGGCGGATCGGATCAATTTAATCATCGACATCGAAGAGGCCAAACCCTATATCCTCGATATCGGCTTCGGCTATGAAAGCGAGAAAGGCGCCTTTGCTCATACCCGCCTGGAAAACCGCAATTTTCGGGGTGTAAACATGAAAGCCTGGGCTGAAGCCGAAATCAGCCAGATCGGGTATAAAGGGGAGACCGGTTTGACCGAACCCCGTTTGATGGAGAGCCGAATTTCCGCTGACGCGCTGGTGTATGCGGAGGACCGGTCCGAATTCAATCAGAGCTTTGGCGTCCGCATCCTGGGATCTTCTCTGGCTTTTTTCCGTAAATGGGAACCCAAGATTATGATAGGCGTCGCTTTCAATGCAGAACAACGACAACTCTATGAAAATGACGACACCTTCTCCCAGTCATTTCAAACGCAATATTTGACCGAAAACGGATTGGCTCCCAGAAGTCTGATGATGGTAACGCCCAAACTTCAGTTTGATACTCGCGATTCTTTTGTTCGACCCCGAAAAGGGATTTTTGCCGCCGGGTATATGGATGTTTCCAGAGGAATTGATGGTGATCTGGATAATTTTCTGAGATATCGATTGGATACACGGTACTACATTACGCCGCTGAACCGACTGACGTTTGCCTTTTCAGCCCGATGGGGATACATCGATCCAATGAATTCAGAAAAAGTCATCGCAAATGATCAACTTTTTTTCCTGGGCGGCTCTGCAAATGTCAGAGGGTTTGCTGAAAACATGCTGCGATTCGACACCAGCAATGAGCCGGTTGGCGGTCTGTCGTCATTATCTGGAACGGTTGAAGCCAGAATTGACCTTGGCAACCAGATTGAACTTTGTGTTTTTACAGACTCAGGAAATCTTGGTCAGTATCAGACCGATAACATACCGAATGGCTTTAGAACTTCCGCAGGCCTCGGGCTCCGGTATCTGACGCCCATTGGCCCGGTAGGTCTGGTGTATGGATTCAAACTGAATCGTGAGCCGGGTGAGGACCCAGGGCGATTTCATGTTTCCATCGGGTATACGTTCTAACAGTCATGCCCGGAGCCGGCATAATGAAAGATAAACGGGAAACATTTCTTATGGAACCACTCAAAAAATGTATCGACCTGATCGGATTCCCCATGGATCTAGGCGCAGACCGTCGGGGCGTAGACATGGGACCCACTGCCATCCGTATTGCCGGAATGGTGGAAGAACTGGAAATGCTGGGGTATCATGTTCACGATCTCGGCGATATTCCCATTCTTTCCAAAGAACGGCAGAACATTATCAATCCGAAACTGAAATACCTCGATGAAATAGTTAGAGCCTCCTGTCTTCTGGCAGAAAAAGTGAAGTTGTCGCTGCTGCAGGGGCGCTTCCCCCTGTGTATCGGCGGGGATCATTCGATGGCCATTGGATCGATTGCAGGGGTTTCCGCATATTGCCGGCACACGCATCATACATTCGGCGTGATATGGATTGACGCCCACGCCGACATGAACACTGAGGACACCACCCCCTCCGGAAATATTCATGGTATGGCAATGGCCGTATCCCTGGGGTTGGGAAACAGCTCCTTGACCCGAATTCTTGATTTTGCCCCCAAAGTCCAGCCATCCTGTTGCGCACTGATCGGCGTTCGGAAAATCGATCCGCTTGAAAAAGAATTGGTCAAAACGCTTCGATTGCCCGTTCATACCATGAGCAATATTGACCGCAAAGGCGTTCATGCGACGATTCAAGATGTTTTGCAAACGCTCAGCCATGTGGATCATATTCATGTCAGCTTCGATCTGGACAGTGTGGACCCCTCTGTTGCCGCAGGTGTCGGAACACCTGTTGCCGGAGGTCTCACATACCGTGAAATCCATCTGATCATGGAAACTATCGCAGATTGCGGATGCATGGCATCTTTGGATATCGCAGAAATCAACCCAATTCTAGACAATCGAAATATCAGCGCCAAACTGGCCGCAGAGGTTGTCGCTTCCAGTATGGGAAGAAGAATTCTATAAACAGCGAATGACGGATCCCTGATGTTTTTTTGTGATCCGCTGTCTGTTATCTGTTTTGTACTTGACCCTGAACCATCAGCAAATATATAACCAGAATCAACCTATTGAACCACTGAAATCCGTTTTACGGAAAAAACCAAGAATCAGATATGTCTTCGATGGCGAAGACTGTCCATCTGCATTTTGGGGCTTTATTTTTTAATCGTTATTACCACAACCGGATCATCTCAATTGTGAACGATTCTCATCCAGCCGATGACAGAATTCGATTTCGTGCATTTGCCATTGGGGTATTACTGGCCGTCTTTATCTGCGCAGTAACACCTTATAACAATGCTTTCCTGCAAGCAACGCCTCTCGGCGGCGGCCATTTCCCGCTGGCGCCCTTTGTTATATTGGTGTGGCTGACCCTTTTGATTGCCTTGCTTAAATTGATTTTCCGAAACCATATTCTACTGACAGGGAAAGAGCTTCTTTTTGCCTGGATACTGATGGTGTTGGTGTCTGGTATCGCCTATACGGGCCTGATCCGAACTTTTTTCATCAACCTGACCGCACCCTTTCATTTTGCTACGGTTGAAAACCGGTGGGAAGAAACCCTTCAACCTTTTCTTCCCCACGCCTGGTATCCCCAAAATGCAAATGCCGTTCAGATGCTCTACGATGGACTGCCTGGCGGCAGGCAGATGCCCTGGCGCGAAGTTATCTTTCAAATCCCATGGAGCGCCTGGATCGGACCGCTGACAATCTGGAGCGGCTTCATCCTCCTGTGTTACGCAATGATGATCCTAACGGTAAATATCGCCAGCCGGCAGTGGCTTCATCATGAGCGGATGAATCTGCCGCTGCTTCAGGTTCCACAGATGATCGAAGATGCTCTGGATCAGCATCAGTTGATCCGTTTTTTTTCCAACCGCTATGTCCGTGCCGGAATTCTGATTCCGGTTTTACTGCATCTCTTGAATGGTCTGAATTTTTATTTTCCGTCCATCCCCCAAATCCCGACACTGATTCTGGCAGGCCCTTACATTCCATCACAAGGAATTTTTTCCGGTTTTATCAAGCTGAAAATTTATCTTTACCCCGCCTTTATCGGCTTGGCGTTTTTAACGTCCAAACAGATATCTTTTTCATTCTGGTTTTTTTATCTGATCGGCGGCCTGTTGATCGGACTTCTCGGTATTCTTGGCTACAGTATTCCCGATGCAGCACTGGGTATTACCTTCGGCCCTACCCTGGCGCGGCCGGAAGAGACCCAGATGCTTGGTGCTTACGGCGTCTTTTTCGTTTTTCTTCTGTGGCTGGGCAGGCAACACCTTACAGAAGTGATCCGCCAGGCTTTTGGTCTTTCACCGAGCGTCAGCACAACCGACGAGTGGATTTCGCTAAGAATGTCTTTTTGGGGCCTATCTATCGGCTTTTCCGGACTGGTTGCCTGGTGCCATTATTTTGGCATGCCGCTTTGGGTCTCGGTTCTATTTCTTCTGGCCTGTTTTATGGTAATGATCGTTGCCACTCGGGTGATCTGCCAAGGCGGAATTGCCTATTTTACGCTGACCGCCGCACCCATTGACGGTTTGACGGCATTATTCGGCCCCAAACTTTTCAGCGGCGCCGGCATTCTTATGGCAGCGGTGATTCAGAAAGTTCTTTTTGTGGATCTCCGCGAATCCCTGATGCCATCTCTGCTTCATGCTGGAAAAATTACAAATCGCTTGAGCCGGCAACGCCTGATCATCAGCGGCATCGGCTTTGTTCTGGTTATCGGCGTCATCGTTTCATTTTTTTCAATGCTTTTTCTGTGCTATAGATATGGTATTCGAGAACTCGAACTCGACTGGGCAACGCGAACTACGCTTGGCGTTTACGATAATATCCAGACATATATGAACGCACCGCCGGCCCGATCCAACTGGGTTATCATTTTTTCACTGGCAGGCGCTGCCGTAATGACCGGTCTGGTCATCTGTTACCACCGCATCTACTGGTGGCCGATCCATCCCATCGGATACCTGACAGCCTACAGCTCCGCCATGCGGATACTGTGGATCAGTTTTTTTCTGGGATGGCTTTGTAATGCCCTTTGTATGCGGTATGGCGGTGTTTCTCTGTTCAAAAAGCTCCGGTATTTTTTTATCGGTCTGATTATCGGTGATTTTCTGATGGGCGGAATCTGGGCGGTCATCGGCCTGTGGGGCAACACCAGCTATCTGGTGCTGCCCGATTAACCCATAAGATTTGAAATATATTTCATTTATCGGAGGCCATACCTGCGTCATACGTGTTTGCATAATCAGAAATCCTGAATGGATCATACAAATTCATGTACGAAGATAAAGAACTCAAGGAATACAGAGACCTTCTAACTACTCCGGATCATTTTGAAGAAGGGTTCGACTGGAAAACCGTCATTGGCGCGATTTTCATCGGATTTCTCATGATGCCCGGGAGCATGTATCTTCAATTGGTCATTGGAACCGGCATCGGTCCGGCAGCCCGGTGGGTTACAATCATTCTGTTTGCCGAAATCGCCCGGCGCTCTTATACCGACCTGAAGCAGCAGGAAATTTTCATTCTGTACTATATGGCAGGTGCTGCGCTGGCATCCCCGTTTCAGGGGCTGCTGTGGAGCCAATATCTTGTTCAATCCGATGCCGCAAAAATGCTGGGACTTGCCGAATACATCCCCGAGTGGGTCGCACCCGCCGGCGATTCGATGTCCCTGGTTGAGCGAACATTTTTTCACAGAGACTGGATGATTCCCATTCTGCTGCTGGTTGGATCTCAGGTTATCCAGCGGATCGATCATTTCGGTCTTGGATACGCCTTGTATCGCATCACCTCGGATGTTGAAAAATTGCCCTTTCCTATGGCGCCGGTCGGCGCCCTGGGTACGATGGCGCTGGCCGAATCCACGGAAGACCGCCAAAAAGGCTGGAAATGGCGTGTCTTTTCCATAGGCGGGGTCATCGGTCTGTTCTTTGGAGGCGTTTATGTGCTACTGCCGACTGTTTCCGGCCTGATCTTCAACGAGTCCATCCAACTGATTCCCATTCCCTGGATCGAATTGACCCGCAGAACAGAAGAAATCCTGCCTGCTGTTGCAACCGGCATCCAGCTCGATCTCGGGTTGCTGTTTGTGGGCATGGTTCTGCCCTTTTGGGCTGTAATTGGCGGGCTGATCGGACTGATCATCACCATAATCGCCAATCCGATTCTTTATCATTACGGCATTCTTCAACGCTGGCATCAAGGCATGGAAACCGTTGATACGATTTTTGCCAACAATTTCGACTTTTACATGAGTTTCGGCATCGGACTGGGTCTGGCTATCGGTTTTATCGGTATCTGGCATGTGATCAGTTCCTTCCGAAAGAGTGCAGCCACAGACAGGGGAAGTCTAAAAGATTTGTTCAATCCCCCGGCAGGCAGAGGAGATTTCAATTTTTGGATCGCCATCGGCATTTATGTTTTTTCCACGCTTTCCTATGTCGGGCTCTGTACCTGGCTTGTCCCCAACTTTCCCTGGATATTCTTTCTGGGATACGGTTTTATCTATACGCCTTTCATCTCGTACATTACCGCACGCATGGAAGGCATTGCCGGCCAGTTTGTCAACCTGCCCATGGTTCGCGAAGCCAGTTTCATTGCTGGAGCAAAGTTTTTCGGGTATCAGGGAATTGAAATCTGGTATGCACCGATTCCGATCCACAATTATGGAAAGGCAACTGTCGATTTTCGAGAAATTGAATTGACCGGAACCAGTATCCGTGGCATCATCAAAGCGGAAATGGTCGTTTTTCCCGTGGTGATGATCGCCAGCTTGCTGTTCTCTCAGTTTATCTGGCGGCTGGCGCCAATCCCTTCCAGCAGTTATCCATATGCCTTGAAGCTATGGCACCTTCAGGCGCTGAATACACTGTTGATGCAGACATCCACACTGGAAGGAAACTCACTGTTTTATCAAGCCCTCAATGGCATATATGTCATGGCCGGCATGGGGCTCGGGGTAGTCACCTATATGATTCTGTCTTTGCTCGGGCTTCCCACGCTACTGGTGTACGGCGTTGTCCGGGGACTTGGCCAGAGCGCGCCGCATGGGCTGATTTTAGAACTCTTGGGTGCGCTTCTGGGCAGATATTATTTTTTGAAGCGATACGGGAAGATGTGGAGGCAATACGCGCCTGTACTTCTGGCGGGTTTTTCCTGCGGGATGGGGTTGACCGGCATGTTCGCCATGGGATTTGCATTGATTTTAAAATCCCTGGGAAGGCTTGCTTATTAATGATAGACGAGGCATCTCATGAATAAAAAATCGTTATTCCTTATTATTATCGGAATTGGTTTAGCGTATGGAACCTGCCTGGCGGAAACACCCAGTCAGGTAGCCGGATTTAAACTGGGTACAGATATTTCGCTTTATAAAGACAGGGTGGATATGAGTACTGCCCTGCCCATCCGTTACGCAGAATCTATTACCGAAGTGGAAATTAAATCGACCGATTTACTGACCAGCGGATTGATTGCTTACGGAACGTGCGCCGATCCGGGAAAAGTCGTTCGCATCAAACTCAAATATGCTGATTCCGGAAGGGATTTCTATAATAAGCTTCTGTCCCAGTTCGAGAAAAAATTCGGAAAACCGGATGAATGGCGGGGAGATCCTTTTCATATCGTTATTGCCTGGAAATGGTCGTTCGTAGACAAAGCAAAAAATCGCATCAGTTTAATTCTACAGCATAATAAGCTGGATACCGATGAAAAAATCGGCAATTCCATCAAGTTCACACTGACCGACGCCATCGAAAAAGAGCGCCTATGCTATGAAAAGTCCCATCCCGGTGCCAGTGTATCTCCCACAGGAACCTCACCTGTTCAGATAAACTGGGACATGCTGATTCCCAAATAATTATCTGTGGTTATCAGCAACAGTACATCTATTTTTTTCATGGATAAGACACTACATCAAAACCGATGGAATGAAATCGCCTGGAACGGCATCTCGTTTAACAAGCCTGCCGTGTGGGAAATTGCAACCCTCGGTCGAAATTATCTAATGATCGGCACCCATGAATATCCTCGGATGGAAATCACCTGGGGAATTTCAGATAAGCCAGCTTCATACCAACGCGACATCAAAAAACTTCAAGCACGAATTTACAAACAGCATCTATCCGCAGTTGACCCCTGGGTGCCTTCCGCAGCCTGGCTTGCGGCATTGAATTCTTATGAAACCAACGGCTTTACCTGGAAACGTTCCGAGTCCATCAGCTTTGGGGTGATCGTATCCTGTTCAACCTGCCGGCGAGTTTCCCTGATTCAGTTTTTTCAGCACGCCGATGAGCCTGACTTTTTTCACGATATCGCACCCCGGGTGCTGTCTTCGTTCATCGATCACACAAACGGGAGCGACCGGCAGTGGGCTGTTTTTGACATTCGCGCAATCCTTCCAACAGAATTTCTGATCAAGACATATCAGTTTTCTTCCGGCTATATGGAAATGGTGTTTCTATCCCACGGCCGGCAGATCAGCTTTTATCGCTGGAGCCCGGCTTCGGTGTTGCTCTCTGATAGAAAACTGATTGATTTTGCTAAATCTTTGCATATCTATCCGGATGAATCAACTCAAAATGCTGAAGATGCCAACCGGATTGAATGGGAGAGTGTTCCCTCTTTTGGGCTTTGGATGCGATTTTCGGCTTTTCTTCCGGGCAGATTCTCTTACCACCGGGTACTGATTCGCCATGATATAGAAAACAATCGAATTCTTGCAATCAAAGCCGAAAGCAAGCACAAGATGGATTCCAGCCACCTCGACCGCATATTTTCCAGCTATGAAATTGCCGCTGCTTAGTCGAAGCGATGCGTTTTCCTGCATTCCCATCCGCAATCCCCATGTTGTGGAAACCCGCCTGGATACCGGAGAAGTTCTTCTGGCCTATCCTGAGACCCTCAAACCCTGGTTTGTGACCATCCTGCAAAAGATCAAGAAGAGCCCCGGCTTACAGCGGATGCGAAAACTACAATTGGATATCCTTGGTTCCGCGGTTTGGGATTTGGTGGACGGACAATCCACGGTATTGGAAATCATCGACTTGTTTGCGGGTTGTCATCAACTTTATCATAAAGAGGCCGAAATCAGTGTGGTGCAGTTTTTGCGCGAGCTGGGCAGAAGAGGGATTATCGGCATGAAACAAGCTGTGTGATTTCCAACAAGATTAACTCAAAAAAATGTATTTCTCTGGTGCTATCGAATCGAATGATACGGCATTTGCGTGATTACACCATCACTGTTCTTTACTTAAAAAAGCTATTCTGGCGGATAAAGGTCATAGAAATATTCATCCATACAAATCTTGTATTTTTCGCTCAATCTGATATGTAAGCTATCTGTTAAGATATAATAATCTTCTAAAATATTAACAGGAGGATATTCATTATGCGTAAGCTTTTTGGAATTCTATTTTTATCACTGCTCTTGTTGGGATTTAATGGGGTCAGGGAAGCTAGTTCCAGAACCCTTTTCAATGACAATTTCGATGTCTACCAACAGTATTTGTTCCCAACCATTGGCGATTGGCAACTCCTTCGCGACGGGTCAGGGGTCGAAGATCAGTATGTTGATACTTTAAACTGCGTATCCAACACGCAATCGTTACATCTTGCCGGTGCTTCTTGCTGGATATCAAGCGCCTATCATGCGGTTCTGGAGTTGCAGCAGTTACCTGCGGCGACAGTGACTTTGACAGCCAATGTTCGTGTGGGTCAAAACGTTGCTTGCGGTTGTAATCCTGTGTTAGCTGAGTTGGCCCTGTTTAATCTTAACATCAACCCAGCTACCTGGAATGATGATACATGGGGCACACGTTTTGGAGGGGTGAGCTTTAATTGCGACGGCTTTATATATGGTGGGGTTAATGGCGGCGACGTCGTCAATGGTGCTTTGGGTGTCAGACTTCAACCGTTTAACCCAAACACTTGGTACAACATCAGAATCGACCTTAATATGGCCACGAAATTCTCTAGAGTCTTTATTGATAACGTACCCGCGCTAAATGGTATCGAAATTCCGAGTTCTCTTCCTGGTGAGGTTAATCTTCTCCCCACAGGTGTTATTCTGTTTGGTGGCTTTGCCATTAACAATCCGGTTTGGTACGATGATGTCTGTGTATTTGAACCGCCTCCTACACCAGCGCCAGCACCAGCGCCAGCGCCTGTTTGCAATGCAACAGGACTTTTACATATTCCTTGCCTCGATTTATTCGGCGAATTTAGACTCTTGGTGGATATGGAGTTAGCCACCTTGTGTGCTCCGCCGGATATCTGCTTCAGAGTCATACCTTTCGATTCAAATTAATAAAGGCGTAATAGCCAATTTCTGAGTAGTGGCAGGCGAACAAGGCGCCTGCCACCCCATCAGAAGCTGTCCATAGTCCAATCACGCTGATAATAACATGGTTAAAAAACAATCAAACTTAGCATGTCGATCTTGACTTGAACATGTATATCGCCAATTTTCGATAAGATATCCGCTCTGTCACAGCGCATTTTAAGTGAATTAAAAGGCATTTTTTCCTGGTTCTACCGGATTTTGTGATCAGATTCTCCACCCCCGTTCCTTTAAAATTCGCATCCTCCCTTGAAACCACCAATACGAACAGGATGGAAATCATGACTTGGTGTTTTTCTGACCAATCTTCTCCGCGATGCGGATACTCCGGCAAGTATCAATGAATTGAAACGCACACCCATCGCCAGCGTCTGAGGGACAGCAACATGGGCTTTGAGGCGTCAGACCTGTCCGAAAAGGGTAATCATCACGGTAAATTTGTTCTACGATTTTCAAGCATAGCTGATGCCGCATGAGTTTTTAGTCATTCGCAAGTAGTCAAAGACCAGTCGGGTGTTTCGAGTAAGTTGTCGCATTTTTTGTGCGACGCTGCGTACGTTTTTGGATTT
>CAJBLH010000053.1 GCA_903953895.1 uncultured Desulfobacteraceae bacterium | reverse complement strand
GAAAAAGACGGTGTACCAAACTATTATTTCACAAATTTCCTAAAATGTCCTGAACTATTTTTCGAAAACTCAAGAATCTATTTAAAAAAACATGCGTTCACCTTGTAAAATATTCCTGCCCCCCCTTTCTTTTTATATACAGAACCGTCGAAATCGACGCCTCGAACTACTCCAACAGGATAATTCCGTGATAGTTGAACGCTTCTCCCGTATTCACGGCAACATGGGATGTGGCACCAAGATTGCGCAGTGTTCCGATGACATCGATGGAAAAAGATTCAATCATCGGCCGTTTTTCCTGGGGAAAACGACATGGATCGGGATAAGCACATTTTTTGCAGAGTGAACACACCCCGCTGACCAGCGCAAATGCCTTGTAATATCCTTCCAGAAACAAAAGCCGCTCGGTACTGATGATGCCTTTCCAGTACCGGACCATGCCCGTTCTTTTTCGACAGTTGTCGAGATAAAAATCGGCGCATTGACGATGACCGGTCAGCAGCAGCGCCGTGGTGTATTCCGAGAGAATCGCCCGTGCTTTTTCCGGTTCAGGGGTTGCCGGGGGGCAGCACCAGCTTGTTCCATATTTGCTGCACCCATAGCGGCATTTCATGTTGACCCAGTTCTTGACGATAATCTTTTCAACCGGAAACGGTAAAATCGCAGAGATTCCGTGTTCCTGGCACTTTTTATGAAGACGCGCCATCAGTGTACTGGAAATTCCGCCACAATTCCTGAATTCCACAACATTGCTTCTGAGTTCCAAAGCAGGATCACATTTCATGGATGCGCCTTTCCTCAAGATTTGAATTGTATGACGACATCACGCTTCAATGCCAATCCTAGAGCCGCTTCCGCAGCTTTGATGACAGCGGTGGGAATGACACAGGACGGGTGGCATCCGGCCTTTTCGGCACTGACAAAGACCGGATTCCGGGTTAAGGGAACAAAAATATCCCTGAATCCAATTTGGGAAATCATCTCTGAAAGCCGCAGGATCTGTTGACACTCTGAACCTTCAATGTCGATCTTCACCATACGGGCTTCCAGTTTTCGGGCGCATACGGTACACACGAATCCGCAGATCCCGGGATTTACGGATACGCATGTGCCATCATCTGTATGTGTGATTTCTGGATTCATCACAGCCCTACTTGGCGCCTTTCATTGCCTGATGCAGAATTTCCGGCAGAACCACACCTTCGAGATGCGGGAAAGCATCGGTCATGTGCGGCAGTTGCATGGCTTCCATGAAATCCTGCTCAAAGGTCGGCTCCACCGTCAATTCGATATATTCGACATTTCGGGAACACCAGTTGGCTTCACTTCGTTTCTTTACATTCAACAATGCTGCGCGGCAACCATCACCGGCGGCATTGCCCACACCTTCAATCTTTTCGATTTCACAATCCGGGAAAAGCCCCATGGTCAGCGCTTTGGTCCGATCCACATGGGTGCCGAACGCACCGGCAATCTTGACGCGATCGACTTTCTCGACTCCCATCCGCTTCACCATCAGTTTACAACCGGCATATAGCGCACCCTTGGCCAATTGGATCTGACGGATATCTTTCTGGGTGATAACGATGTCTTTATCGATGGAGGACTCTTCCTTAAAGGCCAGAATGAACTCCGGTTGGCCGGTATCCGCGTTCTTTCGGAACCGAGGGTGATCTTTGAGAACCTTCTTGTTGAAAACGCCTGTTTTGGTGATGACGCCGGATGAATACAGCTCCGCCAGAACATCCAGAATACCGGAACCACAAATCCCCTTTGCCTTCATCTCGTGGGGTTCCGAAAATTTTCGCCAGGCATCCCGTCCGATAACCTTATAATTGACTTCAAAAGTGCCGGGCTCGATGTCGATGCGCTCGATGGCCCCCGGAGCAGCCCGCATGCCGAAGGAAAGCTGAGCACCTTCCAGAGCGGGACCCGTGGCACAGGAGGATGAAATCAATTTATGGCGGTTGCCAAGCACAAGCTCGCCGTTGGTGCCGATATCGATAATGAGCTGAATATCGTCACTCTTGTAGGGTTCTTCACAGATCAGCACGCCGACATTGTCCGCGCCCACAAAACCGGCTTCATTGGGAAGCACGAACACGTAGGTGGAGGGGTTGACCTTGATGCCCAGATCACGCGCACGAATATCCATGCTGTGATGAATAACGGGTGGAAAAGGCGCCAGGCCGACAAACTGCGGGTCCAGGCCCAGGAAAATATGGTGCATGGCCGTGTTGAATCCGATGGTGATATCTTCGATATCTTCCATCTTGATTCGCTGATAGGTTTTGCCTTCTTCCGGAGCTTCAACGAATTCGTCGGGACCTTCTTCCCCTTTTTTCTTTTTAACTTTTTTCAGAGGGGGATGGGTTTCGACAATGGCCTTGGCAATCAATTCATTCACCCCTTCGACGATATCATCACTCATGCGCTGCAGACCGTCGGGAGTGGTCATGTGAAAAGTGATCCGCGCCATGACATCTTCACCGTATTTGCACTGGGGGTTCATCATCGATGCCGTGTTGATGACTTCCTTGTTGGTAAGATCGCACAGATAACCGGCCACAGTGGTGGTGCCCACATCGATCGCGATGCCATAAGCATGTTCGACTCTGCCGGGCTGTACGCGAATGACTTCCTTCTCGTTCCAGACGCTGACCGTTACACCATAATTGCCGTCCCGCAATGCGCCGGGAAGTTTTCTCAGGGTCTGAATATCCACTTCCAGGACTTCCGGCAGACCGTATTCTCTGGCCAACGCCTTGCATATCCGTTCAAAGTCCCCCAGACAATCTTCGAATGTCGGTTTGACCACCTGAACAAAATAGAGTCTTACCGCTGGATCCCAGTCGATCTTGATATCGCGGGCTGCCTTGGAAACCACCTGTTTGCCGGCACGGGACTCTTCGGGGACGAATACGAGCAGATCGCCTTCGACCTTGGCCACGCAGCCAAGGCGATAGCCTTTGGCCTGATTTTCGGCATTGATGAATTTCGACTCGACTTCCGGCTGCCAGTCGCTTGTATTCTTCATGCCTGAAATAACACCGTATTTCTCGAAATTTCCTTCTTCAATTCGAACGATACATTTGCCACATACTTTTTTTTCACCGCAAAGGGCTTCGATATCCACGCCCAATAGCCGGGAAGCCTCGATCAAGTTAATCCCCTTGGGAACTTCACCCCGACGACCGGAAGGCTGGAAAATCACCATGGCCTTGTTTTGATCCATTCACATATCTCCTATATTACAGGGGGCGGGGATCAGGGGGCAGGTATCAGGTATCAGCGTGCACCCTGCACCCTGCCCCATGTACCCTGTTCCGTCCCCCCGTTCGCTTATTTTTTAGCGGCCTGAAATTCGCGTAGACGTCCGATCATCTTGATGCCTTCGGAAACGGCGTTTCCTGCGGAATCGGCATAGCCATCGGCGCCGAACAGATTCGCCACGTCTTTGGTGACTGGCGCACCGCCCAGCATGATGAGACATTCCGGGTTTTTCTCTTTGATCATCGCGATAACTTTCTTCATGCCAAGCATGGTGGTGGTCATCATGGCGGACATGGCGACAACCTCGGAGTTGGTATCGAGCTGTTTTTCGACGAACTGCTCCAGCGGAACATCCCGGCCAAGATCATGAACGCCCCAACCGGCAACGTCAAACATCATCTTTACCAGGTTTTTCCCGATATCGTGAACATCCCCCTGAATGGAACCGATAACCACCTGCGCATTCACTCCGGCATCAGATTTCGGAATATGGGGCCGTAAAATGCCAAGGCCCGCGTAAAGTGCATCTGCGCACATCAACACTTCAGGAACAAAATATTCATGGGTATCGTAGAGGCGACCGACTTCTTCCATGCCTGCGGCAAGTCCGTTCATCACCGCCTCCATCGGGGTGAGCAATTCCGGACGATCCAGAACTTCCTGGGAGAGTTCCTTGCAGGCATCTTCATCATATTCCACAACGGCTTCCGCCAACGCTTTCAACATTTCTTCTTTTGTCTTTGACATGTTCATTTCCTTTCCACTTCAAAAATAAGAATAAAAAAAAGGCATCAGTTTTTTGATAAATAGCGCCAATATATTTAGAGCCGCCCGATGGCCGGCGAAGCTTTCTTTCCGCATTCCCGGACGGTATTGACCCAGGCTTTGACGTTATCCATTTTTACATCCGGCCACAGATCGCAACCCGGCCAGACAGCATCCACGCCATCATCGATGCATTTCTTCACAACCGCTTTTACATCCTCCGGATTTTCCATCTGAACCAGCGTACCGTATGGGTCAAAATTCCCCAGAATGATCACGTCTTTTCCAACCACTTCCCGGGTTTTGGTCAGCGTGTTTTTCTGATCGAAGGAAAGCGCATCCGCACCGCACTGGTTCATCAGCGGTACGATCATATCCGTGCCTCCGCAGATATGCAGGACAGCAGGCGTCTTCAGTTCGCTGAAAATCCGGGTCAGGTGGGGCTGAATCAGCGAGTTCCACATTTTCGGGGAAAGCAGATCCGTTCCGGATCCCATTTCACGAATGTTCAGAAAATCCACGCCAAGGCTTTCATAATGTTTGATACTTTCAATCACGATATCGGTCATCTTCGTCAAAAAAGCTTCTACGGCTTCCTTGTTTTTCTTTGCGCCCTTTAAGAGCAGCCCCAGTTCGATGATCTGGCCGGCCAGCGTGAAAGGACCCAACTGCCAGGCGCCCACTGCAAACCGTCCGTCTTTCACCAGAATTTTAAAAGCATCATCCACCATGGGCATTCTTTCCCGCTTCATGAAATCGGCGGGAATGTTGACGGCTTCAAGTGTTTCCCATTTGTTGGGAACCGTAGGATACAAAATGTCCGCGGAGTTTTCGTACAGGGTCAAGCCACAGCCCACAGCCTGTGCGACGGTTGCCATGTCGTAGGGGATACACACAGCGTCCAATCCACACATTTCGCTGGATTTCATAGCTGATCCGGCCAAAAGTTCGGCAGTCGTGTGTACCTGAGCGAATTTAACTCCCATTTCGTTCACAGCCTGGATCACCACCGTGCCCATCCCGGAAAAAACGGGCATGGTGTCGATGGGTTCTTTTTTGAAAAATTTAATGACTCTTTCTTTTGATGTAAGTTCTGCCATGACAATTCCTTTCAGATTCTGTTGTATTTTCAAAAGCCGTAAAAATTCATTACAGTGACTTGAGCTGCTCTACAAATTCGGGAAAGAGTTTGAACAGCGGGTGATTGGGGTCGGTTGGAAGCCGTTTGGTTTCCGCATATACGGCTGTAGCCAAAAATGCATCGGCCATGGCGACAGCCGGTACGATCCGATCGGCGCCTGCCATGGGGCCAGAGAAAATCATGTCGTGATACATGTACGCAGAAAGAGCTTCCAGGGCGGCATCAGCGGCGGACCACCCCTTGAAACCCCACATTTCACGCGCCTTTTTCCACATATAGGAACCATTGGAGGGAGCGGACGCCGTGGGAAATCCCCATTTTTCCTTGATCAGCTTGTTGGAAAGGCCGCACAGGGCGGTGGCGGGACCGTTCATGACGGAGGTATCGACAAAAATACTTTCGAATTTGGCGCCGACTTTTTCAATGGCATCCAGAATCTTCTGTGTTCCGCTAATGCGTCCGGAAGGCATCTGGTCGGCCTGGTCAAAAGCAACCAACAGTACATGTTTGACGCCAATCTTTGCGATTTCCCGGATTTCGGTCTCCAGATCCTGTTCCCAGACCGTCAGGCTGTTGTAAAACATCCGATCCAGAAGCCCTTTTTCCGCACAATAGGCGGCCCCTTCCAGTTTGGGTTTCATCACCCAGGCATCGATACAAAAAGGCATCGACGTATTGGCGACCACAAAATCGATGAATCGCTTGAACTCATCGCCGGTGTTGGCGACGATATCGGCCATGGCGGGAACACCGGATTCTTTCCAGAGTTTTTCCTGTGTCGTCAACAGGGAAGCCGCAAGCGTTTCATTGAAACCTTCCTTGCGTTTGCCTTCAAAAACCTTGTCGCCCTTCTGGAAAATGGAAGAACACACCACGGTGGGGTATTCTCCCGGCTGCCCGCCAAATTTGACACAACCAACCTCACACACTTTCTGTTTTGTATCGAACTGAAACATAGATTACCTCCTGGAGTTGTTATCACCCAGCGGAGCGCATCCCCGCGTACATCCCGTCGAGAATATCTCGATGTCCATCAATGAAATTTTGAGCACTTATACCGAATCCATTCTTGATTTAATATCATCTAAAAGATGATTTTCAATCATTGTCAGGAATAAATTGAAAAAATGAATGGAATTTATCTGAAAAAAGGGGGCATGCTATATTTCCGGATCGACCAGACCCAGTTGAATGGCGATATGAACAAGTTGTACCGGGGATTTTACGACGAGTTTTTCCATGATTTTCGCACGGTGGGTCTTGACCGTACTCAGACTGACGCAGAGCATATCGGCAATGTTGCGGGTGGCGTATCCTTCGGCAATGAGCTGAAACACCTCCCTTTCCCGGTTGGAAAGCAGATTGAAACGATCTTCCCGAGTCGTATTCTTGTGGGAGGGATGCGCGATTTCCGCCACTCTTTTGGAAATGGCCGGACTCAGGGATGTTTTGTTCTGCAAGGCATCGTCGATGGCCTTGATAATGTCGCGGCCCGAAGAATCTTTCAGCAGATATCCGGAAACCCCGACTTCGAGCAGTTCATGGATGTAGTGTTCATGAGAATACATGGAAAGGATGATGATTTTTGTTTTGGGAAGCAATTTCCGGATTTTTTTGGAGGCTTCGATGCCGTTCATCTTGGGCATGGCGATATCCATGATGATGATGTCCGGATTCAGTTTTTCGGCCATTTCCACAGCCTCCCACCCGTTGACGGCCTGACCGACCACCTCCAGTCCGGGTTGATCCGATAACAGGCGGGCCAGACCCTGTCGGACGATGGTATGGTCTTCGGCAATCATGATTTTGATTCTTTTTGTCATGTCAATCCGCCTCATCGAAAGGAATTTCAACCCGGATACGTACGCCGAGTCCCTGTCTGCCGAGCAAAGAGAATGTTCCGCCCAGTTGAATGGCCCGTTCACGCATGCCGATCAGCCCCAGGCTTCTTTTTTCGCTGCAGCCGATCTGGCCGTCAAACCCCATGCCGTCATCCTCGGCGGTGAAAATGATCTTGGGATAGCTTTTAATGATGGACAGCCGGAATGTTTCCGCACCCGAATGCTTCAATGTGTTGGTCAGCGCTTCCTGGCTGAACCGGTATAAAACGGTTTCGATATCCGGTTTCAGGCGATTGTCGAACCCCACCATCCGAAAATCGATATCCAGGTCGGAACGGGCGCTCATTTCCTTGAAATAAAGATTCAGCGCCGGTTCCAGCCCCAGATCCACCAACAGGGTGGGATGGAGACGATACGAAAGTCCCCTGATTTCCGAAGACGTCCGCTGAACCAGTTTTCTGATATGCGCAATTTCCTCGAGCAATTTGTCCGGACTTCCGGTAACGTTTTGCTCCAGCCGGTCGAGACTCAATGTGACTGCTGTCAACGCTTGACCAGCCTCATCATGAAGTTCCCGCGCAATACGCCGGCGTTCTTCCTCCTGGCTGGAAAAAAGCATCTGGGTCAGGCGGCTCAATTCCTGCTGGTGAAGATTAATGGCTTTCATGAACTGAGAGTTGGCGATTGCACCGCCCAGAAAATTTCCCAGTGATCCAAGATGATGATACTCATGATCGCTTAAAATGCGGTTGACATGAATGTCCAAACCGAAAAATCCGATGCTTTTTCCTTTGAACGTAATCAAAATGCAGGACAGCCAGGGGACTTTCTGACCCGTGACAGCCTTGTATCTGGCCTTGAAAACAGGAAAAATCGGTTCGGGCGCCAGCACCCCCCCGGGGCTCAAGAGGTAATTGCGCAGCTCCGTATCCTTGAATGTCACCCCCTGGCTGGCATCCATATCCTGTGCCGGCAATCCCAGACTGGCTTCAAGCCTGGCGGTGCGCGTATTGTGATCGATTAAGAATATCCCTCCCCGTTTGATTTTCAGCGAGCGGATGACATTTTTCAACGTGATATCCAGAATATGCGGCATATCCATCGTCATATTGATGGCCACCGCCACACTGTTCAACACGGACAATTCCAGGTTTCGCTCCCGCACCGTCTGTTCGGCCTGTGTGCGCTTGGTAATGTCCTTGATGATTCCCTCATACTCTATTTCGCCGGTGATCGGATTGTCGTATTTCCGGCTTGAAATCAACACGCGGATAAACGTACCGCTTTTCTTGACAAAGTCCACTTCATAATCTTTGACGAACCCGTTGGCATCTACCCGGCGGATAAACCTGTCGCGGTCTTTGGGGTAACGGTAGAGCTGTCGCGCATGATCAAGCTTCAGTACTTCATCTTTATCTAAAAATCCAAGCAGTTGCACACCGGCGTCATTGATCTCGAGGATTTTCCCCTTGTTGTTCGTGGTGTAAATCATGTCGTGACTGCCCTCGAAAACACGCCTGTATTTTCGCTCTCTTTTAATGATTTCTTCCTGAAGGCTGTAAATTTCGGTGATATCCTTGAAAATCTCGAGCCCGCCGATGATTTTTCCGGAAACATCCCGAAAAGCGGTCGTAGAGCACAGGATGGGCAGTACCTGCCCCTCGATGTTGGTAATCACATATTCCCGGTTATGAATGTCGCCACCGATCTCGCAGGCTTTTTTCAGGGCACAGTCCGTTTCACAGATTTTATTTTTGAATACATCTTTACAATACATCCCAACAGCATCGGCAGCCGAAAAACCGGTGATTTTTTCAGCCGCCGGGTTGAAATATGTGATTCGCAACTCCTTATCCGTCGTAAACAAGCCATCTGGAATGCGATTCAATATTTCAACAAAGCTTTCCTCTTTCTGATAAATTTTCTCCAGGGCTTTGTAAATGTAATTGTGGACCTGGCCGTCCAGAAAATCGTCCCATCCACCGGGATGGTTTTTTCCCTTTTCCCGGAAATAATCACAGGCCAGGCACGTCGAGATTTTTTGGTAGAAATCCCCTTCGGTCTGTACCGAACACAGGGTGTGCGGGACATGCCAGCAATTCAATTCATCTCGGCCATGCGCCGGACACAGCACTCTGGAACAGGAAAACAATTGCCAGCAGGCAGATTTTTCGTAACATTTCTTGTTTCTGCTCGAAATTTTATGGTGATGACTTTTCAGCAATGAACTCACAGAATGTATCTCCTTTTGCGCGACAAAAGGGCTCTGCTGCAGAGAAGGTAAAACACCCGTCCGGATAGGCGTCTCCATAAATCAAATCCATGAAAGCCGCTGCAACGCCTCTTAACATAAAGCATTTTCCGGACCCGGCAATTCCGCGCCGCTTCAGATAACCAGCGGACTCATAGGATTCATACACTCGAAAATGGAGCCTGTTGCCGGGAATCAGCTCGATCACCTCCATTTCTCCGCCCCATCCGAATGCCGTGGCAACCGATAGAAAGCCTTGAATCTGGTCATCGATTGTTTCCAGCATGGGCTGAACCAGTTCCTCCCACTCCCACGAGCGGCGAATACCGTGAAATGTCGTATAGCCGCATTCCTGGGCTGCATGAATCAGCAGTTTTTCAGCTTCCAGCGCACGGCGTTTTCCCATTTTGGATAAAAAGTCAAAGGAAATGATATTGTAATAGGACGTAAAATATACTGACAGGTAAACGCCGAACATCGGAATGATCCCTTTTTCATCCCGGATTTTACTCCCTTCCACAATCGCATGTATGATTTTATGGCTGTCAATGGCCATGTTTCCCCCTGTTCAACTGAACATCGAACTGACAGACGGCATGACGCATCATTTTACAGTTCAGCTCTCGAATCTCGAAATATCCGATGGGAAGATGATAGATGACTTCCAGAACCCCGGCAATCCACCCCCGGGTAAAATGACAGCCAGGGGTTTTTCGAAGCCCGTGCTTGGCGAGCCATCCGGTTACGTGATGGCTCGAGGGGCTGATGATCATTCCGCCATCCGGGCCCACCTCCTGGAAATTGATGACCCCAAGCCCGCAGTGCTGATAAATCGATGCTGCGAATTCAAGTTTTGACTTGTGACTTCGGATCATGGGATATTCCGCCAGCATGATTTTGAACGCCGTATAATTCGATTCTTCCGCAGCGTTATAAATCAGGCGGACGCCTTCCATGCCCAGGATATCTTCATGTAATTTTTGCAGGTTGATATTGTAGTGATGACAGTGCATGGCAATGGGAATATCGAAGAACATCAACCGATTCCCAACACGTTTCAGTTTGTCTTGCCAGTCGATGAACATGGTTCAGCCTTTTCCTGTCTGCTTGTTGTACCGTGAACAGTCACAAACCGCTTTTTCCATAAAGTTTCCTAAAAATATCCACATGTATCCGGTGGAGGATATTAGTCAATCGTTGGAAAACATTCAAGTGCCGGACTGAAAAATATTGTTGTTGACTTGAACCGCTGAAGTTCATATTCAAATGCGTGGTCAGCGTTTCGCCGCTCACCAACTGCTATCAGATGTTTAACCTTAATTAAAAGTTGCTGAGATGATGCTGACACGGGTGCAAATCAGAAGATTTAAACGATTTGATGATGTTGTGCTGGACCTTGGGAAATCCGTTGTTCTGATCGGTCCGAATAATTCAGGAAAAACAACCGCCCTGCAGGCGTTGGCATTATGGAACATCGGGGTGCGGCGCTGGAACGAAAAAAGAAAAGCCAGGACTTCTCCTGAAAAAAGACCTGGGGTTACTATTAACCGTCGCGACCTGGTGTCCATTCCGATACCTAACGCCAACCTGTTATGGCGCAATCTGCATGTAAGGGATGTCGAACGCGTAACGCATGGTGAAAAATCAACGCCAAAAACGCAAAATGTCCGGGTTGAAATTATTGTTGATGGTATTACACAGGGGAAGGCGTGGACCTGCGGTCTGGAATTTGATTATGCCAATGAGGAATCCTTCTATTGCCGTCCGCTACGAACGGAGGATAAAAATGGTCGCATGCCTGTACCGGAAGAGGCTGGCGTAGTAAAAGTCGCTTTTCTGCCGCCGATGTCGGGTTTGGCAGATCGGGAATTCATCAAACAAAGCGGAGAAATCGCTGTACTCATCGGACAGGGGCAAACCGCCCAGGTGGTTCGCAATCTATGTTTTCAGCTCTATCAGCAGAAACATGAAAACCATTACTGGCAGGAATTGACCGGTCATATCAGGTCGCTTTTCGGCGTACAGTTGCTTTCTCCGGATTTTATTCCGGAGCGTAGCGAAATAACAATGGCTTACAAAGATGAACATAACAACACGCTCGACATTTCTTCCTCCGGTCGCGGACTGCAACAAACTGTTTTATTGCTGGCTCATTTGTATTTGAACCACGGTACCGTTTTGCTCCTTGACGAACCAGACGCCCATCTGGAGATATTGCGACAAAGACAGACCTATAATTTACTGGTCAACGTAGCGGAACAACAAAACTCCCAGATCATTGCCGCCAGCCACTCGGAGGTCATCCTGAACGAAGCTGCCGGGCGGGATACCGTTATCGCCTTTGTGGGCAAACCCCACCGTATCGATGATCGCGGGTCTCAGGTTCTGAAATCGCTGCGCGATATCGGCTTTGATCAGTATTATCAGGCAGAACAAAAAGGGTGGGTTTTATATCTTGAAAATTCAACGGATCTGGATATTCTCAAGACATTTGCCGGACGCCTGAATCATAACGCCTTGGATTATCTGGATACGGCGTTTGTACGCTATGTGGAAACCAACCTTCCTCAACGCGCCAGGGATCATTTTTTTGGTTTAAAAGAAGCCATGCCGAGTCTGGTGGGTATAGCCATTTTCGATCGATTGGAAAAGGAGTTGAGGTCGGAAGAAGAAGGTTTAATGGAGCTGATGTGGCATCGCCGCGAAATCGAGAATTATTTCTGTCTGGAAGATGTATTACTGGCCTACGCGATATATGATATGCCGGATGATCTGTTCGGCTATAAGAAAAGAGAGAACCGCCTCAAGATCATGCGTGAGGCGATTAATGAAGTGTCAAACGCTCTGGATACGCTGGAGAAGGGCAGCCCCTGGTCTCCCGAAATCAAAGCCACCGATGAATTTCTGGAACCGCTGTTCAAGAAATATTTTAAAAAGCTTGAACTGCCGCTTGAATTGCGAAAATCCAGTTACCATCAGTTGGCCGCTTTTGTGCCGATAGACCGGATCGATCCGGAGATAACCGAAAAGCTCAATGCCATTGTCGAGACGGCCCTGAAGGCCAAACCGAGAGGGGGATAGCGTGGCTGTGGCAACAACGAAAAACAACCAAAGCATCGACATGAGCAGAACGGCTCCAACTGCATGATCCTCTGCAATTTGCTGCTCGTTATGACCTCACTGAAGGCAGGTGCTTTTGGCTATAGAAACGCTGGAGTCTTTCATGGCGCAACAAAACGATAAATACACATGAATTGTTCTTGACTCCATCCATGCCAGGTGTTACGGCACTGGCAATTGATAAGCATCATCAACATGTTCACAAAAAGGAGATTTTATGTCTGAAGCATTGATCGGCTATTTCAATAAACAACCCAGAATCGGCACCCTCAGCACCGCCAGCAAAGACGGTAAGGTTGACGTTGCTTTCTTTGGTTCACCCACCATGATTGATGAAAAAACCATCGTCATGGGGCTGGGGCACAACCGGACATTTGCCAACCTGAATGAAAACCCGAATGCGGTGTTTATGATCATGGAACCCGGAGAATCCCCGCAGCAATGGAAGGGCGTCCGGCTGTATCTGAAGATGGCCGCCTGTGAAACTGCAGGGAACAACCTTCTTGAAATTCAGGGAAAAATCGGCGCCAAAATCGGCATTGAAACAGCGAAAAAAATGATTCACGCTTACGTGGCGTTTGAAATCGTTGATATCAGACCTGTCGCCGATTTCGGCCAGAGCTGGATGAAATCCATCGGCGCTGAATGATACAGAATATATCGCCAACTTTCGGGGGAAAATGGAAAAACATCACGTCATCGTTTTTAAACCCTACCCATTCAAGATGGGGCAGAAGATATGCATTGACGGCGGACATCGAAAAGGAGACTGGGAAGTCATCGGTGTCAGCGATCGAAAGGTCAAACTGCGATGTCCGGTTTCTTTCAAAGAATTCGAGTGGGACATTTTCTGCTATTTTGCCAAAGAAGACGCCGACCGCATCTGGCCAAACAAGGAGTAGCCAACATGACACAAATCAATCAGCCTCCCGTTTTTTGCGAAAAATACTGTTTTATCTGTAAAGGCGCCAGGGAGGGCAACGCGCTGTGTAAAACCCTTCAAAACATCGAGTTATCCCTTCTTGGGAAAAACGGCTGTTTTTGGGGCCAGGCCAGAACCCGGTATTATGGTGTCACACCAGATCAGAAAATTCCGGATCATTTCAACGCTGAAAATATCGGACAATGAGCGGGATATGGCTAATCTGGGTGTGGTAACCTGTCAGATACTGGAACTGGAGTTCGCCTACGTTCTCTTGCATGACCCGGATGTTTCAGAAATCTGGGTCGTGCAAGACGAATTTTCCAAAGAACTGGCACTCAAATTGGAAAATGAGGCACTTAAACCGGTACACCGGGTGGCAGGCGTTGCAGATTTCCCAAAAGAAGAAACCAATGGGCTTGCCGTTCTGGTTCATGTGCTGGAAGTGGGGCTTCATTCCAACATTGCCAATTTAACACACGGAGTGACAACAGCGGTTGAGAACATGGCGCCTTATGTGGGTGCCGTGCTTCTGGGCTATGGGCTGTGCGGCAACGCGCTGAATCATGCGGATGATCTTTTCAAAAGGGTTCCTGTTCCGGTATTGCTTCCGATGGACAACGAACACCCCGTGGATGACTGCGTAGGGCTGATCATCGGGGGACGGGAAAATTACTATGCAGAACAATGCCGGTGCGCAGGTACGATGTTCATGAATTCGGGATTTTCCAAATACTGTAATAACATCATGTTTGCAGACTTACCGGAAAAACTGATACCCAAAAGAGAGAAGATCATGAAACGCCTGATGGCCAACTACAAGCGCAGTCTCATTTTACCCACCCCGGTTCTAGGAGAAGCCCACCTGCGGGAAAACATCCGGGAATTCAACGAAAAATATAACTTGAAAACCGATGTCCGCCCCGGAACCCTCACGCTTTTAGAAAACGCCTGGGAAGCGGTGAAAAAGGCGGCTCGATGAAATATCACACCACCAAAACCATGCTGTACCATGCCGGCAGCAGGCGCCCCTCGGGGTCGAATTCCACCTTGAACCCCAGCGGCGCAACCGTGGCTCCGATATCGATTCCATAAGCATCCATGGACGGCCTGGCCAGATGGGGGAAACGACAGGGCTCGGGATAGGCGCAGGTCTCGCACTGGACGCAAAGCACCATTGCAAAAGCAAAAGGGCTTTTGCTGACCAGCATGGCTTCTTTTTCGATGGCCAGGGTAACCTCTTGGCCTTTTAATGGATCCGCCGTTTGAATGATTACCGCCTTGGAATACTGTTTAAAGGCTTCCATGAACAGTTCCGGCGAGATGCTCAGATGCGGCGGGCAGGTCCAGTAGCGGCCCCAGCGGTTGCAGCCGAAACGGCATTTCAGAAAGGACCGTGAGTCAAAAACGATCGTGTGGGTATCGATGAGTCTGGCACCCAGCGCACCCATATCCAGGGCTTTTGCCACCAAAGGCTGATACGTGTCGGTCATGGGAAATCCTTTCGAGAATCAGTTGATTTTATGCCAATTATACGGTCAGGCGCTTGTAGATTGCCGGTAGCAGTCCGGGCAGCATCTCCACCCGTGGCACGATGATGCTCTGGGTCTCAGGGGCGATGCGCCGGAGGTAATCGGCGCTTTTGGCGTCTGAAGTGATGATAAAGGGATGAATCCGCTTCCTTCTGGCCTCCTGAATGGCTTTATGGGTATCGGCAATCGCGTAGTCCAGATTGCCGTATTCCAGATCGTAAGGGCGGCCGTCTGTCAGGATCACCAGAATCTTGATGGCTGCATCTTCGCCGTCCAGTTTGTAGGTCGCATGCCGCACCACGGCCCCCATCCGGGTCAGGCCCGCAGGTTCAAGGTTGCCCAGTCGATAGCATGCCCTGTCGTCATAAGATTCAGAAAAATCCTTTACCTGAATCAAATCGATCCTGAAACGCCCATCCGAACTGAACCCCAGAATGGCATACGGGTCTCCCAGGGCGTTCAAGGCTTCGGCCATCAGGGCCATGGCCTCCTTCTGAATATCGATCACCCGGCGGTTATCCACTTTTTCTTCTGTTGAAGCACTCAAATCAACCAGAAAAAGAACCGCCACATCCCGGACCCGCTTATCCCGGCGGATGTACACATTTTCAGACAAGTGCGACCCGGAGCGCATATCCACCCAGGCTTCGATCAACGCATCGATGTCCAGATCATCTCCAGCAGGCTGAGCCCGATATCGGCGGAACTGTTCCGGTTTAAGCCGCGTAAACTGCCGCTGAATCAAGGAAATGAGCCCATGGCGCTGTCTGCGCAGATTTTCGACAAACGGGTTTGAATCTTCACTGGCAATGCGCTGGCGAACCAGACACCAGTCCAGTTTGTAATCGGACAGGTTTGCATCCCATTCTCTATAAAGAAATGTTTTGACGGTATCCGGGAGGTCTTCGGCATCCGGGGACAGAAACTCCAGATTTCCGATCATACCTGCCAGCATCTGCGCCAGAGCATCGGGGTCCCGATCACCATGCGCCATGAGTTGACCAATCAACATTTCCACCAGCGCCGGGGGCAGATCCTCATATTGATCGGCGACCTTTGCCTTGATGCCATCAATGGTGGCATTGGTCTGACTGATCAAATCCGGCAGGATATCCCCCCACCAGGGCAGGGGCGCATCCAGATATTTAACTGCCCGGAAAGGGTAGCCTTCCGGAAGACGTCCTTCGGCCAGACGATTCATCTCGGATGCGATGGCAGGAAGACGCTGCGCCAGACGTTTGTCGGCATACATGTGAATATAAATCGGATCAAATAAAATTCGGCCGGATTCTTCCAGAAAATGACCGCGGTCCAGCAGCATGGCCTGATGAAGCGTCATGAGCTTCATCAACGCGAACGTGGGCGCCACTTCCGGCAGGAAAATAAACCGCCCGTCGGTTGCGGCGCCACCTGCAAATCCCTGATGACTGTAAAGTATCGTGTTGGCGCGGATCTTGACCGGATGGGCCAGAAGCGCTTCACAAATCAGAGAAAGGGTCTGGGTGCGGTCCTTGAGCATAACGCCGGAAGCCAGACCATCCCTGGCTTGCAGCGCCTTCAATGAGCCGGCATCGAAATATTTGACGAGTTCCTGCTCCGTGTTTGCGCAAGCCAAACCTCCACTGACCCATTGGGATGTTTCTTCATCTGTCAGCAGCAGGCAGGCCCGGTTGCCGATTTCAATGAAGCCTGCGGCCGCAGCGGCGGATTTGACAGCGATACGGCTGGCCTGATCCAGAAAAAAATCCCAGCGCACCAGCGAAAAACCGCAGTGAAGGGCGGCTGATTGTTTCAGGTAGGCAGACACCGCCTGCCACATCCCGGGAGTTTTGGTCAGGGCCAAAAGCGCCTGGCTGCCCCATTGCAGGATGGCATCGATTCCAAGCTTTTCCATCGCTGCGGGCGTCTGATTCAGAAAATTCACACCGACATCGATATCCCGGATCGCCAGTTTGGAAGCCAGGTCGATCCATTTTTTGAGAAACACCTCATCCGCCGGAAGAACGCCGAAAGCGGTCGCACAGGACTGCATCAAGGCCCAGTTCTGTTCGGTAAGCGCCACGATATCCGACAGCAAGGCCTCCCCGCAGGGATGCTTTGTCAGAGAACGGATACCGACAAGCGCATCTGAAAAGAAAACAAACGCTTTTTGAGGGCGCAGATGGGAAACGCTGTCGCACATCCGCTGGTAGGCACTGCGGCCGGCATCGCTCAAATCGTCCAGGAGACCTGGATTGGCGTCGCAAAATTCAGTGAAAGTACTCAAGGGGTTAATTCACATTGATGGACAGGATAGACAGGATAAAAAAGTTTAAGCTGCTGCTTTTTTATCTTTTTTATCCTGCTCATCCTGTTTATCCATGTTAATATTTTCTTGTTGGCAACCTGAGTTGATATTTTGACGCGAATCAGAAGATACCCGTCACGATTTCAGCAATGGCCTCCTGCATCTCGGCATCATCGGACATGGCCCGGGTTACGGCAACGCTGCAGGCAGTGGCCGGAGAAAGGCCATCGGCGATCAGCTTGCCGGCATAAACCAGAAGACGGGTGCTGATGCCTTCCTCCAAACCATGCTGTTTCAGATTGCGAACCATTTCACCCAGGCGCACCAGGCGATCAGCAACATCCCGATCAAGACCGCTTTCTTTCATGATGATCGTGCGCTCGATTTCCGCAGACGGGTAAGTAAACTCGATGGCCAGAAACCGCTGACGCGTGGAGTGTTTAAGCTCTTTCATGACGCTCTGGTAACCAGGGTTGTAGGAAATCGCCAGCATGAAATCCGGATGGGCTTCCAGAAGAAGCCCTCGTTTTTCCTGGGGGAGAATCCGGCGGTCGTCCGTCAGGGGGTGAATGACCACGGTGGTGTCTTTACGCGCCTCGACCACTTCATCCAGATAGCAGATGGCCCCGTGCTTCACGGCCAGACTCAGCGGGCCGTCCTGCCACACCGTTTCATCTCCTTTCAGCAGAAACCGTCCGACCAGATCCGAGGCCGTCAGATCCTCATGACAGGCAATCGTCACCAACGGCAGGGATAGCTTCCAGGCCATATGCTCCAGAAAGCGGGTCTTGCCGCAGCCTGTGGGGCCTTTCAACATCACGGGAAGCTTGAGCTTGTATGCCTTCTCGAAGACTTCGATTTCATCGCCGATCGATATGTAATAGGGCTCGGTGCTAATATGGTAATTTTCAATGGCAATGCCATTTTGTTTTCTTGAGGCTTCCATCAGCAGTTTTTCAAACTCCATATCGGCGCAAAGATCGCAAAGAGTTTCCAGTAAAAACCAGATTTATCTTTGCATCCTTTGTGCTTACATTTTGAAATCTCAGCGGATTCATCAATATTTTCCGTAAAGCTCCACTGCCTCCATCATCGCGATGGCATTCATCAGGCTGCCGTTGGGGGGAAATTCACAACCGGTAGCCAGAATGAACCCGCCGTCCTTGCCCAACTCCTCGATCTGCTTCTTGCATTCCAGCTTCATTTCCTCCGGAGTGCCCAGAAATGCATAAGCCGCCGGGCTGACATAGCCCACAAGGGTGGTCTTCTTACCGTATTTCTGTTTCAGTTCCGCCGTGTCCTTGCAGTCATCGGGCAGATAGGCAAAAGAAATGGCCGTTGGCTGCATCATCTCGATTTGGACATCAAAGTAAACGCCATTGCCGCAGTTGTGTACCATGGGCATGCACCCGCATTCCCGAACGGTATCAGCCATAATCTTGGTAAAGGGACCCTCGATCTCCATCCACATTTTTTTGTTCATGATGGATTGAGAGGCAAACAGGGTGTCCATGACAATTGCGTGAACGCCTGTTTTGCACATGGCCTTGATGTATTCCACCAGAACAGGGGTAATGACTTCCTCGGCGTGAATCACCGCTTCCCGGTGTTTGTAGCAATCCCGAAACAGGTTTTCCGCTCCGCGCATCATCGCGAGAATGCCAAGGGGCCCATAAACAAAACCCATAATGGGAACGGTTTTTGCGACTTCATTGGCCACGATTTCCATGTAGCGGAGAACTTCTTTCATCCGCGGGGATTTGGTCGGATCCACCGGCTGGATTTTATAAAAATCATCCGGTGTCTTGACAAATGAATCATTGTATTCAGGGTGGGCCGTATCCTCGACAGGAAAAACCATTTTCTGCCCGAAATCGGCCGCTTCCACGGACAGATCCACCAGTCCCAGAATGCCGTCAAATCCGATCAGTTTCTGGGCCTGAATCATGGACTTTGCCATCAGCTCGCCGTCCTGTGACCATTCCGCATAGGTCACGCCGTACACCCGACGGGAGGCGCCGCAGATCAGGGGAGCGGCAGGGACGCGATCGGGGATTCCCCCTTGCAGGACAGTTCCAACTCTTTCTAATGGTGTCATGGTGATACTCCTTTCTGAAAATGCTTCGTTTATATGGACATGCTCATTTTTGTTCTTCGATGTGCCCGCCCCGAACATGGGGGGTTACTATAGACTTTCAGAAAATTCATTAACCCAAAACCGCCATCACCACTTCCTTGACACCCCTGTTGCAGGGGACACTGAGAGGTAACAGCGAACGCACATAATCCATCAATTTTTGTTCAAGCGCATGAATGCCGCACGCATCCATGAGATCGGATCGGGAGAGTAAAACCAGATCGGCATCTTTCATCTGCCCGATCATCAGAAACGATCGATTCTGCCACTGGGAATCAAATTTCGGCCCGTTTACCAGGGTGATCAAGGGTCCGATCTCGTAGGTGATATCCCGCCGCCCCATGGCCATCACATCTCTTAGCTCTTGGGTGACGACCATTTCGGATGGTTCGATAAAGAGAAAATCCGGGTTATGTTTGCGTTTCAGTTCTTTTTGCAGGGCCACCAGCCTGGCGGCCAGGGAACAGCCCACTCACCCGCCGCGCAGGAATTCGGCCGCCACCCCATGCCGCTGGAGAAAATCGGTATCGTAAGACGCCTCACCGTCTTCATTGACAATCAGGGCGCAAGTTTGGCCGGCAGCTACCGATCGGGCGATCAGTTCCCGGATCAGGGTGGTTTTGCCGCTGCCGCGCATACCGGAAATAGCGATGATCTTCATCTGTCCTGATCCATATCCAGTTGTTCGGAAAGCTGTTTGATATAGTCTTGTTTGGATGCGGTAAAATCGAACTCGTCAAAATACGTGTGTTCTTTTTCTTTCACCACAAAAAGCCCGTTCTGACCGGCCACGTCATGCATCCCTTCCAGTGTCGCCGCTTTGACGGCATCCTCTGGGATGCCCTGAACGATGCTGTTGATGGCGATAAAGACATCCCGGACCGGGTGTTCGAGCCGGCCGGAAGAATAGCTGCCGTGACCGACGCCGATGGTATCGGCTTTGATGGTACCGGCCTCGGTTCGCAGATGGGATTTGATGTGACCGATGCATTTAGCGCCCAGTTCCATGCATTTGCCGGCGATAGTCAGCATCATGCTTTCCGCCATGGATTTTACGAAATCTTCGGTCATGGGTTCGCTTCGGCTGATTTTGGCAGCAACCCCATAGCCGCTGACGCCATGTTCCGTGTAACACCCTGGACTTTCATCGGAAAAGTTCGACATCGGCTTATATCTCCCAGTTAAGAATGATATCCGTCAGTTCGTCGATCCCCATCCCGGTAAAAGATGACAGGTTCAGTATCCTGGCTTTCGGGTTGATTTCCCGAACCTTGGTGACGGATTCTTTTACGGCTGCCATATCCACAGCATCCACCTTGCTGATGGCGATCACATCCGCATCCTTGATCTGTGTCGTAACCAGTTGCCCGAGCATATCCATATCCAACAGTTCGGCGGGACGGGTGGCGTCGAACAGCACGATGGCCGGCCCGATGGCCACTTTGGCGTCTCGGCCGCTCATTCTGGCGGCCAGACTGACCTGATGCGGAACAGCCACACCCGTCGGTTCTACCAGCACATATTCAGGGGAAAATTCTTTGTATATCTGATAAAGCGTTTTTGCAAACGTGGCAGCCACCTCGCAGCAAATACAGCCGCCGCCGATGTCTTTCATCATCATCCCGCTTTCTGCGATCACTTTTCCATCAACAGGAATCTCTCCGATTTCATTGACCACCAGCGCCACCTTACGGGCCCCTCCAGCAGCCAGATTCCGAGACAATTTGAGCATCAGAGTTGTTTTGCCGCAGCCCAGAAAACCGGCGACCTGAATAATTATCATACCCCTTCTCCTGTAACGCGTTGACAGACCATTTCAATCCAGTTGATTTGAGCTTAGCATGACACAGAATTTTCCGGCAGTAAATGCAGACGATCAGTTATTAAATAGGTATATTCTTATACCTGTTATGCTTGGCAGTGTATTTGAGAGCAATAAATAATTGTGGTTCAAACGACCCCCATCAGATCATGGCCGTGCATTGGACAACCGTTTTTGAATGAATGGGCAGGAAAACCGTCAGATGGTCTTGGGTTGGTTTCAGACTCTCTTTGCAATCCTGTCAGCCGTTCATCGAATCGAAGTGGCTTGAAACAAGGGCCTGGATGACAACAAGTTGTACAGATTTACTTTACGGCCGCAAAGGCCCAGTTTTTTTCGAATATTGCGGCGATGCACCTGCACGGTCTCGAAAGAAACATTCATCAGATCGGCAATTTCCTTGCTGGAATGACCTTCCTGAATGCACTGGCATACCCTCATTTCAGAGCGTGTCAACTTTAGAAACCGCCCCTCCAATTCCCGGGAAAACCCTTTGGTCAGATGGATCAACTGCTCCCGCATGATATGCAGGTAGCTGTTGCGGATCTCCGTATTGGGTTCTTTCATGACTTTTTCAATCGCCGGAAGCAGCACGGTTTCGATCTTGTGGGATATCCCCCCCTCCAGCCCCTGCTTTTCTTTTTCAAAAGCCTTCATCAGGTTCCGAAGGGTGATATATAATTCCCGACGCTGCGATTTTTCCTGACGCAGGAGCTCCTGCAGCGACAGGAATTCCGACCTGTCCCGAATGACAAAACAAAAGATCGTGCGATCCGGCAAAGGCAGCCGTTTGACGGTGACCGTCATGGAAAAGACCTGGTTTTCCTCTCTGACACCTTTCATCTCGCCTGACCACCCGTCGAAGTCCCGCAGATTCTGTAAAACCTTGCTCAGTACATGTCTTTCCGCTTCAACAATCAGCGACAGACAGTCGATGCCGACGATCCGCTCATGTGGCATCCGATGAATTTCACTGGCTCCGGCATTGGCTTCAACCACGCTGAAGGAGGTATCCGTAAACAGAATACTGTCTCCGGTATCAAACAGAAGCTCTCGCAAGAGGGCTTCTGCGGAAAGGATCGGAGTTGGTTGCGGGCATTGCGCTTCGAGCGGTTGCACATAAGAAGCAGACGTCATAAACGTTGGTCCGTTTGCTGCGGGTTGGAGCATGGGCTGCACCCTTCTGCCGGGGAAGGATGTCGGTTTTTCAGACAGGCAAGCCTTTCCAGAGCTTCTTCAATCGTGAGCGGAATCATTTCACTGCCGGTGGAACCAGCGTCCAGCTCCTGAAAGAGCCTGGTCAATAAAGGGGGCTCCAGCCGTGAATTCTCGAGGAGGCTGCGATCCGTCAGTATCGTGCGTGGCGATCCGTCCGCCACGATTTCGCCCTGATCCAGAATGATGACCCGCGTGGCAATCATGGATGCGATGTTGATATCGTGTGTCACCATGATCAACGTATACCCGTGATGGCTGTTCAGGTGCCGGATAAGCCGGATGAGGTGACGGGTGGATGCCGGGTCCAGGCCGGCGGTCGGTTCATCCAGCAGAATCAGCGGCGGTTGCATGGCAATGACCCCGGCCAGTCCGACCCGCCGCATTTCTCCATAACTGAGCCTGTGAATCGGCCGCTGCGCCAGATGGGAAACTTCCATAAGTTCCATGGCGGCGGTGACCCGACGTTTCACTTCATCGGCATTGAGGCCCAGATTCAAGGGACCGTAAGCCACATCTTCCTGTACATGCGTACAGAAAAGCTGGTCGTTTGGATCTTGGAAAAGTATCCCAACCTGCCTGAAAATATCCTGTCGGCCGCAAACGTCAAGAGATATGCCGCTTAACGTGATATTGCCGCTGTCAGGGCTGAGAATTCCGGCGATCAGCTTCAGCAGGGTGCTTTTGCCCGCCCCATTCGGCCCGCAGAGCGCCACGATTTCTCCCTGATGAACCGTCATCGACAGTTTTTTCAGCGAACGGGTTTCGGCATAGCCATGAAACACATCGGTACAGATCAGCACCGGCACGGATGGATCGCCGAGAACCGGAGTGATGTCGCAGCGATTCGGACAGGAATCATTCTGTCCGGAATCGTGAGCGGCATCGAAAATCTTTTTTTCACAGAGCTGCCCTCTGGCAAACATGGCGTGCTGAATCCGCAGAGATCGGTCATAGGATCGCAGAATGACCTGTGATAAAATCCGGGCTGTGCTGTGATAGCGGTTGATCCATCCGCGAAACCCTCCGCGGGACACCGCCGATGTTTTCATGCGGTGAAATTCCTCCCATAACAATCCGGCGTAACGATACGCCATGGCAGTAATATCCAGGAGTACGATCGGCACCCGGTACCATCTTAAAGCCTGCATCAAGGAATTGAACGGGGTTGTTAAAAACACGGCGGCGATCCAGGCCATGTCGCAGGCCACCCGAACGGCGGCCGCCAGCCCCAGTTGTATTCCCTCCTGATATATAGTCACCGGCCCCACCTGATACAGAGGCGCCACCCCGAACCCCACAGAAAACCCCACAAACACGATCGATGTGGCCCAGACAGGCGCCAGAAAAAAAATCCCATACTGCCGAACAGGTATTCTGGAGTAACGCCCCAGGATTATTCCCAGTAATAAAATCAGCCCGGACAGCCAGAACCGGGCCATAAAAATATTAAGCCCGATCGCCGCCGCCAGCATCGCCAGTTTCAGCCGCCCATCCCAGCAGTACAAGCCATGCTGCGGCAGTCGGCTCGACGGGATGTCCATCATGCCGACAGATTCGGTGTACGGGTTGTTCAGGGGCATCAGATCCAGTTCTCGCGTAAACATTCATGACACCGGTTTGGCCTCGGCAAATAAATTTGCACGCGGCGCAGCAACGGCGCGACGAATTTAATATTTCATGGGTTTCATGTGCTTCGTGTATTTCGTGGTGATCAATATTTTCACTGCTATTTGGATTTTCCCCAGAGCAAATGCCAATTGCGTCCCAGGATAAACCCGCAGATGCCTCCTGCCGATAGTAGCAGGAGATTCCATAAATCCCCCATGCTTTCAGTGTTCAGATAAGGCTCACGGGCGGGCCGGCCGGCCTTTACAGCCATGGCGTCATTGACTGTCTCATCCATCCCGGAAAATCGGGAGGGAGTACTGTTCCGGACGGATAGATCCACATCGCCGCCCCCCGCCGGCGGAGCATCCGCTTTGGATATTGCGGCAGATCCCACCCCACAGAGCAAAATCATCACCGGCAGTATCACAAAGAGAAGGGATTGTCTGATATCTTTCTTGGCAAGTATCCCCAGTGAAACCAGAATTTCGGGCCGTTGTCTTCCGGCGTAATGCAGTGCAAGTCCGGTAATCAAAGCTTCCCCCGTGGCGATGGGCAGTTGCGTGGGCAGGTAGGCCGAATAAATGACCAGCAGATAGCCACTGAGGGAATATTGCGGATTGGGCGCCCGGACAAGTGTTGTGCCGAGAATCAGTCCGGATGCAAGATACACCAGGATATCCCCGATCAATCCGCCAAAAAAACCTGCCGCCCACAGGGGCATACCGAGTTTTCGCATGCACCGAAAGCCTCCCCAGCCAAAAAAGCAGCCGAAGAAGCCCAGCGCCACAACATTGGCGCCCCAGGTGCTGAACCCGCCATGCGCAAAAAAAGCCGCCTGAAGCAGGAGGCTGATCGCGCTCAGAACAATGCCGATGGATGGCCCCAGCAACATCCCGATCAGCGGTGTGCCGCAGGGATGGGAGCAGGTTCCTGTGAAAGCCGGAATCGGAATCAGGGAAAAGAAGAAAATCAGTGCGGCGCCCATTCCCAGCAGCGGTTTGTTTTCCGGGGCCTTCCGGGCAAATATGTTGATCCGCGATACACCCCAGGCCGTCAGAGACACACCAGCGGCCATATAGAGCAAGGCATCTTTACCGATAATGATTCCTTCAGCGATATGCATGCCGCCTCCTTGTTCGATGTTTCTCGAACTTCATCCGGGCAGGGTCTGGGTAACGCCGTCTTGGCAGAGAAACAGGATCACGTTTTCCAGAGATCTTCGGAAACACCCGTCACATGATTACAGTAGCGGGCCAGCGTAAACAGGTAATCGCTCAGGCGATTCAGATAAATCAGTTGATATCGCAGATGCTTGGGCGCCTCGCCAACGCCGACCTGCAGGGAAAGCGCCACCACATGGCGTTCTGTCCGACGGCAGATGGTTCGAGCAATATGGGTCATGACTGCTGAAATATGCCCGTTTGGAACAATAAATCCAGTTAGTTGCGGCAAATCATTCTGCAGCGTGTCGATGGCTGTTTCCAGGTTTTTTATCTCTGCCTCGGAAATTTTAGGCACTTTATCAAGGGCCGGAGAATTTCGGGTGGTGGCGATATAGGCCCCAATTTTCATCAAATTGGATTGAATCTGATGAATATCCGGCATGATATGACTGCAATCCGACGGCAGCAGGGCCTTGATGCCGCCAATCACGGAATTGAGTTCATCCACATCGCCGCCTGCTTCTAAATATGGATGACTTTTGGCTACCCGCTCACCGCTATACAGGCTGGTCTTTCCCTGATCTCCGCCACCAGAATAAATTTTCATCCGTTATCCTCTCCTTGTTTCAGATCGATCAATAATCAGACTGGCTCGCTGAGCCGGTCTTAGAATAAAAAAAACCCCGGATCGAAAGAATTCAATCCGGGGATATCCCTGTTTATCCACAAGATAAAATCTGCACGCCATGGTCCGCGAAGCAAGCACAGTTTGGTTAAGGCAGGTCTTCTGACTTCCTCCCCTATCGGCGGTCTTCCCATCTCGATTCTGGACAGTGACACACAACGGCCAGCAGGTTTCCCATTTATCCAAACTGGGAGAAGGTAACAGCGACGGGCTCGTCCCCGATTTTCACAGGGTTCCCTTTTAAGCTCCGAAAAGCACCTTTGTTGGCTGATTCTAGAGATAGTAGATTCGGAAAGTCAAGAACAATTTTAATTGAATTTTCTGAATGTCTATAGCTGAGATCGCGCGGAAAACATTGCGATTTTTTCAAATTTTTTCATCAGCTCCCGTGTGGAAAACGGTTGCTGCGCTTCGGTGGCCAAATAATGCTCCATATCCCTGCACTGGGACTGAACACGGGCCAGGATAGCGATCCTGTCTTCATCCGTGAGAACACCTTTTTCAGCCAGGTGCAAATTCAGAGCGGCGTACCACGCATTGATCAGGGTTACGGAATAAATAGGGCCCAGCCAGTCTGGCTTATCTGAAAAATCCATTTTTTTTCACCTTGTATTTTCACTGTCATTCTAAATCAAACAGCTTACACGAACGAAACATGAACTGCCTGACAGGATACATCTGTCTACGCCGCTGCTCTTTTATTCAATATGCGACATGCCACATAAAATTTCAATCAAAATTAATTCCAAACGAACACAAGAGACCAGATACACCGCTTGATCCGCTCATCTCACAGAATCGCTCCGCTACTCAAACAGGCGTTGGCAAACAATGTGGGTATTGAACATATCGGATTTATCTGATAATAGACGCTCAGAGAACAGCTAACAATTCCGGTTTGATCGAACATTTTGTATCAAGGAGTATTTCAATGAACGCCGCTAAAAAGATTGTGGTCGAAGTGATGTATAAAGCAGATTACTGTCTTCCCTGCTTTTTCATGGATGCCGCTGTTCAGGAAATGCTGCCGCAATATGAAGATCGCGTGGAATATCGGCGTGTGGATATCATGATCGGAAAGGGCAAAAATCGTTTCCTGGAACTTTCCTATGAATTGTTCGGAGAAGATGCGGTAAAGAAGCATACGCGACTTGCTCCGGTACCTTCCCTGCTGATCAACGGCGAACTGATTTTTGACCAGATTCCGCCACATTTCGAACTGGTGGATGCCATCGAAGAAGCGCTGTCCGGATTGACCGTTAATGCCTGACGTTGGCAGTTGCTTTTTTTACATTCCCATTAGCGCCTCAGGATCACGAGCATGAAAACCGTCCATCTTGAATTGATTCATGAAGGCGAGCATTGCATTCCCTGCGTCTATATGGCGCTGGTGGTCACGGAAGTCGCACCGGATTACGGCAATGCCGTTTCGTGGGAAAAAGTCATCATCACCCAAAAAAAAGGGGCACTGCGATTTGATGAACTCGCTCAAAAGCTCGGACGCCTGCCTCCGGTACCTTCCATTTTCATTGACAGCGAACTGGTTTTCGATACGACGCCCGGCCCGGAAATCTTACGAGAAGTTCTGGACCGGATGGTTCAGCGATAATCTCCGTTATGATATCATTCTCCCCCTTTCCGGGTCAGTCAATCTTTTTAAAGAGTCAGCAAAACGATCTAACCGTTTCAGGGGGAGGATTCCGATAGATCACACCGTCATTTCTGCACAAAGGCTCATCAAACCTGAGCATTTTTGATGGCCACTTCTTCAAACGTTTTGATATCCGCAAGAATCCGGGTGGCGGCATCGAGGAGCTCCATGGCGATGGCTGCCCCGGTGCCCTCTCCCAAACGAAAACCCAGGTCCAGCAGGGGGTAGATGCCGAGCCTCTCGTGCATGTACCGATGGCCGACCTCTACGGACCTGTGACTCGCAAATAGGTATGCCTTTGCAGCCGGCGCCAGCTCGCAGGCAATCAACGCCCCGGCAGTCGAGATAAAGCCGTCACAGATCACCGGAATACCTTTTGCTGCAGCACCAATCACCAGTCCTGCCAGTCCGCCGATCTCGAAACCACCGACCTTGGTCAGGACATCGACCGGGTCGCGGGGATCGGGGGCATGCTTCAACAAGGCGTTTTCGATAACGGCAATCTTGTTTTCAAGTGCGGCATCGCCGATACCAGTACCGCGGCCTGTCAGTTTTTCGACCGGAAGCCCTGAAAACGCCGCAATCACCGCAGTCGATGGCGTGGTGTTGCCGATCCCCATATCACCGGTACCCAGGAGATGCACCGGCCCCTGTGCTAACAGTTCCTCAACGATCTCGATGCCGGCTTCGATGGATTGAATCGCTTGATTCCGCGTCATGGCCGGGCCTCTGGCAAAATTGGCAGTTCCTTTGCCGACCTTCTTGTGGAAGATGGGAAGGGTCGGATCAAAGTCGAAATTGACTCCTAGGTCGGCGGCGATGACTCTGGCGCCGGCATGCTTTCCAAGTACATTGATCGACGCCCCGCCACCAACAAAATTCAAGACCATCTGGGGGGTGACTTCCTGGGGAAAGAGGCTGACCCCTTCGGCGACAATCCCGTGATCGCCGGCACAGGTGACGATGACCTTGTTCTGAAGGCGGACATCGAGTGTTCCGGCAATGGCCGCCAACCGGGCGGAAACATTCTCGAGAACACCCAGGCTTCCGGCCGGACGCGCCTGATCCGCAAGCCGTGAAAGGGCCTTTTCATATATCATTCTGTCGGGTGTCTGTATGGAACCGATGGTATCTATCAGTTTTTCCATTTTCATAACTCCTTGTCTTGTGAGATTTTATCACCTCGGATATCTTCCATGAATACTTCCATACCTTGCATGTCCCGTCTTGCCAGCCCGGCCCGTTTCTCCTGCTCCCGCTTTTTCTCGGCCAGTTCGCAGTTGATGATCATCTCAGCCATCTGGGCGCGGTCGTGGCTATCGTGAATGGCGCCGGCACGGATACCGTTTCCAAAAGAGACATTTCCCCCAGCAAACAGCTCCATGAGCGTGTCCGCCCCTTCCTCCTCGGCAGCGATCGCCTTGGCGACTTCATCATCGATATGGCAGATATGCCAATTCAATCTGCGTCTTCATAAAATACTCCTGTACCATATCTGATCATTTTGCCACAAAAAAAGGGCTCTGGGGAGATAAAAAATCTCCTCAGAGCCCTTTGCCATCGCGCCCTCGACATCTGATCACTCGGTCCGTCTTCTGACTTCCGGATGGAGCCTCTCCCACACAGCCTTCCCAGCCCCCTGAAGGAACCAGTGACCGCCTCCGCAACAAACAAAACGATGGAGGCGACGCAAGAGATATTCCGGTTACAGCGATGGGATCATCACGGAATTCAACCGTGTTCCGATAACCAAGCGGTCTTCTTTTTTAACTGTTATTTTGTTGTTATTCGATCACCGGCGGGTAGTCAAGATTTTTTTTCTGATGGGCACGCAATTTTATAATTTTGGGCGGATATTTTTTGTGAATATCATTTTCTTCGAATTTTTATTGACCCACTACGCGTGTTGTGGTTCAAGACTAGCCATGAATCATATCTGCCAAAGGAGATTATCATGAAAAAACTGAAAGAATATTTCGAGAATGCAAAAGGGTCCGGTGTACTGGCTACCGCCGACAGCAGCGGAAAAGTGGATGCAGCCGTCTATTCCCGCCCGCACTTTTTAGAGGAAGACACCCTGGCTTTTATCATGCGCGACCGGCTGACCCATCACAATCTTCAATCCAACCCCTATGCCACGTTTCTCTTTATGGAAGACGGGATGGGTTATAACGGTAAGCGGCTGTTCTTAAAGAAAATCCGAGAAGAACAGAACCCGGAACTGATTCGGAAAATCAAACGTCGCAACTTCACCGATGATAATGAGGAACCCAGGTTTCTGGTATATTTCGCCATCGATCGGGAACTCCCGCTCGTCGGTACTCCGGCTTAGTTTCATCAAGAGAATGGAATATGGAAGACAAGATAAGAATTGGTATCAGCGCCTGCCTGCTGGGGCAGCATGTCCGTTTCGACGGTGGTCACAAACACGACCGTTATCTGACGGATACGCTTGGCGAATACCTGGATTTTATTCCGGTATGCCCTGAGGTGGAAGCCGGCTTCCCCATCCCCCGGGAAACGTTTCGCCTCTTCGGTGACCCGGATAACCCGCGTCTGGTTACCTGCCGGAGCAATGCGGACTATACTGACCGGATGATCGCTTGGGCCGAAAAGCGTGTTCGGGAACTCGAAAAAGAAGACCTCTGCGGGTTTATTTTCAAGAGCGACTCCCCCAGCAGCGGGCTGGTGCGGGTCAAGGTCTACACCCCGAAGGGCATGCCGGAAAAGAAAGGCGTTGGACTGTTTGCCCGAGCCTTCACCCGGCACTTTCCCCTGCTGCCGGTCGAGGAAGAAGGACGGCTGAACGATCCCAAACTCCGGGAGACGTTCATCGAACAGATTTTTACCCTCAAGCACTGGCGGGAAAATATCGCTGTGGGCCGGTGCATGAAAAATCTGGTCGATTTCCACACCCGGTACAAGCTGCTCCTGCTTTCACACTGCACTGTCAATGTTAGAGCCATGGGCAAACTTGTTGCCGAAGGAAAGCACATGCCCATTGAATCCGTTTACGACCAATATGAAAACCTTCTGGTCGAGACACTCCGCATGAAATCGACGGTAAAGAAAAACCTGAACGTGCTGGAACACATCCTCGGCTATTTCAAAAACCAGCTCAGCGCTGACGAGAAGAAGGAGATGCTGGAAATATTCGACCGATACCGTCAGGAGTTCGTGCCCCTGATCGTACCGGTCACGCTTCTGAACCATTACGTGCGCAAGACCGGCGAGCCCTATCTGAAACAGCAGGTGTATCTGGATCCGCATCCCGTCGCACTGAAACTCAGAAACCACGCCTGATCGGTTCCTCACCGCCCCATCTTATGCAAGGGCCTTGGTTCAGCATTTTTTATTTCATCGCGAAGGCGCAAAGAAAATGCCAGTTTTTTCTTCGATTCCCTTTGCGATCTTTGCGCCTTCGCGGTGGCTATTCTTTCAGTCAAACGCTGTGGTAAAAAACGATATTCAAATTCTACTTGTGCGCACTGGTTTTCTGCCCGGTGTTGGAAGATAGAACCCGCCGGGTGAAAATCGGAGACAGCAGGTAAAGCAGCAGATACAACAGGCAGATATAGCCTAGGTAGGGACTGAACACCGCCACCAGCAACAAGATAATGCTGGTGCGCCGAAACCATGTACTCTGGTCCATGAACCGCCCAAGATGAAGATATCGCACTGGATAGCTGTTCATCGCCACAGCCGCCAGCACCATGGCCGAGGTGGCGGTATACCCCCAGAAATGGATGGTGTCGGGACTCTCCTGAACAGCCTGGCTGAACATGATCAGCGGAGCGGTCACCAGAAGCGCTGCCGCTGGCGTGGGCATACCCTTAAAAAAACCAGGGATCGGGGACGTATCCAGGGTAAAATAAATCAATCGGACAATTCCCATCACCGCGTAACTCAGGGCAATCCAGACAACGGTCAGATCGGAGATGCCCGGAACATCCGACCGTGCCAATACCAGGTAATAAATCCAGGCAGGCACCACGCAAAAACTGATGCCGTCTGAAATATCGTCCAGAATTCCGCCCAATTGAAAGCGCGGTGTCTTGACAGCACCGACCGGGGGTTCGGTCAGTCCGAGCTTTCGGGCCATGGCGCCATCCAGCTTATCGAAAATGGCCGCACCGATCAGAAGCAGATAGGCTTCTCGAACCCGTCCCTGATTGGCGAACCAGACCGACAAAAGCCCCATGATGGCATTCATCACGGTCAAACCATTTGGAAAAGTGGACAGTATGCGTCGGCGCAGAATGTCGTTGCCCAGGCAGAGCTCATCCAGGAAGGTGGTTCCGTATTTCCGGCAGTACCGGGCAATGGAGCCGAAATTGATAACCAGGAAAACGATTTCAATGACAAAAAGACCCTTCAACGGCAGGTTCCCCAGCCATGAAATCCAGAAATAGAGTCTGGATGGCGGCCCTTCGGGGATATAAAAGGCTGTGGCATACAGCAGGGCGGCCACCGGCGCCGCCACAACCGTCCGAAGCCGTGTGAACTCGCTGTTCTCGGGCTCCGGTCCTTTTCCCTGCGTGAATCCACGGATAAAATGCGCAAAACTGTCTCGGATGAGTACGATGATGCATAAAAGCAGAATGAAAATGGCGTGCAACAGATCAGTTTTCTGGTAATCCGGCGTAATGTAAACCAGACGCCACATCATCCCGACGGCCACCAACGGAAAAATAATGGCGTAGACCACCTTGTCCATGATTCGGTCTGCCAGATGCGCCAGGGTGGGATGGGGCTGGAAGCGCGCGGCAAACCAGCCGTCCACCAGGTCAAATGCCATGGCCGTGAACAGAAAGACGACACCCAGAGTATACAACAGCGGATTTTGGGTCCACATGACGGCAATGGCGCAACACAGACCCCCAAAGACCAGAGGGGGTCTGCCGTATACCAGAATGGCTGTGACTTTTTGGGATATTTGCAGTTTTTTCATGGATGATCTTTTACGAAAAGCGCCCTGAAGTGTCAAGAAAAGTCGATTGATGATATCTCACCAGTCAATGGGATGATAATCCTTGAGAAATTTCCCGCACCAATGAGAATCGGTCAGAATGCCGTGAAAAAACGGATCACAAATTCTGGCAGCTCCATCCACAATATCCAGCGGCGGCTGAAAATCATGCATTTCCTGTTTCAAGGCGGCCAGTTTGGCTGGGTCTTCATCCGTCACCCATCCGGTGTCTACAGCATTCATGAAAATTCCGTCCTTGGCAAGATCGTCAGCCGACGCATGGGTCAGCATGTTGAGGGCGGCTTTGGCCATATTGGTGTGCGGATGCCGGCCAGTTGTCTTAAATCGGAAAAACTTCCCCTCCATGGCAGTTACGTTGACGATATGCTTCTTGCCGGTATAATCGCGCCGCAACATCGGGACCAACCGATTGCACAGCAAAAACGGTGCCACAGCATTCACAAGCTGAATTTCAAGCATCTCGGCCGTCTGGATTTCGCCCAGCCGCAGTCGCCAACTATTGGTTTCTCTTAAATCCACCTGCTGAAGATCGGCATCGAGCTCACCCTTTGGAAAAATGGCTTCCGTAGCCAGGCTATGATCATAACTGTAAGGAATCTGAGAAAGCAATGCAGAGGCCTGCAGACCGATACCGGGGGCTTTCCCGTTCCAGGTTACCGAAAGTGCGGATTCCAGTCCGATGTTCGGCTCGGAAAATGAACCCAGTTGATTGACGCAGTGTCGATACCCGGCCAGCAGCGATCGAACATTCTCCGGCAGCGTATCAAAGGCGCTGGTTTCGTTATCCATCAGATGTGCATAAAAACCCGGCGGTCTTCGAACCGTCTGGGCCGCATTGTTGATCAAAATATCCAGTCGGTCATAGTGCTGTTCGATATAGCGGGTAAATAACTCGACACTTGGCGTGTGCCGCAGATCCAACCCGTAAATATGCAGGCGGCCGCCCCATTGGGAAAAATCCTTTTCACCCGAATACCGCATGGCGGCATCCACGGGAAATCGGGTGCTGGCAATCACTCTGGCGCCTGCACGCAACATCATCAGGGTTGCCTGGTAGCCGATTTTTACACGGGCGCCGGTAATCAGCGCCACCAGTCCATGAAGCGAAGCGGTTTGAAACCGTTTCTGATAATTGAACGTCGCACAATCCGGACACATGGCGTCGTAAAAAAAATGCAGATGGGTGTATTCCGCTTTGCAAATATAACAATTGCGTGGAGATTTCAAGATGTTATGATCTGAATTCAAATCCGCCGTCATATCCGGAATCTGTTCCGGTGCGAAAAAAACACCATGCCGTGCGCGGCGGATGCCTGTGGCCGCCCGAATGCTGCGCTCATGCTGAACAACACTTCGACGCTCGGCTTTGTTTTTTTCCTTGTTTCGTTTTTTCAGTTCACGTCGATCCGGCCGAGAAAGCTGGCCGGCCGCGGTCATGAGGGCAATCCTCTGCGCTTCCGTAAGATGGATGATCCGGCCGCTGTTTTTGGCCAGGTGTTCCAGAAAAGAAATGCAGCTTTGAATTTCTTCCGGCGAGTACGCTGTATTATCGCTGTTGTTCACTGTCAGATACCTGAAAAATCACGGAAAAGGGCTGGTGTAAACAAAATTCCCCTCTTTGGCAACGAAAGCAAAGAGGGGAATTTTATAGACCGCGTTGACTACGATTTGGCGGCAGGCGTTGGAGATTTTATTTTGGCATTGTAAATATCGAGCCAGCCTTTGAGGACTTCGATGTTCTTTTCCAATCCCGGAATTCCACCGGCTTTGGCGCCTGTCATATCTCTCAACAGATCGGAATACGAACTGGCCAGTTCTTTTTCCTTTGCCAGAATCGCCGCACTCTGTTCCTGAACCCGTTTCTGAAAATAACTGCGAAGAACCCCGATGGCGTCCTCCTGGGTTTTGAAAGCAACCCCGGTAATGCCATTCAAGTCTAGGCCCTTTACTGAAAAAGGCTCGAACGCATTGGATTGCTCAGACAAAACCCAATTGGACATAGCGCCTCTTACCAGACAGATATCTCCAGCCCGAACTGTAAAATAATAGCTTTTGGGAAGCGACGAAATTGTTACAATCACCGCAGCGACGAGAATAATCACCGGCAGAACGATAAGTATCGTTCTGCCCATGAGACGTTGCCGGAAAAACGGCAAGCTTGTCTGTTCCATAATCTTACCTCCTTTTTTTGAGAAAAATTGTTGAGAGAAAAATCGGACGATCGCATTGTACTGTGTATCATCATAATTGATGCGCTCGAAAAAGTCAAAAATGAGATGATTTTATTTGTCTTTTTCGGAGTTACCGCCGCCTGAACACAAACGTAAATGCGCTATCCATGTTTTCCAATTTGAGTTCATTTTTTCAATCAGCAATGATTTTATTTGACAAAATACAGGAAATGGATATAAAACGATAATATAATTACGATTGAGCGCTCGTTCAGAATGTGGAATGAATCGCTTTTTTCTTCCTTTTTCTGAATCGTTGCAAAATAATAACTTTTATGCGCTGAAGATATATTGAACATCATCAATTCAAAGGGAGACTATTTACATGCAATTACCAAGTTATGAAGTCGGCAAAACCACGATCGGCAGTTTGGTGGATATCGTAGCCGAACAGTTCGGAACCAGCAAGGCGCTGAAATATCACAAATTGGGAATCGACTACGATTATAATCAGTTCAAAGCTGTCTGCAATCAATCCGCCAAAGCTTTCATGGCTCTGGGCATCCAAAAACACGAGCATATCGCCATCTGGGCCAACAATGTTCCGGAATGGGTACTGGCGCAGTTCAGCACGGCCAAAATGGGGGCTGTATTGGTTACGGTCAACACCAACTACCGAAGCTTCGAACTGGAATATCTAATGAAACAATCCGATTCATCTACACTGATCATGATTGGTGGTGTTCGAGAATCGGATGAATATCTAAATGTTATCTACGATGTCTGCCCGGAGCTTAAAACCTGCCAACCTGGAAAACTGGAAAGCGCCAAACTCCCTCTGCTCAAGAATGTCATCTTTATTGGAAACGAAAGCCATCCCGGCATGTTCACCTGGAATGAAGTAATGGCCACGAGCGACAGAATCAGCGATGCAGAGCTATCTGCCCGTCAGAACTCTCTGGAGCCGGATGATGTCATCAATATGCAGTATACATCCGGAACGACAGGATTCCCCAAAGGCGTCCAGTTGACGCACACCAACTTGATCGGAAATGCCAAGAGTCTGGCCGAGTGCATGGTACTCTCTGCCAAGGATACCATGTGCATTCCCGTTCCTTTTTTTCACTGTTTTGGCTGTGTTCTAGGCACGCTGACCTGCGTGGTCTCTGCTACTTGTATGGCTCCGGTGCAGGCATTTACGGCTGCAGCGGTTCTGGAAACTGTTGAAGCATCCAAATGCACGGCGCTGCATGGGGTGCCAACCATGTTCATCGCAGAACTGGAAGAGCTGAAAAACAAGAAATACGACACCTCACATCTGCGCACCGGAATTATGGCAGGCGCCCCCTGCCCCATTGAGGTGATGAAGCAGGTCGTCAGTGTCATGGGTGCATCGGAAATGACCATTACCTACGGACAAACCGAAGCATCGCCGGGTATTACCCAGACCCGCACCACAGATAGTCTTGAACTGCGGGTCAGCACGGTTGGAAAGGCTCTGCCGAACGTGGAAGTCAAGATTGTGGATCCTGCAACGGGTGCGGAAGTCCCCCGAGGCATTCAAGGCGAACTTTGCACGCGCGGCTATCACATCATGAAAGGGTATTATAAGAATCCGGAAGGCACGGCCAAGGCCATCGACAAAGACAAATGGCTGCATACCGGCGATCTGGCCATCATGGATGAAAACGGCTACTGCAAAATCACGGGCCGCATCAAGGACATGATTATTCGTGGCGGCGAGAATATTTATCCGAGGGAAATCGAGGAATTTCTCTATACCCATCCGAAAATCAAAGATGTGCAGGTTATCGGGGTTCCCAGCAAAAAATACGGAGAGGAAGTGGTGGCCTATGTTCAGGTCAAACCTGGCGAAAAAACATCTGATGACGAACTAAAATCCTTTTGCAAAGACAAGATTTCCTTTCATAAGATTCCTGCATTTTTTTTCTTTGTGGATGAATATCCGACAACTGCCAGCGGCAAGATTCAGAAATACAAGCTTCGGGAAAGTGCCACCAAAGAACTGAAGCGCGAAGAAGACGCGACAATTCAGACGGCATAACACCTGTCTCCAGGGCGGCGAATCTTCGCCGTCCTTTTTTGTCAAAATTTTTATCTTCCTTTCAAATCCATCCCCATACTGTGCAGAAATCCCAGAAAAGCACAATGCGTGTATATACTGACAACGGTCATAATCTGAACTTTCCATAAACTCCCTCTCCCAGCGGGGGAAGGCGTAGATTCAAAGTGCTGATTATGACCTTTGTCAGTATACTTTGTGCCGGCATCATCTCCTTTTTTTTAAACTCCCACTCTGCCCGGACGTGAGTCGGGCAGAGTGGAATTTAAGCCGTCCTGTCTTGTATGATCCATAGAACCATGATAGAGAGGGCCATGATTAAAATCTGTTGCGGGCATCGTAACAGTGGCATCAGTATGAACCGCCGGTGTTTGATGAAAAGGAAGCCGACATGGCCGATCGGTTATCGAAAACGTGAATGAGCATATTCAGCCGCCACTGGTCATAAACGAGCCATCGGAGGTGGAAAAATACTTCTGGTGCAGGAAACGCGATATGATGCGCGTATTCGCCACCTGTGTAAGGTGTAAACACTATCCCTGTGATTACTGCACGCCCGGCAGAATACGGAAGCTGGCCAATACCGACTATGTGGTCATTAAAAATGTAACCCTGATCAGCGAAAGGAGAAGATTCGTGTTGGCGAAAATGAATGACGGCACCTATAAAGAATTGGATATCGACATCAAGTCCCCAAACCCGGAACAGCTCAAAGATGTCGAGGAAGTCTATGTAATCTCGAAGGTACTGATCCCGGTGCTGACCCTGAGGGCCAAAAACGAGAGCGACAGCATTGAAACCGTCCGGGATCCGGAACCTGTGGAAAGTAAAAGCCGACCGAGAAAAGAAAAGGAAACACCGCATAAACCAGACACTGACGAGAGTATCCGATAAAAAATTCACCGAATTCTTGGAATTCCCATTATCTGTGTTTCTGTGTCAAACTCAGCTTATAACCTGCCAGTATTCTGTCTGCAATCTGCATCAGGCTATCGGGCGTTTTCGGGTTTTGCTGCCTCAATGATGCCGCGCCGATACTTGCGGTAATCGTTTCGGATCGGCCCTCATGGATAAATGGCGTACTCTGGCATGATTTAAGGATGGTCTTGCCCAGAACCAGCGCTATTTCCAGCATGGTGTTGGGCAAAAGGACGATAAACCGCGCGCCGCCGTATCGGAATCCAATATCCGTTCCGGAGAGCAGCTTGATCAGGCGATTGGAAAATTCTTTAAGCACCACATCCCCGAAAGGAAAGCCATGAAGATCATTGAGTTGCTTAAAATTATCCAGTTCGATGATAATGCATGACAGATCATTCCCGTAGCGCTTGCACCGCTCGAAAAGCTGTTCCATGGAATACGACAGAAAACGTCGGTTGTACAGCTCGGTGACATCATCCTTGATCGCAAGTCGTCGCAGTTGTTTTTCAACTTCCTGGTGCTGTTGCAGCGCCTGTTCCTGTTTTTCATTTTTTTCATGCAGCTCATGTACATGAGCGATGTGGTCATTTTGAATCTTTAAATAGTCAGTGGCATCTTGAAGCGACGTTTTCAAATCCTCTGGTTTCGTAGGTTTGGTGACGTACCGAAAAATCTCTCCGGTGTTGATGCATGGCAGCAATTGACCGATCTGTAAATAGCCGCTGAGCGCCATTCGAACTGTATCCGGATAGAGCGCCTGTATCTGTTTGAGCAGAGACAATCCGTCCATCCCAGGCATTTTAATATCGGTAACGACAATATGCATCGGCGTTTTAGCCATGATGGCCAGTGCTTCGGAGCCGCTTCCGGCAAAATGCAAGATATAACTTTCCTTGCGCAGCAGACGATCAATCGCGCGCAGAATGTCCGGTTCATCATCCACAAATAGGATATGGATATCATTCATCTTGGATTTCGCTTGTCTCAGTTGCAGCTTAGACGATTGGCGATGGAAGAAGTGACAACATCATTGTTAATAGCATGGCTCGGGGTGCAGAGGAAGTATTTGGATGGGGCCGATCTATAGCATGGATTACCAAGCATTGATCTTCGTTTCGGCTACCGCCCGGCTTCTCACCCTGAAGAGAGTAATTTTCTGTGGAAGCCATTTGGGAGGAATTCGCCTGTCTATTTCAACATGGAGAGGGCGTAGCGAACAAGTGTAATTACGACACCATAATAGTCTTGAAATTTTACCAGATTAATTCTTATACCATAGTGAGCGCATAATGTTGAACTCCCCATACACCTTTTCCGTTAATATTCGCTGAAGCTTTTTAATATGTGGAACATCTTCCACTTCCGTTCCATACCCTGAAGATAATGCCTTCATCAGATTCGCATTTTTAGCTTCAATTGTAGCCAGTAGAGCAGGCACGCCAGCATGACGTGGAACTGCAAAATAGTCGATAGCAGCGGCAGCGATATTTCGTGCATCACTTTCAGTTACAGAACAATACGCTTTATTCCGATAAGAAATAAAATTTGGTATTGCAATAACTGAAAGTATTCCGATAATCACAACGACTCTCATAAACCCTATCAGAGTAAATCCTTTTTCATTACCATATTTTTTCATAATGTCGCTCCTTCGTTAAAAATTACTTGAAACATCAAGTGAAAGCTTCCCGGTCGTTATCCATCATCCGAGTACTTTCTTAACAACAGCAACCATTTGATTCGGTTTAAAAGGTTTCATGATCCAGCCGGTGGCGCCCACGGATTTTCCCTTCTCTTTTTTTTCCGCCTGGGATTCCGCTGTCAGCATAACAATGGGAATGAATTTGCAATCCGGCCTTGCCCGCAGCGCCTGGATCAGGCCGATACCGTTCAGATTCGGCATGTTCAAGTCCACAAAAACCATGTTCACAGCCTGGCTGTTGACTTTATTTAAAGCATCCTGACCATCCACGGCTTCGACAACATCGTAGCCAGCATTGCGCAGGGTGAAATTGACCATCTGGCGGATACTGGCGGAATCATCTACGGTCATAATCACTTTATTCATATTTCATCCCTCCATTCAGAGTTAAAGACACAGAATAAAAAAACAATGAGACGGAATTCTAGCCTACTTAAGGAGGAAATATGACCTGAGATGGTTGTCAGTCATAAGAAACCTCCTTAACAAATCGTGACAGAATGGCATTAAGAAGGCGCTTATTCCCGCCCGGTATCTCTGCTGCCATATTCCTGAAAAGAACTTAGGCCAGATGTTTTGCGTCCCACCCTTTTGGATGGTTTGCCTTTATCAGACGACAATTTGGTTTCGACAGTTCTCTTTCAACAAACGTGCCAATAAAGATTTCTCTATAAATATCAATTTATATCAAACTGTTATATTGCAATCATTTTGGATCGAACTGGTTTGCGCTTTCAGACAACACCCATACCTTTGCGGGTCATTTCAGCTATAGAATATCCAACTACTTGAAAAATTGAGAAAATAGAAAATGGATGGAATGTTAAGATCATTATCCGGGCGTGATTATCAACCAGACACAGCCCTGATAAGTCTATCAAAATGAGAGACACACAATTAGCTCTATACGATTCCAGGGTGAATATTCATGCAAACAAGAGCAATTGGGTGATTTTTTTTGCGGTCATCAGATTTGGCGGAAATAGACATTACAGTATGATATTATAAAAGATAAATGTATTTTAATTTTCAATAAACCAGGTCAAAATAAGAGACAAAAAATCGAGTCTCTCAAATTGAGAGACAAAAAATCGAGTCTCTCAAATTGAGAGACAAAGAAGGCTTTGTTCATCTTTTGGCTCAGGATGAATACGTACCAAATGAATATTCACCGCAAAGGACTCTCCCCCGGCCCAAGCTCGATCCGCCGGTTGGCCTTGATCGAGTAATACGCCAATAAAAAAGCTATTGGCTTCTTCCTGTGAGAATTCAATGAGTTCTTCCGACCAAGTGAAATCATAACCTGATGGATCATTACAAAGAACTTCATAGTAATCCAAAGCAGCCTGTACAAATTTTGTGAGTTTCTCTTTATTCTTTGGTTGTATTCTGTCAGGAAAGTTACCGCTACATTTTATACGGTTCGGCATAACAATTACCTCCTTTATAGTTTCATCAAAGCCCGATGATCAGTTGAACAGTCTTTCCCCCTCTGTGTGATTTGTCTGAAGGGTTTCCGCTTGGAAGAACGATCAGAGAGATACTTCGTCATTCAAAAATCGATCCCAATTTGCAATTCGCCGGATTTCATCATCATCTAAGCAGCTTCAGCGTACTTGATTATCTCGATTTCTGTGTTCTGATTGACCTTATCGAAAATTCGTTCAACCTGTTTCAGAACATAATCAGCTAACAAATATTCGCTGCAATTGCTGCATTGATAAACGGGTAAATCTCTTAATATCACGATCGTCAAATCATTTACCTTAAAAGGCAGGTTCGTTATTATGGAGTTCATTTCTGAACCACACACATGACATTTCATTGGAATCGTCTCCTTGTTTTTAGATCAATGTCCCATTCATCCAAATTTGGAAAATACGCCGTGATGACGCGAACATGTTTCTCTTCAACATCAGTTGCAAACAATACATGGAAAACCTTACCTTGATATCTGGAATATACAAGATAGCTCGGCATGTATCTGTCGTTTGGATATTCTTCAATTATTTCAAAGCACCTGATAGATTCAAGAATAAATTTTCGAGAAATGAATCTTCCTTTCATCCGAATATTAACGTGATACGTCCAATAAATTTTTTGATCAATTATACATTGCTGAATAAACGCCAACGGGTCTTCCGGAATTTTTCTATTGGAATCCACCATACCATTATTTAATCCTTCAGTATTATACGATAAAATATCAAAAAGCTTTGACACGAAAAGCAACTCATAAAAATGATACATCGCTATTGAAACTCGTATCTCAACAGACATATTCTGTCAATGAAACGTAGTCATTCTGGACGTGGAATAGGGTATCCAATAACAGCCTCAACAGCCAAACATCGTGTATAGCGCTCCATTTGATAGTTCGCATCGAATGTTGCCGCATGAGATAAGACTTTCTGCAAGGCAGAGGGCCATCAACGATTCAATTATCAAATCCGCGCTGAACAACAGTTACGATTGCCTGCTGCGTGACTAAAAGAACCCGATTCTTACATAATCATCTTCATTTTTCGGGAATGAATCGCCCGGGGTCCAGCCTTCCGTTTTCAGGTCCGAAATAATATGCTGTTTGGCTGCCTTTTCGGATTCCTGACCAAATAGCCTGCAAGCTTCCACAATTCCGGCTTCGTGATGGCGTACTTTTCGATGCCTGAAACTGTATTTCTCGCTTCCGCCAAATTCATCCAGCCAGCGGTGGACTTCTTCAAACGGTTTGCCGAAGAGATTTATGGACTCCTGGCAATGATATTCCCTGGTTCAGCCAGAAATTCGGAGTGGTAAAGCCTTCCCCTTTTCTTTTTCCGATAATGCACTGTAACCGTGTATCTTCGCAGTTTCAAATATCCTGCGGATTACGATTTCAACGATGTTTTCAACAGGAATTTCGGACTGATGAAGGACGATTCTTTCGAGGTGACGGTGGAATTCGATATCCTTCGGGTCAAATTCCAGCAGATTGATCACATCGCTCCAGAAGCAAATACCAAGAGCATTAGCATGTCTGCTTTGATTCCGCTTGCGCAATTTAGCCAGCGTTGTTGGCATGTTTGCTTTATCGGAAATGTTTTTGCCTATTTCAGCCAGCCACCGTTCATCCACCTGCCGGAAGGGATGATGGAGGCTGACATTCCAGATATCCAGATCCGAACTGAGCTTATAGCTGTCAAGGTATCCGTTGAATGATCCCCGGTAAGAGACGGAGTCAAGCCAGCCCTACTGCTACCGAATGGTAATCGTAAATACATCGCAGCTCATTTTTAAACCATTGATCGATCATGCCTTGCCTCTTTTAATGACACAGGTAAAGAGGTTTCCATCACGGTCATCAATAAAATCAATGAAAGAATAATTCGCTAATGCTCGTAATATCCCGGAACCATATCCCCTGTACGGAAGTATCTGATTGGCAAATGAAGCCAGAACAGGGTTACGGGAATTTGAATTCCCTGCCTTGATATTCTCTACAGTAAGGTTATTGGGCAGATGTCCAGGGCTGATGATTTCAACGCGATTGACAAAGACAAAGACCCGTATCGGAGCAGAAATAAAATAATCGCGATGCACAAAGGCATTGGTCAACAGCTCCTCGAGAACGATCCGTGGAATCTCGGGATCCCCAGCACTGTTTACAGTCTGGTTACCTTGCACATGCGTTATATTTGCGAAAATAAAGCTCAGTGTCTGTTGGAAGATATCCGCAATTTTCCCTCCGATGTCACGACTATCAAGGTAGGACTCAGTTGTTATGGTTTCGCCAGGAAAAGCCCCTGCCTTTACAATAAATACGGGTAACCGAGTTGATGGATTTTTACTAAAAAGTAAGGCCCCGGTAAGATTCAGTTCCCCGGCAATGCCCAAATTCATGTTTGTAATTGTCTGCTCAAGCGGCAATGCCTGATCTTCCAGCTTCTCTCCGTAACGCTTTTCAAAGAATCTCTGGAAATATGGCATATCCAGGTCAGCGACGGTCAAGCCTGAAGGATTAACATCGGCATGAACCATCCCTGATGATTGGAATAGCCGCTGAATCTCCTCGCGCGAGGTTGCTTTTCTTTTATCAGCGCCGCTTTTTACCCAAAAGACACCATTTTTATCCTGATACGGTTTATTGATGCCTTTGGGTACTTCAACTATGAGAATAAGAAGGCCGTGAACCGTTGCGATCATGGTCGTCGGATTAACAGCAGGGATCACACTTTGACTGGCAGTATTCGACACCAACTGATTGAGGCGTTGAATATCTTCTTTGGATAAACCGGTAACAGTTCCATCATCATCAACACCAATAAAGAGATTTCCCCCTTTTCCGTTACTGAAGGCGACAATCTCAGCCGCGAGCGAGTCTGCGTTGGTAATATTTTTTTTAAACTGATTCAGGCTGTCCTCACCCTGAGATAGAATTGTTAATATTTCTATGGTTTCCATATCTGGTAAATTTCCTTGCGGCGATTAAAGGCCTCCTGACCACCTTCCATAATGTTCACGATTGTCTTTTGGGTGCTGGCGTCATCAACACTCCCTGTCTGAACGGAAACCCTGTCATCCATAAAAGAACAGGCATGCACCTGTTCGGCGTCTCCCAGCACAGGTATATTCGGATTATGGGTGGCAAAAATAAATTGCACCTCCGGCTTCATTTGCCTGATCAGCTTGATTACATCTTCATAAATGGTCTGATTGTCCAGGTCATCCTCAGGCTGATCGATAATAATGACATCATTTTCCCGTTGACTGAGGACAAAAAGGATCAGTGCTGAAGCCCTCTGCCCAAGGGAGTGATGCTGCAACTCCTTGCCACGATACTTGATGGTGAATTTATTCGGGGTCTGGTAGGTAAGAAGTGGTTTGAGATGCTGCATAAACAGATCGCTCAATATCTGCGGATTGCTGCCAAAATACCGTTTTGCATTTTCAATGTCTCTATATATGCCAACAAAATCTTGATATTGATCAACAATTCCCTGATACGTCGTTTCCCGTATTCCACTGCCTTTGAACATTTCCTTCATAAAGCCAAGAAATGCCTGCCGGTCTTCTTTATAGTCCGATTCAATAGACAAAGATGCACTGCTTGTGCCAACCTTATCAAGTTCTTGCTTGATGAGCGTAAACTCTTTATGCCAAAGGTCGTTCAGTTTCTGCAACGCTTCAAACAAAGTTGTTTGCAATGCTTCCTTCTGAGTACCCTGTTTCTCGAGTTCTGCAATCATCTGTTTTGCCATACTCAGCTTTTTTTTCAGGGCAAGGAACTCCTCTGAACTGATGTTCTGAGTCCCGGAACTTCTTAGCTCTTCTGCAAGTTTTCTCTCAATTTCAGCGAACTCTTCCACAAGCCCTTTTCGGATTTCAGCAAGTTCTGCCTGCCTCTTCAAAATCGCTTCCTTGCTTTTCAATAAAGAGGCCAAATCTGTTTTGATCCGGTCGATCGTCTGAATAAAAGGCGCATAATCGGTGTAAAATAAATTGAAAAGTTGTTTGTTATGCTTTGAGGTATGACCTTCAAAGTTCCTGATATCATCTTCGTGGCCGGCCAGAAGATTCGCCAAGTCAGAGATAAAGCCCTCAGCCAGCCCGATTCCTCTTTGCATCGCTCGAATATCACTTTCAAAATCAAGTCGCTTTTGAAGTTTTTCTTCAATACCTTGATCGGCATAGAACTTCAAGCGGTGTTCCGTGTCCTGCTGGATTGCCTTTTGTTCTAATATCTGCTCGGAGACACTGGTAATTTTCTGCAACCGGTCAACTGCAGCAACGACCTTTGTTTTCTGGGCGTCAATCTCCCGGCGGACATTGTCAAGTTTCGACCCCAGAAGCTTTTCAACCAGGTCCTTTTCAAACCCTTCACCGGTACTGGAAAGATCTTTCTGCCCAAAATAGATGGGCTTATGTATAACTGTTTCCCGTACCGACACACCTGGCTGCAGCTTGCCCTCGATCAAAACTTCAGCGTAGTTTTCCTTCCAGACTCGCCGAATGATATAAGGCTGGCCATACCGATCAACGGCGTCAATTTCGACTTTACCACCGCTGCCCATGGTGAAGCCTACCAACTCCAGCTTATACTTTGTATCTCCCGCTTTCTCACCAAAAGGTATATCCAGGACATACCGCATAGCTTCCAATATTGAAGATTTACCGCTGCCACGGATGCCAATCATGGTATTGAGTTCCGGTGAAAAATGCAGCTCCTGCCCAGATAAGGTTCCGCCTGCAAATCTGATACTTTTTATATGAGAATGGTTGTGCTTTCCGGGCTCGTTGCAGACACGACTATCTTTGTCGAGCAAAGCAAACTTGATGGCATCAAAGGAAAACGCGCCTAACTTGATAAAACTTTTCTCTCCTTTGCCGATCTCAGCGATGGATTTGCAATCAGAGCCTTCTACCTCTGCCGGATACCAACTGCCAAGCCAGGATTTAACTTTGGTTCTTTCATCGCGGGTGCGAACCTTCTGAAAACCGAGTACTCGTCTCCGCACCTTCTCATAGCGTCCCTGTGCAAAATCGCTCAGCTTGCCACCAGACATTTCATGCCAGAGACCGCTTTTTTGTTCGACATGCGCAAAAACCAGAAAATAATCTCTGGGAGTCTTATCCAGCTCTTCCACAACCTGGAGAATGCTTTTGTCACTCCGGCCATTTTCATGTTGATATTCCACGGGCGCTTTCCCTGGGAACATCGTGGTGATGAACGGAGAGATGTAGTCATTGCCGTTCTCGAGCCAGTTATCGTGAAAAACGATGATTGTGTGAATACCGTTAGCGCCATCGTTGATGGACAGTTCGACACCAGGAAGGAGAAAAATATCTTCCTTTCTGGCTTTTTTGCGTAGAGCTTTAAACTCATCTTTATCGAATTTATTGTGATTGGCTATAGCCCCTATCTGGATGTTTGCAGCCTTTAAACCGGCAACATATTCGGCAGCGTAGCTATTATCTTCGCCCGTATAGGTGAACTCCTTGTCAGCTCTGGTATGCAGATGAAAATCAGCACGCAGCCAACTGGAGCCATGTTTGAATATCTCAGGAAATGCAGATGAATCACTCATTTTCTTTCTCCAATCCGTGTTACTCACCGTTCACCTGTCGCTCTTACCAGTCCGCATTCAGGTACTTTTTGAGCTGCCCTGCACTGAGTACCTCGTAGCGGAAGTGTTTCGCCCAGTTCGTCAAAAGCTGTCTTTAGAGATTCACGGATGCCTTCCAGCTCTTCCGAGCGCATGTGCGGGTTCATTATCACTCATCCCCGCCATCGACTGCAACTGCCCGCTCAATACCTTGCGATATTCACCCACAGTCATCTTCTGACTGCTAATCGGATGAATTTGGGGAAAGTGATCATATCGCCTTATCAAGGGGGATGTTTTCTGTTTTTTCGAGGATATATGCCGGGTTGTGGTTCGGTATCTTCACCAAAAAATTAGATACAAAACGAAATGGGAGTGGCATATATCATTTTATATATCAATTAGATAGGGGGTGTCGTCCGGCCGACACCCCCCCCTGCTGGGTAGAATATATCTCGGCAGAAATTTTACAAAAGGCGACGAAAATAACCTGAGCGTTTTTTCTGCCAAAAAGTTCAGATTTTTTTAAAAGGGTGAGTTTGGCCTTGCATCTACTTCCTCTGATCAAAATGGTTTTGTTATTTTGCGATTGAAATGTCCCTCGCTAATAGATACGGGATAAGCTTATAATAAACAGAACCTGACCTGAATAACGGTGGGATTCCGGATTTGATAGCAATAGACAAATGGATGACCGCAGGCCTATCACAGGGAAAAATGAAATGTTGTCTTCATTCCCCGTTCTTCAGTTTATATTCTGCCTCGAAATTTCTGCAAATTTGTTTTAATTGATTGGAATTATCTCCTCGGTTCTCCGATTATCTGCCAAAATGATCACTGATTTTTAAAAAATCTCTGCACGCGTTCACACAAAAATCCCTCCCGCGGCTATGCGTTGCCGTGCCCCCCCTGCGACGTCTATCCTGAATGCATCAATTTGTTTGACAGACAAAGCTGCTTTGTCATAGGGTAATTTCTTAATGAATGGGTGTCGGGAGAATTGAGGATACTTTTAGTATCATTAAAGATTGCAGGATTCAAGGATAATGCAATGATTGTTGAATTTTCATAGTGGTTAACATATAAAACAGCGATGCGCCGGTTACTATGTAAAAATATTCGAAACGGAAGGAAAATATGGCTAAAATAGGAAGAAATGAACTATGCTTTTGTGGGAGTGGGAAAAAGTATAAGAAATGTTGTTTAAATAAAAATCAATCAGATTCGCACTCGGTCAAAAATCGTGATGAACTCGATGTATTAATGGAAAAAGGATGGTCGCTTCTTCAAAAAAATGAAACTGCAAAGGCATGTGATACTTGGCTGAAGTTATGGGATAATTTAAAAAGTAGATTCAAACCTGAATTCAGAGACATTAAAGAAGCTGAAACAGTTTTCTCCGGACGTGAACCAATTTTTAATTGGTGCCAAGACCTTGAAATGGAACTTGGAAATGCAGGCATTGACAACCCAATCTATTATCAGAAAAGAATCACATATTGTGAAGAATTTTGTTCACTCTTTCCAGACTCAAATGAATCAGTAATGCATAATATGAAAAGAGCAATCGCTGAGTCCCAGTGTGCTCTTGGAAATTTTGAAGAAGGAAATAACTGTTTTAAGAAACTGATTGAGTTATACCCTGATAATATGTGGAGCTATATTGCATGGGGGGATATGTATCTTTGGCCATTGAAAAAGAATTATGATCCGGATTATGAACGAGCTGAGCAAATCTATAAAATGGCTTTAGATATGAATATCGATGGAAAAAAAGATTTGATTGATAGGCTTAATGAAGTAGAGAAAAAAAGAGCGCAAAATGCATAAGAATGCGAATGGCGAATTGGGTCAATCCGCAATGGTTTTCTTTATTTCACATCCATACAAAACAACGACGAGCCAGATAAATTTAAATGAAAAAAATAAGAAAAAGCTAACTCCAGCACAAAAGGCGGCAAAGAAAAAAAGGCAACAAGAATATATGACCGTTTTTATGAATGGTAAGCAGAAGCGTGTTAAACGACCCCCGACAATAGATGGCATGGATGTTGATGAATTTATAATGAATAACGCAGATCCAATTTTTCTCCATCAGAACGAATTGTGGGAATATATGGATTTACCCAAAGATTACATTGAATAGCACTGGTTCAGTTCAATGGGATGCCAAAAATAAATATAAAATCTGTGCGTTATGGCAGATCGGCGTCGAAAATCGATAGCTGATTTAAATGTTAACAATACCAAAAGTATCCTTAAGGATGACCGAACTCAAGGATAATGCAAGATTGTTGACATTTCAAATATGGTTTATCATTTTTTAGGATGGGTCACTCATTCAAAACAGCGATGAGCAAAAAAACTTCTTATTAACAGCACAGGTCTCTTCAGACTTTTCACAGAGAACAAATGGTTGTTACCAAATTATGAAACGATCTATTATAAAAAGCACTGGCAGGTTCTTACCGAACCATCATGTATCCAACGATGATTTAGCCAAAATTTTGGACACCTCAGATGAATGGATTCGCCAACGCACAGGGATTGAAGGCAGATATTGGGTAAAAGACGGTGATGACGTGGGAACATCGGACCTGGCGCTGGAAGCCTCAAAGACAGCCCTTGGCAGGGCTGGTTGGGAACCTACCGATCTTGATCTGATTATATTCGCCACCATGACCTCAGATGTTTATGTTCCCGGGTCAGGTGTCATTCTTCAACATAAACTGGGTGCTAAAAATGTTCCAGCACTTGATATTCGGCAACAATGCACCGGTTTTCTTCATGGATTGGAATTGTGTGATGCCTATATCCGAAGTGGCAAGGCGCGGAAAATCCTGTTGGTCGGGGCTGAAACCCAGAGCCGGTTTCTTGAACTGACCACTCAGAATCGCGATACAGCAGTTATTTTTGCCGATGGAGCAGGTGCAATCTGCATTGAGGGTGAAGAGACTGACAAGGAAATTGGCATTCTGGCTTCTGTCTTTCATGCCGATGGAAATTATGCAGGTATTTTGAAAGTGGGGGTTCCGGCGCAGAAAAGCGGTCCAGTCATGAATGCGGCGGTACTGGCCAAACAGGAGTTTTTCCCTTACATGGACGGGAAAACCGTTTTCAAACTGGCGGTCACTCTACTACCTAAAGTAGCCCGGGAACTGCTGGAAAAAGCAGGTATCCAAGCTGAAGATCTGGATATGGTTATTCCCCACCAGGCCAACTTGCGGATAAATGAAGCATTCAGGGATCGAATGAATATCCCTGAGGAAAAAATTTATAATAATATTCAGAAATATGGAAATACCACCGGAGCTACAATTCCCATAGCCTTGGATGAAGTGATGGAGAAAGGGATGCTGAAGTCAGGATGCAATGTTATGTTTATCGGTCTGGGCGCTGGACTCACTTGGGGCGGGGTTATATATAGGCTGCCCTGAGTTAGCAGGATCATTCGGATGCAATGCTCAGTCACAGTATTTGTAAAGAACGTACAGTAAAACACTATCCGGATATGAATCTTTATGATGGTTGATTCAGCTAAACAATGGTTATTCAGAACCGGAAATGACCATTTGTCTGATTTAAAATGATGCAAATATTCTAAACAGTGAGGCGCCTAAAATTACAAATCGAGGTTAATTATGAAAACCTATTTTATTTGGGCACACACGGGTGGTTCCGCAGGACATGGATCAATTTTTATTACGGAAATAATTCTGCAGGGCCTGTCTATGTCGAGCCTTCCCGATATAGATTCTCGTTCTACAGCCGGCCTTTATCGGATATTATAAGCCCCGGCAGGAAATATTTGATTATTTTATCCATGAGCATTTATGGTATCCCTCAATTAACTGGAAGCAAACAAAAGATTATTGACCTGTATGATTTCCTTTCGAAGTATCCATCCTCGTTTTTCCTGACAACGAATAGAGGCCCGGATATCTGGAGTATGTCTGAACGGGGAAGCAGAAACGCTTATGTATATATTTCCCGTTTTCCGAATTTAATAAAATATATTCAGAAGAATGAGAATAATATTTCAAGTGACATGTGGGGAATGTTGTATGACCATCCGCTGGGTAAGAATAAATTAGGCACTCGCCGCTGTATAAGGGAAGAATAATATCATGAAATCATATGCGATTATGGGTTTTCTGGCCATGTTGACCGTTACCGGTTGCGCCACAGATATCATAATAACACCAAAATATTATTCTGATTACGCAATGATTGACACTCTTAAACGAGAAAATCTATCCAAGGTTGACATCGGGGCTGTAACACCAAAAAGATTAAACGAAAAGGTCAACAACATAACATTGCGCGGGAATCCTTTGGTATCATCTTCAAGGAGCTATGCCCAATACCTGGAGGATGCACTTAGAAGAGACATGGCTGATGCAAATTTACTGGATTCAAAATCTACTGTCAAAATATCAACAATGCTTCTTAAAAATGAGATCGACATCTCTGATTCCAATACAGGATATGGTTCGATGGAGGCAAGGTTCACCACTTTCAGAAATGGTTATATAGAATTCGATAAAATCCTTTCTGCTGAAATTCAGTTCGAGTCATCGTCTTCCAGTGAAGTTGCCGTTTCAAATGGCCAGAATCAATACCCTGTATTAGTTCGAGGCCTATTAAACAAATTGTATTCTGACAAAGAGTTCATTGATGCCCTGCATGAATGATATATTTATGAAACCGATTGTTACCATTACCGACATTGCATCCAGTGGTCAGGAAGGTGATGACTGTGTTGTACTTGATGCAAGGGATAGAGGATAAATATTTTGAAACCGATTGGTATTATTCATTCACCTTTTACCGATATTGAAAACATGCCTATACAGCCTAAGGGGGCGATGAATATCGAAGGTACGGTGCATGTACAGGAGCATTATATCGAAGGTCTTAAAGATTTGAACGGTTTTAGTCACATTTATCTCATCTATCTTTTCCATAAAGCAGGTAGAGCCTGTCTTACTGTAACGCCATTCATGGACAAATTCGAACGGGGAGTTTTCGCAACACGTTCGCCGTTAAGGCCCAACCATATCGGACTGTCCATAGTTCAGTTGGTCAAAATAGAAGGCGCAATACTTACCATCAGGGGAG
>CAJBLH010000052.1 GCA_903953895.1 uncultured Desulfobacteraceae bacterium | reverse complement strand
GTCCATGGCCCGAACCATGAGTACCTCAAGAATGTGAATTTTTAGATAAAAGCCAGCTCTGAAGTGGGTGGTCCGCAGGCTTGGCGTTTTCTGGAAGGAACCGGCTCGATGCAGGCGGGGTTATCGTTTCGAGGGCTGTTGACCAGGGTCGAAACCGGATAAAGGGTCATTAGATCGGCTGGATAGGGTGGATACAGGAGCTGAAGCTGTTCCGGATTGTTTACATCCTTATCAAGCCAGAGGTCGTAGGCATCGGGATGCAAAATTGCCGGCATCCGGTCGTGTATGGGGGTGATCAAAGGGTTTGCCGATGTTGTCAGAATCGTAAATGTCTCCAGAAAAGAACCTTCCGGAGTTTTCCAGGTTTCCCAGATACCGGCTAAACCCATGGGCGCGCCGTCCGATAAGCGAATATAATAAGGAACTTTACGACTGCCGTCCGGTTTCCATTCGAAAAAACCGGAAGCCGGAACAATACATCGCCGGAACCGGACAGCTTTTCGAAATGCCGGTTTATCCGGAAGGCTTTCGCAGCGGGCATTGATCATCCGACTGCCGATAGACATGTCTTTTGCCCATGACGGCACAAGCCCCCAGCCAAGGAGATCAAGCCTGCGGGTTACTCCTGAGCTTCGAACGACAGCCGTCACCTGTGTCGGGGCGATGTTGTACCGGGGAACGAGACCGGGCAGGTTCTGCACACCGAATATATCAGCCAGAAGTTCAACGGGGAAATGCAATGTAAATCTGCCGCACATAATGGTAAATAGCGACCCTCTTTTATTGAGACCAAACAGCCTTTACGGCTCGGAACGTCAAGCAGCGGGTTTGACCAGAATCGATATCGTTCTCGTATGAAATTCATCTTTTTATGTCAACAGCAATGTTGATGAAAAGGACTCTGTGCAACAATTTTAAAACTTTAGGAAATCACTTTGTGGTATCCCATTGGACTAAACCAGCGCCAGTTGCAGTGCAAAGTCGGTGATGGCGCGGCTGTTTCGGTATATCCATGTTAACCGATGGATCGCCTGCGAGCCTGCATGCCGAGATTGCTGTTCTTGCAGGTGTTGGCCGCCGGGGCACCGATTGGGCATTTCAATCCGGATGATCTGATCGAGCGACCAATCCTTGACCTCGAAGATGGACAGGACGGTGTCTCTGCAAAATAGGATGAAATCAGGCTCGCGACCGTTGATGTCGGACAGGTACCAGGCCATGTATTTGCTGTTCGACCTGGCAGCGGTCTTCAGAACAGTAAACCGCTCACTCAGTTCCAATCGCATGCTGGCGATTTATGGAACCACGCTGATAGAAGCTGCCCGGATAATCGCCCGCCCAGGATGTACCAATTTCACCAATATTGAAATAATAACTGTTAAAGGTCGGAAAAGTCTGGATGCCTGTTTGCGTGCCCGTGGCACCACTGCCATCGTAAATACCATAGGAAGCATAACTCGAGGTAGTCGGAGCCGCAGTAACTGTCACACCCCATGCGGAATTGTAGTAGCCGGGCATCACTCCTAATATGGGGTGACAGAATCGACATTCAACAATATCCATCTTCTGTCCCCGTTTTTCGATTTGATCACCAGTTCCGCACCGTTTACATGACCCGCTGTTTTCCATTGGTGAAATACTTTTTTGGCTTCGTCAATGCTTTCATCGGCATAGAGGTTGAATAGCGGACGCCCGATCAGCTCATCAGCGGAATAACCCAATGTTTCAAGCGCAGTATTGTTGACTTCAAGGATCATGCCCTCTGGAGAAACAATATAGCCATAGAATCCGGCATTATCGAAAAATTGCCGAAAGCGGTTTTCATTCTCACGCAGTTCTTTTTCGATCTGCTTTCTTTTTGTAATATCACTGTAGGTTACCACGACACCGCGCCCTTCGACAGGCAATGGGGCTGCTGTAGCGGTAATCCATGTGATATCGTCACCGGACTTGACGATTCCCATTTCACAATCGGATACGAGCCGTTTTTCTTTAAGGGCGATGACACTGGCCCATTCGTTCGGCGGCATATCGGAACCGTCCGGGCGCAGTATCCGCCACTGAGGGCCATCGATGGACCTTTTTTCATGTTCTTCTTTACTCAACCCCAGCAGTTTCTCAGCCACAACATTGGTCTGCAAGATTTTCCCTTCGGCATCCGATACGGTAATGCCATGTGGAAAGGAATTGAACAGGGTCTGATACGTCATAGCCTCGGAGCGAAATTGTTCAACCTGCTGTTCCAGTTCTGCAACCCGCTGTTCCAGTTCCTCGTAGGTAGGTTTGTTTTTCATGTATTGCTCCCGCAGACTTTTCGATTATAGACTTTCAGGAAAATAATTTCGCGGCATTATCGGTCGGAGATATACACCCGTATAATCTCATTTATCCTTATCCAGTGTCAAGTTTTCAACGCCAGTTACCTTAATCCCGATCCAGCACCTCCCGCACTTTGACCGTCAAATCGCCCTTTGAGAACGGTTTCTGGATGAAGTTGATTCCCTCGTCCAGGACACCTTGGTGGGCGATCACATTGGCCGTATAACCCGACATGAACAGGCACTTCAGGCGGGGACAAAGAGACAGGATGTTTTTTGCCAGGTCGCGGCCGTTCATCTCGGGCATCACCACGTCGGTCATGAGAAGGTGGATATCGCCGGCATGTTCAGCCGCCAGGCGGATGGCCTCGCCAGGAGTGCCGGCCGCCAGCACAGCATACCCGCCCCGATCGAGCATCAGGTCATTCTCAGAATCGCCGGTTCGTCTTCAACCAGCAGGATCATTTCGTGACCACCACACCCATCCGATGGCCACCACATATAGCCGCACGCCGTCAATGGTTGCCGTGCTGGATAGCTGCGAAAGTATCGCATCATCTTCCACTGGCGCGAATACGGCCAGTGTGATGGATGGCAGTTCAAGTTTTTTGGCGTAGGTTACGGCCTGCTCCCTGGCTTTCTCAAGCTTTGATTGATTCTTGAAGCTCTTCACCTCGATGATGCCTTTTTTGCCGGCACATCTTATGTGCAGATCCACACGGCCGTTGCCGGTGGGAAATTCCGGACTGATCACGCACATGTCTTCGATGGTCTGTCGCAGCCAGAAATACAGATGAAAATGACCCACATATTCCATGTAATGCAGATCCGATCTTCGGGGCTGGCCTTTCCATGGATCAATGCCTTTTGTTTTGAGCCGTTTCAGATAGGCTTTATAGCGGGAAAGCAGGGCCGGGATATCCAGTTCCGGTTTTTCGAACACATCGGAGAGGGTGTCCAGCGGATCCAGGGCCAGCATCGGCAGGCGCTCGCCGATCAGGTCGGCGCTCAGGGCATGGTACAGCCTGAGCTGAATGAAGGGGTTGGCAAAGCGGCAGTATGTGACAAACCCGCTTTTGCCGTCAATGGCCTCTTCCTTGTCGATCACACCATTTAAATACAGAAAACTGCACCAGTCCGCATCGATGCTGAACCGGATATCGGAATGGGCGAAGAGTTCCACCGCCTGTTCCGTATAGCCGGACCGGACTTTTTTGATGAGATTCAATACCGTGTTGTTCCATTCCGAAAAACAGGCCCGGCCATACACCTGTTTCCACACCCCCATGTCAATGGGCTTTTGGGCTCCCGGATTGTATTTTTCAGTCAGCAATTCCCCAAACCAGCAGACCAGCCCGGGCTGACCCCGGGTGACGTCACAAACGGCCTGCACCACTTCCGGATCAAGGGTCTGCCCGCTTTCGCTCCGGTATTGCTGAAACAGGTCTTCCACTTCTTCCTGCGTGAAATTGGGCACATGCAGGGATCGTTGAATGTTGAAGGGAGAGCCCCGCAGGCTTTCCACGCCCAGCACCGCACGCACGCCGATCAGGGCAAGGCCGTGAAGATTGTAGCTTTCCCGTTTCAGGTACATATCCCGAAACAGCGTGACCAACTGGTCGATGATGCGTCGGGGCAGGCTGTCAAATTCATCGATGAATAAAATCAATGGCTTTTCGAACAAACCTTCCGTTTTATGAAAAAATTGGATCCATGATTGCCAATCCGGGGGCGTGGCAGGATGAATGCTCAAAGCATCGCGTATCAGGCCCGGAAACCAGGAAAGCAGCTCATTTTCAGATGCCGCGTCTTCTAAAACGACCCCCTGCATGGACATCATTCCAATCTGATACCTGTCACCATATCGCTTTTCGATTTCCTGTTTCACCTGCCGCATGAGCCAGGTCTTGCCGCATTGCCGAGGCGACCAGATGGTGAAAAAATGGCCGCCTTTTTCGGGATTGCCGATCAATTGCATGAAACAGCGTTCAATGATTTCGCTGCGGGGAACACAGAAATGTTCCTCGCAATCCACCGGGCCGTAGGAAAAAAATGTTCGCATAATAAAAACCTCGTTTTATTAAATTTGCATAACAATCATGAGACGGCCCTTTTGAAATCATCCAGCACCTTTCGGACCATTTCAGCAAGCTCCCCTGTTGCCACAGGCTTCTTTAGAAACCCTTTGACACCCAGGTCCCTGGCGCGTCGTTCATCGTTTTCATCGCTGAAGCCGGTGCAGAGAATGATTGGAATCTCCGGTCTGATCGATATCAATTCCCTGGCCAGTTGGTCTCCGGTCATGTTCGGCATGCCTCTGTCGCTGATCACCAGATCAAATTTTGACGGATTGGCTCTGAAAGCATCCAGGGCATCCGGGCTGCTCATCCGTGTAGTTACCTGATAACCCAGTCTTTCGAGCATCATCTGTTCCAGGCGAATGATCGGCTCTTCATCATCGACCAGCAGGATGCTTTCGCAGCCGGTCGGATGCTTTCTGGTGACTGTAGCCGTCTTGCGGTTCCTGGAATCTTCCAGAAGAGGCAAATACACATGAAATGCCGTGCCTTTCCCGATTCCGCTGTACACACGGATATGCCCGCCATGTTCTTTAACGATGCCATGCACAACTGAAAGCCCCAGTCCCGTGCCCTTTCCCAGTTCCTTGGTGGTAAAGTAAGGATCGAAAATTTTGTCGATCAGTGCTGGATCGATTCCGGTTCCGGTGTCGGATACAGTGATATGTGCATATTTGCCTGGTTTTACCACATCGTCTTTTTCAAATCCTGTATCTTTCAGTTCGACATTAATTGTTCCGCCAGTTTCCTCAACAGCATGATAGGCATTGGTGATAAGGTTCATGGCGATCTGATGCACCTGCGTTGGATCCGCGAAAACCATGCCGCAATCTGGTTTTATATGGCTTGTGGTTCCAATATTCATGGGTATCGTTGCCCGCACCAGCTTCAATACCTCTTTCAGGATCGGTTGAATCCGGATGGGCAGTTTCTGGGGATTGGACTGACGGCTGAAGGATAAAATCTGTTTGACCAGATCACTGCCCCTTTGAGCGGATTTATGGATTTGTTCAATGTTTTCATACGCAGGATCGTCAGGTGACATCTCATCCAGCAGGATATCTGAAAGGCCGCTGATCGGGAACAAGATATTGTTCAGATCGTGGGCAATGCCGCCGGCAAGCGATCCAATAGACTCCATTTTCCGTGCCTGCTGGAGTTGGGCTTGAATCAGTTTGACTTCTGTAATATCGCGCGTGATGGAGATGATATGCGGAACACCCTTGAGGGAAATAACTCTGGCAGACATCAACGCGGTGATCAGTTTTCCATCTTTACTTCGAAATTGAGCTTCGAGATTTTCGTAAATGCCATGCTCCCGAAGCTCCGATACCAGCTTTTGCCGGTCGGCAGAATCACTCCATACGTTAATTTCCAAAGATGTCCGGCCAATCACATCGTCACGGGTAAAGCCGGTCAACCGTGTGAAACCTTCGTTGATATCGACATACAAACCGTCATGTAAGCGATTGATGTTTACGGAGTCCGGGCTGGAATTAAACGTCAGGCGAAATTTATTTTCACTTTCTATCAACGCATCCTCTGCCAGCTTTCGCTCTGTGATGTCCCGAAGAAAACACACAAATCGCCCGCCTTCTGTGGGTCGGTACTGGACGCTGACTTCGACGTCAAAAATGCTGCCATACTTGCTTCGGTGCTGGGACTCGAAACGATCCTCGCCTGAAGCTATGATCTTTTGAATGCGGGCAGCCGTGCTGCCTGCCGATTCAATGACCTCAAGGTCGGAAATGAACATGGTCAGCAGTTCCTGTTCGCTATAACCGCTCATCTGGCAATAGGTCTTATTGACTTCTAAGATGCGCCCCCGTGTATCCAAAATCCAGAAGCCGTCCAAAGCTGTCTGGAGAATTGTCCGAAGCCTCTCCTCGCTCTCCCGCAGCGCCTCCTCCGCGCGCTTACGTTCGACAATTGACTGAATACTTCCCAGAAACGCCGTAATATGGTTAGCATCTTGCTGCCCGTAGCCATTAATTCTGTTTGCCACGGCCGCCACGGCCGTGATCCTGCCATTGACCAAAATGGGCAGCACCAGCAGATTGGTCAAAGGAACATGCCCTTCCGGAAGACCTTTTTTTCCAGTAAGCGCAGCGTTATAATCATTTAGAATAAGAGGTTCCCTGTGGCGTATGGCCTCGGCCCATATCCCCGCTTTACAGACCGGATATCGTTGCGGTTTGTCCGCGATCGCGCAGTCTTTCATCGCCTCACCGGACCATGTATGGATGGTCATGACGGATTCATCCTCGTTGACAAAACCGTAGAATCCATATCGGCTGTCGGACATCCGGGTAATCGAGGCAAGAATATGATCGGAGATTGTCTTGACATCGGCATCGGCCATGGACGCAACACCCCACAGAATTTCCAGATTCGTGCATGCGGCTGTCAAGTCTGCTTCCGCCTTTTTGCGTTTGGTAATGTCCGTTGCAAACCCGATTGTCCCCGTGGGATGACCCTCATCATCGCAGTAAACCATTTTATTGGTGTAGCTCCAGCCGCGTTCCCCTGAAGGCTTTTGATGCGGCTCTTCAATGCCGAATTCGGAAAACCCGGAGTTCAGAATCTTTTGATCATCGCCAACGTATTTCGCAGCGATCTCTTTCGGAAAAATCTCATAATCCGTTTTGCCCAGAATGTCATTTTCCGACAAACCGACCGTCTGGCAATACGCATTGTTCACTTGCAGATACCTTCCCTGGCGATCTTTTTGCCAGATCATTGCCGGCACCGTGTCAAAGATCAGTTTAAGCTGTTGCTGAGCATTCAGTAACGCTTCTTCGGCATGCTTGCGTTCGGTGATGTCGGTGTTGATTCCGATATAGGCGATGATATTTCCCATAGCATCACGCTGGGGAACAGCCAATCCATACACCCAAGTGGTTTTGCCTGCAGGCGTCTGAAAACGGTATTCAAGTCCCCATTTGCCTTCGGATTCAACCATCTGCTGCCAGTTCAAAAGGACGAAATCCCGATCTTCAGGGTGCAACCCTTTAGCCCAGCCATCACCAAGCGATTCCTGTAAGCTCAGTCCTGCCATTTCACACCAGCGGGGGTTGGCATATTGACAGTTGCCTTGAGCATCGCAAAGATAAATGCCAGATGGCGCCAAGGCCAGTAGTGTGCGGAATATATCTTCATTTTTCATCAGCGCGTCCTCTGAACGCTTGCGTTCGGATTCTGCCTGTTCCAGCTCTTTAACCCGTTTTTCCAATTCTTCATAAGTCGGTTTTTCAGGCATGGTCTTTTCCAAAATTTTATGGTCGATTTGAATTGCAGATACTTGCGTTATCAGAAAGTCTTTTTTTCCGGATTTTTATTCATGCATATTTCTGGTATCCTCAAGGAAACCGATCGTTAAAACTCAACATTCGGATGACTATTCATGATCCGCCAGAACACGATTAATCGTTTCCCTCAGCCCTTTAAGCTGATATGGCTTCCCCAGGAAAGCATCGGGCTGTTCAGTATGATCGCCCTCCATAACCTGAGCCTCATCATATCCGCTGGAAAGAACCACCGGGATATCCGGCGAAAGCTTGCGCAGAGCAGCCAGTGTCTCCCAGCCGTCCATGCGAGGCATCGTCAAGTCGGAGAGAACGAAAAAAATCTCATGCTGGTGCTGTTGAAATATATCCACAGCTTCAGCACCATCTTTTGCTTCAAGTACATTATACTTGAGTTTTCGAAAAATAGTTCAGGACATTTTGGGAGATTTGTGAAATAATAGCTTGGTACACCGTCTTTTTCCTGAAACATTAGGAGGAACCTGTGAAAATTCCGTGTGCCGAGCGCCTACCATTTATTGTCGCTGGGTTGGCATTTCTTCAGCCAGCTTTAACAAATATCCAGTTCAACACATTGACGATGGTTGCAACAGCTTTGGTATTGGGCTGTAATTTCAGTCTTACTGAGATTAATCGTATGTGGCTTGGAGAAAAATGTGTCAGCACGTTATCCTATTTTTTCTCTGATGCCAAATTTTCAACTAATGAAATGATGAATC
>CAJBLH010000051.1 GCA_903953895.1 uncultured Desulfobacteraceae bacterium | reverse complement strand
TTTTGTCGAAAATTAAATGACTTGGCAGTAACTACACCGAGCGGTAAATTGCTTCAAATCGAAGTCGGCAGTTCGCCTTTCGGTTAATTTGAATGTCCAAAAAAAATGTACTTTTTCGACTCAAATTAACGAGGTCTGAAGAATGATAAAATCGATTTTAATCGGTTGTGTGCCATTTTAAAAGATAAGGATCTCTCTATGGTGGGTAGCCTTTTTGTGGGCGGCAATAGCGATTCACACGTCGTTCTTTCCACCATTCATAGCCAGAAGGGAGAAGAATTTGATACGGTCATTGTTCTCGGGCTGGAAGAAGGGAATTCCCCACATGAGCCACCGAAAGCACATGCACGATTGTTGGATTGGCGGAAGATTGTGCAGAAACTAAGCCATGCGACGTGGCGTTCCCCCATCACCAGTGACGAATTGCAAAAAATGTACGACCAGGAGGAAAAGCGCATTTTTTATGTGGCCATGACTCGCGCGAAATACAATCTGGTGGTGTCTCGGGCCGAGGAAAGATATTCATTTGGAAGGAAACGGCGATATCAAAAGTCAGGATTTCTTGATCTGTCAAATGATCCAAAACTCGTTTCTGAAACGGCATCCGCTTACGATGTGAAGATTTCCGCCCCGGCAAGTCCAAAGTCAGAGGAAAGATACAGGTCTGACGGGCGGGTATTTCAAACAAAGAGCGGTATCCTTGTGCGCTCAAAATCCGAGATGCTTCTTGCCAACGAATTCACAACCCGGGGAATGTACTTTGAATACGAAGAACCATCTGACAATGTTATGAATGCGCTACCGGATTTTACATTTCCGGATTATGGGAATGTTATCCTTGAGCATCTTGGGCTTATGACTGACCCCAATTATTTCGAAAGATGGGAAACCAAGGCCAAAGAATATGAAAAGCAAGGGATAGGGTTTTTCCGAACCGGGGAGGATGAAATACGCGATATTTCCGTTACAGTTGATCGATTGCAGGATCATTTCAAGTCATGGACTGAGCAGCACTTGGGTGACAAACGGATAAGACTGATCGAAACACTTGAAAATATCAGACGAGCCTCTCAGTTGCAGATTAGGCGATCATTGGGAGCTTTTGAAGATGGCGTGTTCGAGGTCGATGACTCTCAGATCATGGCAGTTGCTTTTTGTAATGATAACTTTCCTGAAGATTCAATGTCGCCGGATGCGGCTTCGTTGTCCCATTCGCCAATGATCAACAATTTCCAAGGTGAGCCCGTTAATTGGTCCATTGAACATTTTGAAAATATTGCCTTATGGATAGCTCGCCGCAAATAATGATAAGATTTGTGGTTGGTTGACCGCTCTTTCTGCGGTCTGACATCTTTTTTGCAACCCGTAGGTGAATTGCGGAGAATTAGAAAAAGGAACTGCCATGTTCAACGTGTTGAAAGATTTGTTGAAAAACGGTGGATACACTGTAGCTGAATCCTTCACAATACCCTCCTGCAATGCCCGTTACCGTCCAATTCCGAGCTTCTTACTCGACTCCCGTCTGGGCCAGTTCTTGCGTAACAGCGAGCCATGCATGGCAGAGCTCTGGAACCATCAGTCTTTGGCATTGGAGAAGATAGGACGGACTAAAAATGTTGTCGTATCAACAAGTACAGCTTCAGGCAAGAGCCTGATCTTTCGGGTTGCATCGTTTCATGAGGTGATGTCGAATTCCGACAGTCGCGTATTGGTTTTATATCCCTTGAAGGCGTTGTTGAACGATCAGTTGCGGGGATGGCGGGCTATGGCTGAAGAGCTTGATCTTGATCCGGCAATTGTCGGTCGTATTGATGGCTCAGTGGCGGTTGCGGATCGTGATGAGATACTTCGCAAGGCACGCATCATCGTGATTACCCCAGATGTTTGCCATGCATGGATGATGTCGCGTTTGTCTATCCCTTTAGTGAAAACTTTCCTGATGAAGCTCACATACATGGTTATTGACGAGGCACACACATTCGAAGGGGTATTTGGAAGCAATTTTGCATTTTTGCTTCGCCGTTTATTAGCATCACGATGGCACTTGCTTAAAGGCATCTCGGAAAAACCCCTTCGCCTGATCGCGTCGACTGCAACTATTTTTAATCCAGCGAACCATATGAAAATTCTTTCAGGCATGGAGTTCGAATCCGTTGACGAGACGGATGACGGCTCTCCACATGCTGAGCGTTTCTGCGCCCATGTCGTTTGCCCAGTAGGTGAGGAAATGCAGGTGGCTCGAACGATTCAGATGGAACTCATGAAACATTCGGCCAACGGCGGTTTCATTACGTTTGTGGATTCTCGAAAAGGTGTTGAGATGCTGGCACGTTCAAGCCAAAGCGATTTAAAAGAACTTATTGGTAACGATGCGGTTATGCCTTATCGTGCAGGTTATGACAGCATGGATCGGGAGAATATTGAACGTCGTTTGCAGGCGGGCAACTTGCGTGGTGTCGTATCCACATCTGCTTTAGAACTTGGAATCGATTTGCCCCATCTTGCGGTGGGATTGAATATTGGTGTACCAGCAACAAGGAAAACATACCGGCAGCGGCTTGGCCGGGTAGGACGTTCAACTCAAGGCGCTTTTTTAATCATTGGACCGCAGAATGCCTTCAAAGGCTACGGCACCTCGTTCACGGAATACCACAATATGTCGGTAGAACCGTCTTATTTATATCTGGATAACCGGTTTATGCAATTTGCCCACTGCCGTTGTCTTGCGGATGAACTCGAGGCTCTGGGCGCTCGTTCCGGTTTACCTGCTCACGTACAATGGCCTGACGGCTTTAACGAAGTGTACGTAGCGGCAAAACCAGGAGGGCATAGGCCCCCGGAATTTGATGGCATTGCCCAGTTGGGTGGTGATTCGCCGCAGCACTGCTACCCTTTGCGTAATGTTGGAGAACTTAACTTTAAAATTGCCAGAGGCGAAAATGCAGAAGGCTTTGGGGAAGCGAGTGAGTCCCAAGCACTGCGTGAATGTTATCCTGGGGCAACCTATTTCCATATGGGGCGGCCTTTCGAGGTCATATCCTGGAATGCCGGCGCATTTCAACCCTACATTAAAGTTAGACCCGGTTCTCCAGGCCGACATACAAAACCGAGGATAAGAACCTGGATCAACACGGGTATTATGCCAATTGATTTAATGGAAAATCATTTATTGATAGGTGATTCCGGGTTTATCGCAGAATGTCAAATGCAAATTACTGAAAAAGTAGAAGGCTATACCGATCAAGCCGGCACGTTTCACTCTTATCAAGAGCTTCGTCAACAAAATCCCAATATGCGCTCCCGACAACGGAATTTCCGTACCAGTGGAGTTCTGCTTTGCATTCAGGACGATTGGTTTAAGGAAAAAGGGGTTAAGCAGTTTCTATCGAATTGGATTTCTGCAATATTTTGCCGTGAATACAGTATATTGAGGCAGGATGTCAGGTCAGCAGCGACCAATATTTCAGTTCGTACGATGGAAGGAGGCGGGCTCCGTGGAGACTGTTTGGTGCTTTTTGACCAGACATACGGTAGCTTGAGGCTTACGGAAAGGCTTTTTCTTAACTTTATGGTAATCATTCAACGCCTGCAAATCTCAGCCGAGTCGGAAGAAATAACTGAACGAAACATCCTTTTTGATTACATTAAGGGACTGGAATCAGCATACTCAGGGTTTAAGGATTACAGAGAATATGGCGTAATTTTCAAGGATAAGGTCCCACCGCCAAATTGTATTCATGTTTTTACACCAGGATCTGTCGTCAACTATCGAGAAATCGGACAGATAGGAACCGATGTGGAGGTGATACTACCGACATGGATGAACGGGCAACTGATGTACCAGGTAAAAGTCACAAGAAGCGTACCAGGAAGCGCTCCGTTAAAACGCTGGGTTTCTGCTCAATCAATTGAAGCATCGGCTGATGCGGATGCGCTCAATTATGGTTGGTGGAATGCTGAAACTGAAGAATTCATCAACCCGGATGAAGAACTTCAGCAGTGATTTTCAAAGATGGGTCAAGTTCGTATTTTTTTCATTGGAATGGGTAAAAAAAAGTTACAGCCCAATTTTATTGGGGTATATTTAGGGGTATGCATAATACGTGTATGTTTAATATTGTTAATTTACGATAAGTTATTAGTTGATTCGAGTCCGTGATGGACATAACAAGGGGTTAGCCTGAAAGGGTTAGCCCCTTTTTCTTTTTTTGTGTGACTTTGTGTGAGACTTTTCACATCGCGGACGAATTTTATTCACGATTGTTGTTTCTGGTAGTCCTTCAACCACTTCCTGACGGCATTGTCGCTTACCCCATATTTACGACCAACTGCCGAATATCCCAGCTCATTGATTTCAGCAATCAATA